>NZ_JAPEPI010000004.1:0-300000 GCF_026340305.1 Streptomyces sp. NBC_01381 | reverse complement strand
GCGAGTCCACGCACGCCTTCTGGCCCGATCCCGCCGCCTACACCCACGTCATCGGCGAGCTCCACCGGGCGGGGGTGCCCACCGCCACGCATGCCATCGGTGACGCGGCCGTGCGGCATGCCCTCGACGCCGTGGAGAAGGCGCGGGCCACCGGGGAGCGCGCCGTCCGGCACCGGATCGAGCACATCGAGACGGTGCCCGACGACACCCTGGCCCGGTTCGCCGAGCTCGGCGTCATCGCGTCCATGCAGCCCACGCACTGCTGCGACTTCACCCGGGCCGACCACACCGACAACTGGTCGCGCCGTCTCGGCGAGGAGCGGGCGTCGCGCGCCTGGCGCTGCCGCGATCTGTGGGACTCCGGCGCCACGGTCGTCCTGGGCTCCGACTGGCCCATCGCCCCCTACCCGCCGCTGGGTGTCATGGCGGGCGCCCGCCACCGCCGCCCGAGCCGTGACCTCGGCCGGCCGCCGCACGGCCCCGAGCAGGCCCTGTCGGCGCTGGAATCGCTGCAGGCCATGACGGTGAACGCCGCTCACGCGGCGGGCGATGAGCACGAGGCCGGGCAGCTCGCCGTCGGCTTCCGCGCCGACCTGACCGTCCTCGCCGACAACCCGCTCACCACCGGCGCCACCGATCTGCCGGATCTGCCGGTCCTGCTCACGGTCCTCGACGGCCGCGCCACGCACCGGGACACGAGCCTCTGAGCCGCCCCCGCCCGTTGCGCAGAACGCAACTCAGGTTGCACCTCTTGTCCATGGGCCTTCCGGGCAGCACTGTGTCTGTCACACGCGTCACCACCGTCACATGAGGAACATGAGGAGCGGGCATGGAGGCAGGCATGAGCAGTGGGTCCGACGGGCGGCCCGGGGCGCACGGCTGGGGTCGGCGCGGGTTCATCGGAGCCGTCGCCGCCACGGCCGCAGCCACCGCCCTCTCCTCGTCGCAGACCGCCGCCGCCCTGTCGCCCCGACGTCCGCAGCGCCGGACTCGGCCGCTCTTTCTCGGTACGTACACCACCCAGCCCGGCGGCGGCACCGGCCTGGGTCTCGCGACGTACGACGACGCCACGGGACGTATCACCGCCACCGGGACGCTGACCGGCGTACCGGATCCCTCCTACCTCTGCCTGCACCCATCGGGCAGCACCCTGTACGCCGTCAACGAGCAGGAGCAGGGCGGTGTGACCGCGGTCGCGCTCTCGCCCGCGGGCCCCGAAGTCGTGGGCTCGCGCGGCACCGGTGGCGCCGGGCCCTGCCATCTGTCCGTGCACCCGGGCGGGCGCTGGCTGCTCAGCGCCAACTACCTCTCCGGGAGCGTGGCCGTCCATCCCGTCCAACCCTCGGGTGCGCTTGGCGAGTTGACCGATGTCGTCACGCACTCCAGTCCCCCGCCCGGTCCGGGGCAGGAGGGGCCGCACGCCCATCAGATCGTGACGAGCCCGGACGGCGGGCATGTCCTCGCCGTCGATCTCGGCACCGACGCCGTGTACAGCTACCGCCTCGACACGAAGGCGGGCAAGCTGACACAGGTCTCGTACGCCACGCTCCGTCCCGGCGCGGGGCCGCGGCACCTCACCTTCCACCCCTCGGGGCGGTTCGCCTACGTCGCCAACGAGGTGGACAACACAGTGGCCGTCTGCGCGTACGACCCCGCCAGTGGGCGGCTGACTCCGGGTGAGCCGCAGTCCACGGGCACGGGCGAAGGCACCAGCTATCCGGCGCAGTTGCTCGTCACGCGCGACGGCGCCTTCGCCTTCCTCGCCAATCGCGGGCACAACAGCCTGACCCGGTACGCGATCGAGGCGGGCGGCGCCCGGCTGCGGCTGCTCGACACGGTGCCCGTCGGCGGCGACTTCCCCCGACACATCGCCTTCTCGCCGTCGCAGCGACTGCTGTTCGCGGCGAACCAGAAGTCGGGTTCGGTGAGCGTCTTCCATGTCGGCGCGAAGGGCCAACTGCGCCTGGCGGGCGATCCGTTCGCGGCCCCCATGGCCGTGTGCGCGCTGCCTCTCTAGGGCGCGTACAGCTGGGAGGCGGAGGGTGTCCGCGCCCGCTGCCGGTCAGGCGTGGTGTAGGCGAAGTTCAGCACGGTACGGCGGACGCCGGGCCGGCTCAGTGCGGTGACACGGTGGGCGCTGGTGTCGGCCCGCAGGAGGTAGCCGTCGCCGCGCCGGTGGTGGGCGTGGGCGGCGGTGGCGTGCAGGGCGTCGAGGGCGCTGGTCCGGGTGGTGTAGTGCAGGAGGCCGCCGTCGGCCGGGTCGGCGGGGGCCTCGATGAACAGCACGAGGGCCAGGGGGTAGTCGTCGGTGTGGGCGCCATGGGTGTCGCCGGGCCGGTGCAGGATGTTCAGGACGTGCCGCTCAAGGGGGTCGGCGACCTCGACCGCGGGCAGGGCGGCGACCCGGCCGAGCCAGGTCAGGAGCTCCTGGTCGCGGTAGAGGCCCGGGATCAGGGTGGATTCCTCGTCGATGGTGTGACCGCCGAGGGTGGTCATGTGGCGGGGCGAATCGTCCATCGACGCCATGGTGAAGTCCCGGCGCACGGCGAGCTTTTCGAGCCGCTGCACCTCACGCGTCAGATCCTCCAGAAGAGGGGGCGGGATGAGCGAGGGCAGTCGCAGATAGCCGTCGACGGCGAAGCGGTCGCTCAGCGGCGGGGTGTACTCGGGTAAGGACAGCACCGTGCGGACCTACCCTGGCCATGAACGAGACAAGCGCACCGCGCCTTCGGCACGACACGGCGGAGACGGCCTCAGTTTCTTCTGCTCATCCAGCAGTTGAGCCCCGCGGCCTGACAGGGCTGAGCCCGCTTCCGCCGCGCCGCACACCTACGAGGGAAAGGCTGCACCCCGTCCATGACTTCGTTCCGCCCCGCCCCCGCCTGGCTCTCCGACGCCGTCTTCTACCAGATCTATCCGCAGTCCTACGCCGACTCCGACGGCGACGGGATCGGTGACTTCAACGGCATCACCGAGCACCTCGACCACCTGGCCTGGCTCGGGATCGACGCCGTCTGGATCAATCCCTGCTTCGCCTCGCCGTTCCGCGACGCCGGGTACGACGTCGCGGACTACCTCTCCGTCGCGCCCCGCTACGGCACCGAAGACGACCTGGCCAAGCTCGTGGACGAGGCGGGGCGGCGCGGCATCCGGGTCCTCCTCGACCTGGTCGCCGGTCACACCTCCGACCGGCATCCGTGGTTCACCGCGTCCGCCGACGACCCGGACGACCACCGCTACATCTGGGCGCCCGACGGCTGCCCGGACGGTTTCGTACGGTCGCCGGGGTCCCGCCCGGGCGCGTATCTGCCGAACTTCTTCGACTCCCAGCCCGCCCTCAACTTCGGCTACGCCCGCCTCGATCCGGCCGAGCCGTGGCGGCAGCGGGTCGACGCCGACGGTCCGCGCGCCAACCGCGCCGCGCTGCGCGACGTCATGCACCACTGGCTGCGGCTCGGCCTCGCCGGCTTCCGGGTCGACATGGCGCACTCGCTGGTCAAGGACGACCCGGACCGCAGCGCCACGGCAGCGGTGTGGACCGAGCTGCGCGGCTGGCTGGACACCACGCATCCGGAGGCGGTGCTCCTGTCGGAGTGGGGCGATCCGGCGGTGTCCGTCCCCGCCGGGTTCCACGCCGACTTCTTCCTCCAGTTCGGCGGTCCCACCGACGGCAGGCCGCTGCGCTCGCTGTGGAACAACCGCGCGGGCACCGACTCCGAGGCCTGGGATCCGGTCGACCCGTTCTTCGACCCGAGCGGCCGGGGCTCCCCCGATACGTTCGTCGAGGCGTGGCGGGCGGCCAGCGCGGCCATCGGCGACGCCGGGCACATCTCGCTGCCCACCTCCAACCACGACTTCTCGCGCCTCAACTGCGGTCCGCGCACCGCCGAACAGCTCCCCGCGGCGTTCGCCTTCCAGCTCACCTGGCCCACGCTCCCGGCGATCTACTACGGCGACGAGATCGGCATGCGCTACCTCCCCGGCCTGCCCGACACCGAGGGCAGCGTGCTCGGCCCGCACTACAACCGGGCGGGATCGCGCACCCCCATGCAGTGGAACGACGGCCCCACCGCGGGCTTCTCCACCGCCCCGGCCGAGCGCCTCTACCTCCCCGTCGACCCCGATCCGCGGCGGCCCACCGTCGCGGCCCAGCGCGCCGACGGCACTTCGCTGCTGCATCTCGTACGCCGCCTGATCGCGCTGCGCAAAGCCGCCCCCGAGCTGGGCCCGGACGGCTCGGTGGAGGTGCTGCACAGCGGCTATCCGTTCGTGTACCTCCGGGGCGGGCGCTTCCTCGTCGTGGTCAATCCGCGCAGCGCGCCCGCGACGTTCACCACCGGGCTCGTGGCCGGTACGGCGCCGCGCGCCCTGGAGGCGGACGGCGTGGAGGCGGAGGGCGGCGCCGTCACGGCGCGGGGATTCGGGTACGGCATCTTCGATCTGGACCCCGCGTTGAAACCCTCGTAAGCCCCTCTTAAATCCCTCTCAAGTCCCTCCGGGACAGATGTCCCATTGGGACGCGACGGGTGCACAGTCGAAGACATGAAGGCGACGAAGTCCACGGAATCCACGGATTCGACACCCCGCGCACCGGCCCCCGGCCGGGCGGGCGAGGACCGCAGGCAGCGCAAGGCCCGGCAGGCGCGGGAGGCGCTCGCCGACGCGGCGATCGACCTGATCCTGGAGCACGGCCTCGCGGCCGTCACGGTCGAGGCCATCGCCGAGCGCGCCGACGTCACGCGCCGCACCTTCAGCCGCCACTTCGGCGGCAAGGAGGCCGCGGCGCTCGACTTCACCCGCGCCGACGGCGACCGCATCAACGCGGCCCTGCGCACCCGCCCCGCCGACGAGCCCCCGCTGGCCGCCTACCGGGCGGCCGTCCAGGACTGGCTCGCCGATCCCGAGACGCCGGGATGGCACCGCCGCCCCCGGACGCGGGCGCTCCTCGCGCTCGTCGACACGGAACCTGCGCTGTTCGCCGCGTACGAACGCGTCCGGGTCGACGCCCAGGACGAATCCGTCCGGATCATCGCCGACCGGCTCGGCACCGAACCGGTCCGGGACCAGCGCCCGGCCGTGATCGTCGGCGCCGCCGCCGGGGTGCTGACCGCCGCCCTGCGCAGCTGGGCGCGCGGCGGGCACGCGGACGACGAGGACCTCGCCGCGCATGTGGAGCGGGCCTACGACGTCCTCACCGGGGAGGCCGCCCTCGCGGGACCGCTCTGATCACCGGCGCCGCCTCGGGCATCGGCCTGGCCACGGCCCGTCGCGTCGGCAGGGGCGGAGCGAATGTCGTCATCGCCGACTACAACGCCGAGGGCGCCGAGAAGGCCGCCGCGCAGCTGCTCGCGGAGGACATCAAGGCCGCCGCGGTCGCCGTGGACGTCACCGAGCCGGCGTCGGTCGAGGCCGCCGTGAAGTTCGCCGTCGACACGTTCGGCGGGCTCGACCTCGCGGTCAACAACGCTGGCATCGGCGGGGAGAGCAAGCCGACGGGTGAGTACGACATCGACGTCTACAACCGCGTCGTACGCACGAATCTGGACGGCGTCTTCTACTCGATGCGCCACGAACTCCCCGCCCTGGAGGCCGCGGGCGGCGGCGCCATCGTCAACGTCGCCTCGATCCTCGGCTCCGTCGGCTTCGCGGGCTCCCCCGCCCATGTCGCCGCCAAGCACGGCGTCGTGGGCTTCACGAAGACGGCCGCCGCCGAGTACGCGGCCAAGGGCATCCGCGTGAACGCGGTCGGCCCGGGCTTCATCGAGACCCCGCTCCTGCAGAACATGGACAAGGAGGCGTACGACGCGCTGGTCTCCCTGCACCCGGCGGGCCGCCTCGGTCACGCCGAGGAGGTCGCCGAGCTGATCGCCTTCCTGCTCTCGGAGCGCCTCGTTCATCCACGGCAGCTATCACCTGGTGGACGGCGGCTACACCGCCCGCTGATCCCGCTCCCCCTGCCAGTGTCTACATCTACGTCTACGTCTACGGCTTGGTGAAGTCGACGTCCTGGGCCCTCGCGACGATCTCGACCTCGTCGCCGAGGGCCCATTCGGCGACCCGCGACACCATCGCCGCCGGGACCGTGTCGCTGATTCCCTCCGCGGCGGGGATGTCGTACGTCGCGTGCGCGTCGTGCGGCATGACGACGCGGAAGTCGAGTTCGAGGGCGGTGCGCGCGGTCGCGAGGACGCACATCTCGGACTGCACCCCGCAGATGGCGAGGTCGCGCACGCCCGCATCCGTGAGCAGCTCTTCGAGCCCGGTCTCCTCGAAGCCGTCGTCGATGGTCTTGCACAGCACGGTCTCGCCCCGGTCCGTGTCCACGGGGAGGTGGATCTGCCAGCCGGGAGTGCCGGGTTCGTCGACGGACCCCGGCTCGCCGTCGTTCTGCAGCTGGATGACGAGGGCGCCTGCGGCGCGGGCCCGCGTGATGAGGTCGTTCGTACGGTCGAGGACGCGGGCCGCTTCCGGTACGGCGCCGTCGCCGGAGACGAAGGCGGACTGCATGTCGACGACCAGCAGGGCCTGAACGGGCTTCGTGGCCCCGTCCATGGACTGCATCTTGTCTATGGGCTGCTCTAAAGGCTGCGTCTTGTTCTCAGTCACGGTCCACCATCTTGCCTTCCGCCATCACCAGTCGTACGTCCCCCAGGGCCTCCACGCCCTTGAGCGGGTCTCCGCGCACCGCGATCAGGTCGGCCCGGTAGCCGGTCGTCAGGCGTCCGACGTGGTCGGCGATGCCCAGGGCGTCGGCGGCCTCCGTGGTGGCCATGTCGATGACGCGCTCCGGTTCGATGCCCAGGTGCTGGTAGAAGCCGAGGCTCTGGGCCAGGCCGTCGCAGCCCGCGCGCTGGACTCCCGCGTCCGTCCCCGCGATCAGGCGGGCGCCGTGTTCCGCCATGGTCCGCACCTGGTCGAACATCGCCTTGGCCCGTTCGGCGCCGAAGAACATGGGCAGCATCCGCCAGTTGGGGCTGACGGTGGGGCAGATCCGGATGCCCTTGGCGACGATGGCGTCCAGGACGTCCTCGCGCAGGTCGAGGCCCTTGCGGGTCATCCAGGTGCAGTGCTCGATGGTGTCGACGCCGGCCATCACGGCGGCCACGATCCCGGCGGTCCCGTGTCCGTGCGCGGCGACCGGCAGCCCGGCCCGGTGCGCCTCGCGGACGACGGCACGGATCTCGGGGGCGCCGAACTGGGCCTGCCAGGTGGCGGGGCCGCCGTGGGTGAGGCCGCCGCCGGTGGCCATCACCTTGATGACGTCGGCGCCCAGTTCGGCGTTGCGGCGTACCAGGGCACGGATCTCGTCCTCGCCGTCGACCTCTCCGCCGAGGAACCAGCAGTGGCCGCCCTTGGTGGTCAGCGGTGTGGTGGCGGCGACGATCCGGGGGCCTGGCACGGCGCCGCCGGCGATCGCCTCGCGCAGCCGCAGGGTGAGGCGCCCCCGGTCGCCCAGGTCGCGCACGGTGGTCACGCCGCTGTGCAGGAACTGGCGCGCCCGCTCCTCCATCGCGGCCATCAGCGTGCGGTCGTCGTGGGCGTCCAGGACGGCCACGGGGTCCTTGCTCGCGTCGAAGACCAGGTGGACATGGGCATCGATGAGGCCGGGCAGCACCGTGGCGTCGGGCAGCGCACAGCGCCGCGCCCCGTCGCGCACCAGCGGCTCGACAGCGGCGCGGGGCCCCGCGGCGACGATGGCCGCGCCGTCCGTCAGTACGGCGCCGTCCTTGACGCACTGGCCACGCGGCCCGGTCAGAACCCGCCCTGCCGTGATCAACGTCTGGCTCATCTCGACCTTTCCCACAAGGAGTTGGCGGAGCCGGCGGTGCTTGCCGGGTTCCATCGTCCGTCATGGGAGGGCGGAAGGGGATGTTCTGGCGGCCGTCCCGATGTGGACGCCGTATGCACGCGCTGTCCGGCGGGGGCGCATAGCCTGGGGCGGAGCGCCCCTCTCAGGACGGAGGTCAGGGTCTGATGAGCACGGAAGTCACGGTCCTCCTCATGGCCGCCGGGGTCCTGGCGGCCGCCACACTTGCGGTCGCGGTCGCCCTGCTCGTACGCCTGGTCAGGGCGCGCCGCAGGCTGCGCAGGGCGGGGTTGCCGGTGGAGCGTCAGTGGGTGTTCTGGGGTGCGGTCGCCTATCTCGTCCTGCCCGCGGATCTGCTGCCCGATCCGGTGTTCCTCGACGACATCGGAGTGCTCGCGCTCGCGCTGCGGTCGATGCGGAAGGAACTGACGGCGGGCTCAGGACTCGGGAGTCGCGGGGCGCAGTAGCGGGCGGCGCACGTGCCGGGCCTTGGTCAGCAGGATGTGCATGCGCTCGGTCACCTGGGAGACGTCCTCGACGGGCTCGTCGAACGACAGCCGCACATCGGCCTGGCTGCGTGCCCGCTCCAGGCGCAGGGTGAGGCCGTACTGGTCGATGGCGAGCGGGCGTACGCGCACCACTCCGTTCAGGCTGTCGGCGTGGACCAGCCGGGTCAGCTGCTCGACGGCGTCCTCGTGCGCGTCGGCGAGGTGGGTGAGAAGGCGCGCCTCGGCCTCGGCCAGCGGGTCGGGGGCCGTCACGGCGAGCTCGTCGAGGCCGATGCCGATCCGCTCGCCGGTGGCGTCGTGCAGCACGGCGCAGGTCGGCGCGAAGACGAAACGCTCGCCGTCGGGCACGAGCGACCCCGAGAGCCACAGCCGGGCCCGGATCCGGTCCCTGACCGGCACCGGGGAGACATCGGCGAGCTCCAGCAGGGTGGACGGCTCCCCGCGCGGCGCGCAGATCATCGCGGTCGCCAGTGCGCTGTCCCGCGGCGGGACCAGCAGAACCGTCCCGTCCGCGCCGACGCTGTGCGCTCCGACGAGTTCGTCCCTGCCGATCTCGGTGGTCACCGCGCAGGACCACGCGGTGGCGAGCAGGGAACGCGCGCGTGCCGCTGCGGTGGGCAGGGTCGTGCTGATGTGACGGACACCCATTCGTCAACCTCCATTAGGTAAGCCTTGCCTAACTTATCGGAGATCAAGAGTGGGTGCCACCAGGCGGGGCCGACTTCCACCTCGGGGATGCCCGTCGGGCACGGTCGCGTGTGGGCAGCGGCTCGGGGCGAACGCGATCTCCGAGGTCCTACGCCTGTTCCACGGGCTGCCGCCGATGCAGGCTGTGGGGGCGACCACCACGATCCCCCGACCGCGATCTCCCTTACCGCACAGGAGAGTTCACCCCATGCGTCTCATGCGCATCGGCGAGCCCGGCCGCGAACGGCCCGTCCTCGCCTCATCCGACGGCCGGCATCACGACCTCTCGTCCGTGACCCGCGACATCGACGGCGCCTTCCTCGCCGCCCTGTCGGACGACCCCTCGCTCGTGCCCGACGCCTCCGGCCTGCCCGAGACGGACATCACCGGGCAGCGCGTCGGTGCCCCGATAGCCCGCCCGTCCGCCGTGCTCTGCATCGGGCAGAACTACGCAGCCCACGCCGCCGAATCGGGCTCCGAGCCGCCGGAGGAGCCGATCCTCTTCTACAAGGCGCCGAACACCGTCATCGGTCCGTACGACGACGTCCTCATCCCGCGCGGCTCGAAGAAGACCGACTGGGAGGTGGAACTCGCCGTCGTCATCGGGCGGCGGACCTCCTATCTGGACTCGCCCGCCGACGCGCTCGCCCATGTCGCGGGCTACGCCGTCAGCAACGACGTCTCCGAGCGCGCCTTCCAGCTGGAGCAGTCGGGCGGCCAGTGGTCCAAGGGCAAGAGCTGCGCCACGTTCAACCCGCTGGGGCCCGTCCTGGTGACCGCGGATGAGGTGGGCGACCCGCAGGGCCTGCGCCTGCGGTCCTACGTCAACGGGGACGTCCGGCAGGACTCCGTGTCCGCCGACATGATCTTCGGGGTCGCGGAGCTCGTGCACCATCTGTCGCGGTATCTCGTCCTCGAACCCGGCGACGTCATCAACACCGGTACGCCACAGGGCGTCGCGCTGTCCGGGCGCTTCCCCTATCTGGGCGCCGGCGACGTGATGGAGATGGAGATCTCGGGCCTCGGCCGGCAGCGCAGCCGCTGCACTCCCGCGTGACAGGGAAATCGGCCGGCGGCGAGCCCCGTGCAGCACAGGTCCCGCCGCCGTGCCCGCTCAGTGACCGCGGGCGATCCACTCCTCCAGGTGCGGCGCCTCGGCGCCGATCGTCGTGCTGTCGCCGTGACCGGTACGCACCACGGTTTGCGGCGGCAGCGTCAACAGCCGGTCCCTGATCGAGTCGACGATCGTCGGGAAGTCGCTGAACGAACGGCCCGTCGCCCCAGGACCGCCCGCGAACAGCGTGTCGCCGGTGAAGACGGTGGCAAGGTCCGGCGCGTACAGGCTGACCGCGCCCAGGCAGTGGCCCGGGGTGTGCAGGACCTTCAACTCCGTGCCCGCCACGGACAGTTCCTGTCCGTCGGTGAGCTCGCCGTCGGGGGCGCGGTCGGGGTGGGTCTGCTTCCACAGCTCCGCGTCGGCGGGGTGCAGCAGGATCGGCGCGCCGGTGCGGGCCGCGAGTGCGGGGGCCGCGTCGATGTGGTCGTCGTGGGCGTGCGTGCACACGATCGCGACGACCCTGCGGTCCCCGACGGCGGCCGCGATGGCGTCCGCGTCGTGCGCGGCGTCGATGACGACGACCTCGCTGTCGTCACCCACGATCCATACGTTGTTGTCGACGTCCCAGGTGCCGCCGTCGAGGGAGAAGGTCCCGGACGTGACGAGGTGGTCGATGCGAGCCGCCGCCATCAGAAGACCACCACCGAACGCAGGACGTCCCCGTGATGCATCCGCTCGAAGGCCTTCTCCACGTCCTCCAGGGCGATCGTCTCGGAGACGAACGCATCCAGGTCGAGCCGCCCCTGGCGGTAGAGGTCGATGAGCATCGGGAAGTCGCGTGAGGGCAGACAGTCCCCGTACCACGACGACTTGAGCGCGCCGCCACGGCCGAAGACGTCGAGCAGCGGCAGATCGATGCGCATCTCCGGTGTCGGCACGCCGACCAGGACGACCGTGCCCGCCAAGTCACGGGCGTAGAAGGCCTGTTCGTACGTCTCCGGGCGGCCGACCGCCTCGATGACGACGTCGGCGCCGTTGCCGCCGGTCAGCTCGCGGATCGCCTCGATCGGGTCCGCCGTGCGGGAGTTGACGCTGTGCGTGGCGCCCAGGCTCTTGGCGGTCTGGAGCTTCTTGTCGTCGATGTCCACCGCGATGATCTTCGCGGCGCCGGCGAGCCGCGCGCCCACGACCGCCGCGTTGCCGACACCGCCGCAGCCGATGACGGCGACCGAGTCGCCCCGGCCGACCTCGCCGGTGTTGATGGCGGCGCCGAGCCCGGCCATCACGCCGCAGCCGAGAAGTCCGGCCGCGGCGGGCGATGCGGCCGGGTCGACCTTGGTGCACTGGCCGGCGGCGACGAGGGTCTTCTCGGCGAAGGCGCCGATGCCGAGCGCGGGCGAGAGCTCGGTGCCGTCCGTGAGGGTCATCTTCTGCTTGGCGTTGTGCGTGTCGAAGCAGTACTGCGGGCGGCCGCGCAGACAGGCGCGGCACTGACCGCACACAGCACGCCAGTTGAGGATCACGAAGTCGCCCGGCGCGACCTCGGTGACGCCGTCGCCGACCGACTCGACGACGCCCGCGGCCTCATGGCCGAGGAGGAAGGGGAAGTCGTCGTTGATGCCGCCCTCGCGGTAGTGCAGATCGGTATGACAGACGCCGCACGCCTGCACCTTCACCACGGCTTCTCCCGGGCCCGGGTCCGGCACGACGATCGTCTCGATCCTTACCGGCTCGCCCTTCGCGCGGGCGATCACGCCCTGTACCTGCTGCGCCATGAGGTCAGCCCTTCTTTCTTCGGCATCTTTCGGCATCACATGTTCCTCGGGCATCCTCACATCCTGGGCACTCCCTCGACGACCCGCTCGCGCAGGTTGCGACGGCCGATTCCGATCTCCTGGGCGCGCCGCCGCCTAGGGTGGGCGGGTGCGTGATCTCGCTGCTCAGGCCCTGCTTCCGGTCAATGCGACGCTCGGCGCGGCGCTGCTCGTGCTGCTCCTTGTCGCGGCCGCGACGGCCGCCGTGTTCCGACTGTCCCCCGACGGCTCGTACGGCAGGGCGCGCGAGATCGTGGTGGCCGGGGTGCGGGCGGCCGCGCAGCTGGGCGTGGTGTCCCTGGCGATCGGCTGGGTGATCCATCACCTGGCGGCGCTCTTCGCCTTCCTGCTCCTGATGTTCGCCGTCGCCGCCCGGACCGCGGGGCGGCGCATCACCGAGAACGGCAGCTGGTGGTGGGCGGCGCTGCCGATCGCCGGTCCCGTCGTCCCGGTGGTGACCGGCCTGACGCTGGCCGGGCTGCTCCCGGTGCGGGGCATCGCCATGATCCCGGTGACCGGCATCCTCATCGGCGGTGCGCTGACGGCGACCGTGCTTGCCGGCCGCCGGGCCCTGGACGAACTCCGGGCCCGCAACGGCGAGTTCGAGGCGGGCCTGGCCCTCGGCCTGCTCGCACGGGACGCCCGCCTGGAGGTGATCCGCCCCGCCGCCTCGGACGCCCTGCTGCCCGGACTCGACCAGACCCGCACGGTGGGCCTGGTCACGCTGCCGGGAGCGTTCGTCGGCATGCTCCTGGGCGGCGCGTCTCCCGCCCTCGCGGGCGCGGTGCAGCTTTTCGTGCTGATCGCCCTGATGGCGGTCCAGGCGATCGCGGTCGCGGTGACGGTCGAGCTGGTCGCCTGCGGCCGGCTGAACCGCACGGAGGCGGCGTGAGCGGCGCCGGGCCCTGAGCGTAGGCTCCCAAACATGTCTGTCTACGAGAATGCCGAGATCGCCGCCCTCCAGGGTGGCCCCGCGAACCTGGACCAGCACCTGGGCAAGGCGGTCCTGATCGTCAACGTCGCCTCCAAGTGCGGTCTGACCCCGCAGTACGCGGGCCTGGAGCGACTGCACGCGCAGTACGCCGCCCGCGGCTTCACCGTCCTTGGCGTCCCCTGCAACCAGTTCATGGGCCAGGAGCCCGGCACCTCGGAGGAGATCGCCGAGTTCTGCTCGGCGACGTACGGCGTGACCTTCCCGCTGACCGAGAAGGTCGACGTCAACGGCGATGCCCGCCACCCGCTGTACGGCAACCTCGTCGGCACCGCCGACTCCGAGGGGCACAGCGGAGACATCCGCTGGAACTTCGAGAAGTTCGTCATCGACGCAAGCGGATCGGTCGTCGCGCGCTTCTCCCCGCAGACCGAGCCGGACGCGCCCGAGGTGCTCGCCGCGATCGAGGCGAACCTGCCGAAGTAGTCGGCGAATGCGGCCGTCTGCCCTGCTGTGCGGCAGGGCAGACGGCTCGCGTCGAAAGTCCAGAGATCAGAGTCGGTGCAGGCAACGTGGTGCTCTGGCCGCTGAGCTACGCCGACCCGAAGTCGACGACGGGATTCGAACCCGCGACCGCCCCATTTACAGTGGAAGTAGCCCGCCCCTGCGCACCTGGACAACTCCACCGTAGCGATCACCGCGCACAGTGGCACCAGGTTTTCCGCGCGGCTGGGGCGCTACGGCTGGATCAGCTCACGGCGAGGGCGGCGAGTCCGGCGAGGGCGGTCGCCTCCGCGCTGTCCTCGTCGGCGCTGAACACGTGCACCACCAGACCCGTCTCGCCGGGTGCGGCCGGTACGTGCAGGGTCTCGAAGTTCAGCGTGAGCAGCCCGGCGGCCGGGTGCCGCAGGCGTTTGCGGCCCGCCGCGCACATCACGACCTCGCCGCTGTCCCAGATCCGCCGGAACTCGCCGCTGGCCGCGGTCAGTTCGGCGATGAGCGCGGCCAGTTCCGTGTCTTGCGGGTAGCGGCCCGCGGCGACGCGCAGCTGGCCCACCGCCTCCGCCGCACGGTCCTCCCACTCGGGGTGTACGAGACGGGACGCGGGGTCGAGGAAGAGGAATCTGGCGTTGTTCCGGTCGCGGCGGGCCGGGTCGGCGAGGCCGCCGATCAGTTCGGCGCCCAGGGGGTTCCAGGCCACCACGTCGAGGCGGTGGTCGGTCGCGAAGGCGGGGAAATCGCCCAGGGCGTCCAGGATCCGTCGCAGCAGGGGGCTGACCCTGGCCGTGGGCGGAGGCTCGCGACGGGCGGCGGCCAGTGTGGTGAGGTGCGCGCGCTCCGCCGTGCCGAGGCCGAGCGCCCCGGCGAGCGCGTCGAGCACCTCGGCGGACGGCTGGGTGGCCCGGCCCTGTTCGAGGCGTACGTAATAGTCCACGCTGATCCCGGCCAGCTGGGCCAGTTCCTCACGGCGAAGCCCGTGCACCCGGCGGCGGCGACCGCCGGTGAGCCCCACGTGCTCCGGCGTCACGCGCCCCCGCCGGGCCCGCAGAAACCCGCCGAGGTCCCGCCCCGTGCCGCCGGTCCCGCCGCCGGTGCCGCCCATGTCGTCCTCGCCGTTCACACCGCTCACACCGCTCACGCCGTTCATGGGCCAAGTATGCGTGGCCCTGGCAGTACCAGGATCGGCGTTCCGAGGTCGAACAGGGTGCTGGCTGACCGGGGCGCGCCCGGAGATCGTGGCTCCATGAACACCACCACGCCGCCCCGCCCGAAGAAGATCCTCGTCGTCAGCGCCCACCCCGAACCCCGTTCGCTCAACGCCTCCTTGGCCGCCTTCGCGGTCGACGAACTGCGCGCGGCGGGGCACGAGGTGCGGGTCTCCGACCTGTACGCGATGAAGTGGAAGGCGACGGTGGACGCCGACGACTTCTCCGGTCACGCCGGGGATCAGCGACTGCATGTGATGGCCGCCTCCGAGCGGGACACGTTCGCCGACCGTCTCTCGTCCGACATCGCGGCGGAGCAGGAGAAGGTGCGCTGGTCGGACGCGGTGATCCTGCAGTTCCCGATGTGGTGGTTCTCGGTGCCCGCGATCCTGAAGGGCTGGATCGACCGGGTGTTCACCAGCGGGTTCGGCTACGGCCCTGCGGTCCCGCCGCCCTACAGCGAGGGCGTCCTCGCGGGGCGGCGTGCGCTCGTGTCGGTGACGCTCGGCGCCCGTGAGTCGTCGTTCTCCGACCGGGGAATCCATGGCCGGCTCACGGACGTCCTGTATCCGCTGCAGCACGGGCTGTCCTGGTTCACCGGCATGGCACCGCTGGAACCGTTCGCCGTGTACGAGGCGAACGAGCTGCCCGATGAGCGGTTCGCTGCGGCGAAGCGGGAGTTCGGGCGCCGGCTCGACGGCCTCTTCACCGACGAGCCGGTCCCCTTCCGTTCGCTCGTCGGCGGCGACTACGACCACGACATGCGCCTCCTTCCGGGTGTGGAGACACCGGGGACGAGCGGCCTCGATCTCCATGTCCGCCCGCGCGGCTGATCAAGTCACCGCCGTGTGCCGCTACTTGAAGGCGGCGGCGTTGCGCGCCGCCCACTCGGCGAAGGGCCGGGGCGGGCGGCCGAGGACCCGCTCGGCGTCGGGGCTCGCCCGCTGTTCGTCGGGCGAGGGTGAGCCCAGGATGGCGAGGGTGGCCTGCACCACCTGCTCGGGCATGAAGGCCAGCATCTGTGTCCGTGCCTCCTCCTCGTTCTGCTCCACAAACCCCACCGGCTCGCCGATCGCGTCCCCGATCGCCGCGGCCTGCTGCCTCGGCGAGACCGGGTCCGGCCCCGTCAGCACGTAGGTCGCACCGGCGTGCCCGGCCTCCCGCAGCGTGAGAGCGGCGACCGCCGCGATGTCGTCCGGGTCGATCACCGGCAGGGCGACATCGCCGAACGGCGCGGCGACCGTCCGGGTCGCGCGGACCGTCTCGGCCCAGCGGAACGCGTTCGAGGCGAAGCCGCCGGGCCGCAGCACCGTCCACTCCAGGCCCGACCGCTTGACGGCCTCCTCGTACGCCGGTGGATGGCGCAGCGTTCCGACGCCTTGGGAGGAGAGCAGGACGACCCGCCGGACGCCACAGGACCGCGCGGCGTCGAGGACGCCGTGCACATCGCCGTCGGCCAGCGTGAAGTCGCCGGACGTCAGCAGGAACAGGGCGTCCGCACCGTCGAGCGCGGGCTTGAGCCGCTCCGGATCGGCCACGTCCGCCCGCAGATGCCGCACTCCCGCCGGGACGTCCGTCTCCGACACCGCACGCGAGACGGCCGTGACCCGTTCTCCCGCCGCGACGAGTGCCTTGACAAGCGGCCGCCCGACATTGCCCGTTGCTCCGGTCACCACGATCATGTTCGCTCCCCATGGGTTGGTCTTTCTGCCCGTCCGCTGCGGACTTGAAGGAAGCTATCTGCGCCGGGGCATTAGGTACCTAGGGGAAAGTAATGGGGAACGGGCCTGATGGTGACCGGGATCACAGTCCGCGGAGGGTGGCCGGCGGCACTATCCGTACGTCCTCTTCCAGCGGGCCCGGTGCCGGCCGTCGCCCTGCCCCGCGGCGCTGACGTCGAGGATCGAATCCAGCGGGGTTCCGCTGTTCCACAGGCCCAGATGGTCGCGGTGCACGGTGGCGATCGAGTGCGTCGCCGCGAACGCCGCGGAGGGACGGCTGAACCGTGTGGTCGTCACGAAGATCGCCACATCGGCCCCGAAGTGCACGCGGGAGCCCAGAAGATCGCGCAGTTCACGGCTGGCGATGGTGCCGCTCGGGGCGTACCGCTTGCACTGGACGACCATGCTCCGGCCGTCCGGAAGCCGCCCGATCACATCGGCGCCCTGGTCGCCGGCGCCACCCACGCGGCGCACTTCGGTGCATCCGTCCCTGCGGCACAGCCCGGCGACATGCTCCTCGAAGGCGGTGCCGGTCATCACGTCCACATCCGCGAGGGTCCGGTGCCCCGCCCGTACCGCCTCGTGTTCGCGCCACTCGCGATCCCGCCCGCGCGCCATGCGGTCCGTGCGCCACAGCCACCACGCCACGGCTCCGAGGCCGCCGACGAGCAGCACGGCGGCCGCGTAGGGCCAGACCACCGACCAGAACACCACCACCAGGAGCAGCAGGGCGACGACCAGGGCGCCCGCCTCGCGCCGATTGCTCTCCGCCGTGCGCCGTCCCCGTCGAGCGGCCATCGGTGCCCCCTCCGCCGTCCTTGCCAAGGAGTGTGGGCAGAGAGTGCCGGTTCGGGAAGGGCGGCCGTTCGGCCACTGGCCGAAGCCGGCCCTCCCGGCCCTCGCGGCGGCCCTGACCGACGCCCGCCGGCCCCGGCCCGGCAGCGTCCCTCACCCCCCGATACATCCAGCCGGACCAAGCTGACCTGCGGACTTCTGGCCGTGCTCCTACGGTGGCTGAATGGCCATCAGGTACCTTCCGCGCTCCTCATCCGTCCGCACCGCGGCCCTCGCAATCGTTGCTCTGGCCCTCCTGCCCACACCCTTCGCGGCGGCCGCCACGGCCGAGCCCGCACCGCCCAAGCCGGTGCCCGCGTACTCCTCGACCCTGCTCGACCGGCCCGGCACCCAGGCCAAGCCGGGCGCCGGCGCACCGGCGCTGCCGGACGGCGTCTCGGCGCTGTCCTGGCTGGTGGCCGACGCCCGTACGGGCGAAGTGCTCGCCGCGCACAACGCGCACCGCCAACTGCCGCCCGCCTCCACCCTGAAGTCGCTCTTCGCCCTCACGGCCCTCCCCCACCTGGACGCCGCGGCCCGCCACAAGGTCTCCGCGAGCGAGCTCTCCGGCGTCGGTGACGGCAGCAGCCTGGTGGGTGTCGAGGCGGGCCGCAGCTACCGCGTCTCCGATCTGTGGCGTGGCGTCTTCCTCAGCTCCGGCAACGACGCCGTTCACGTGCTCGCCGAGCTGAACGGCGGCTGGCAGCAGACCGTCCGTCAGATGCGCGCCAAGGCCCGCGCCTTGGGCGCCCGCGACACCCATGTGGTCTCCCCCGACGGCTACGACGCGGCGGGGCAGGTCTCATCGGCGTACGACCTGGCGGTCTTCGGCCGGGCGGGTCTCGCGGACCCCGAGTTCGCCCGCTACTGCGCCACGCCGTTCGCGCAGTTCCCCCACGGCAACTGGTCCCATCCGATCCGGAACACCAACCGCCTGCTGACCGGCGCGGACGGCGTGGCACGCTACCCCGGCCTCATCGGCATCAAGAACGGCTACACCAGCCGTGCCGGCCACACCCTGATCAGCGCGGCGCAGCGCGGCAACCGCACCCTGGTCGTCTCCGTGATGAACCCTCAGGAGGGCGGCGGACACGCCGTGTACGAAGAGGCGCGGTGGCTGCTCGACTGGGGCTTCAAGGCCGCGGGGCGCGTGCAGCCGGTGGGTTCACTGCTGTCCCAGAGCGAGCAGTCGCGCACCGCGCTGGGTCCGGCCCCCGCCGCGCCGAGTCCGGAGTCCGACGACTCGGACTGGACCGCGATCCTCCTGGTCGGCGCGGGCTCAGCAGTGGTCCTTGTGGGTGCGGTGCTGATGATCCGGCGGCGGACGGCCCGCGCCTACCGCTCCTCCGGGCGCGATTAGCCGAGCCGGCTACCCCTTCTCCGGGCGCCAGTAGCCGAGCGCGTGCACGCGGTGCTTCGGGACGTTCAGCTCTTTGCCTACGTATGAGGCGAGGGCCCGGGTGGTCGTCGTGTCGCAGGTGATCCAGACGTAGACGTCGGCGGGGTCCTGGACCAGGGCGGGCAGTGCGGCCTTGACCTCGTCGACCAGATGGGCGCCGGACGCGCGCCGTTCCACCCGGTGCAGCTCGTGCAGGGCCGGGTCGAGGCGCAGGTCCAGGTCGTGGTCCTCGGCGTGCCGGGTCTCGAACCAGATCGTCGCCGGTACGCCGGGCAGGGCGGCCAGGAGCGAGTTGAGGGCCGGGAGTGCCGCCGTGTCGCCGATCGCCAGGAGCCGTGACGGCTGCGGTTGCGGCGCCTCGAAGCCGGTGCCCTGCAGCGTGGCCTCGATGGTGTCACCGGGGGCGGCCTTGCGCGCCCAGTCGCTGGCGCGGCCGTCGTGCAGGGCGAACTCCAGGCTGAAGGTTCCGCTGTCCGGGTCGGGGTTCACCAGGGTGTAGGCGCGCTGGTGGCTCTTGCCCGCGTGGTCGAACCACAGGCGCACCCACATCGTGGGATGCACCCCGGTCAGGGCGAGCATGCCGCCGTCCGTCAGGTGCAGGCGCCGGTAGTGCTCGGTGACGTCTTCGGTGCCGGTCACCGTGAACTCGAAGTCCTTGCCGCGGAACAGCTTGAGGACCACCCCCTCCCAGCCGTGTCCCATCGTGGTCCCCTCCCCTGAGCGACCTGAAGCCGTCGATAAGTTAGGGCAGCCTAACCTAAAACAGGGGAAGCGGAGAACGGGGCTCGGCACTGATCACAACTGCTGTGACCGCTTGAGGAGTTCACCCGCGGTGGCGCCCAGGACCTCGCCCTCCATGGCCGAACCGCCCTCGGCCGTGTCACCGAAACTGTTCACGGACACCAGCTTTCCCCGGCCCGACTTCTCGTCGAAGCCGGCCAGCCAGGGCCCGCCACTCGACCCGCCCTCCATCGGGCAGCGCACGCTCTGCTTGCCCTGGGGCGCGGCCGACGTGGTGCCCGCGCAGTACATCAGCCGCTCGCCGCGCCGCTCCTGGCTGTCGGGATAGCCGAAGACGGTCACCTTGCCGCCCGGCTTGCGGTCCACGGCCACGGCCTGCCCGCCGACCGTGTCGGTCAGCGACTTGCCCTTCCGCTGGTCCACCACGACGACGGCGACGTCGTTCTTGGCGCCTCGCTCCCAACTGCGCGGCATCACGGAGGCCCGGACCGCGAACACCCCGTATGGGCGCTTGCCCTCGCCGTATCCCGGCACGAAGACCATGTAGCTGTAGTGGTTTCCCGGAGAGGCGGGCAGTTGTACGCAGTGCCCTGCGGTCATCACCGCGGAATGGTTGCGGCTGCGGACCGCAGTGGCGGTGCAGTAGGAATCCTGGCCCTGCTCGTTGGTGAAGAAGAGCCGCCCGACCGTCTTCATCGCCGGGCCGCTCCAGGGCTTGACGGATGCGGCGTCGTGCCCGAGGTCGACATCGGCGGCGACCTTGCGCATCCGGTCGGCCGTCCAGTACCCGAGGGTCTCGCGGCGCTCTTCCGCGGTGAACCTCACCGTGGTGATCGCCGCCTCACCGCTCGCCGCCTCACCGCTCGCCATGCTGCCGGCCGTGTTCCCGGCGACGACGGCCACGACGGAAGCGACGGCCAGCGCGGGCGCAACCATCCGGTGCATGCCTTCCACCTCCGCACCAAAATGCGGAACTCATGGGCTTGAGACCCCCTGGAAACCGCCCCCGATACGACGCTAGGCGAGGGCCGGACGATCCGCCCGTCGAGTCCGGTGGGCTCGGCGTTCAGACCCCGCCCAGCAGACGCGCGAGGTTCCGGTCCAGGTCGAGCCCCGTCGCCTCGCTCCCCGCGCCGACGACGGCGTACGAGCGCAGCAGGAACCGCTGCAGCACGGCCCGGTCGAACTGCACCAGGGCCAGGCCCTGCGGCGCGTGGAACTCCAGGACCGTCCGCGCGCGACCGCACGGCCAGATGTGCACGTCACCGCTGCCCGCGGGGGCGCGCAGCCCCTCCTCGAGCAGCTGACGGGCGAAGATCCAGGTGACCTCCGCGCCGTCGAGGGAGGCCTCGGACGGGAAGGTGATCTGAGCGGCCAGGGGGTCGGCCGACGAGTACCGGAGGGTGACGGACAGGCCGCGCTCGCGCCCCTCCGGGGTGATCAGGCGGGCTCGGGCGGGCTGCTCAAGGATGACGGCCATGATCGGCTCCTCTTTCTCGTAAGGCTTCCGCTTCGCGGTCTGGTTCCTTCCGCGCCTGAACGAGTCCGCGGCGAGCGCGTGCATTACGGCGACACGCCAGGAGTTCCTGTGACCTACGCCACTCTCGCGTCATAAGTCAGACATTTCTGACCTAGGCTTTCGAACTCGTCCTAATCCCCCGCAGTGGAAACGGGAGAGTGCTCTGCCATGTCCGACGTCCCTGCCGAGGCCCCCGCCGACGGGCCGGTGACCGTGCCCGCCACGGCCGCCTACGCCCGCCTCTACCGGGAGGAACAGCCGCGCCTCGTCTCCTACGCCCGCTCGCTGACCGGCAACGCCTGGATCGCCGACGACCTCGTCGCCGAGGCGCATTTCCGCGTCTGGCGGCGGCTTTCGGCCGGGCACGAGATCGAGAACGTACCCGCGTATCTCATGACGACGGTGCGGCACCTCGCGGCCGCGGTGGGGCGCGGCGCGGCCCGCGAGACGCCACGTGACCCGCGGACGGTCGAGTCCGCGGAGCGGGTCGGCGTGCACTGCGACGGCGCGGACGATCCGGGCGACCGGGTCTCCTCCGTGGACCTGCTCGGCCGGGTCCTCGGCCAGCTGCCCGAGCGCTGGGTGAAGGCGCTGTGGCTCGCGGAGGCTGAGGGCCAGCCGCTGGAGGCGGTCGGGCGCCGGATCGGGGCCGGGCAGGGCGCGACCGCCGTGCTGCTACACCGGGCGCGCGAAGGGATGCGGCAGGCGTTTCTGCGCGCCCATCCCGGTACGCCGGAGGATCCCGCGTGCGAGCAGCACTGGGACCGCATACCCGGCCACATACGCGGCGAGGCATCGGCCCGGCAGTCCGAGCGTCTCCTTGCCCACCTCGACGGCTGCGCCGACTGCCGGGCCAGGCTCGCGCTGCTCGCCCGCGCCAACGACCGACTGCCGGCGCTGGTCGGACCGGCGCTGCTGATCTTCGTCCTGGGCGGCGCGGGCAAGTTCCTCGTGCCGCTGGCAGGGGCAGCGGGGGTCGCTTCGGCACCCGGCGGCCACGGCGGCTTCCTGCACGGCGTACGTCACGTCTTCACCGGCGGGGGAAAGCTCCCGGCCGCAGCGGTCGGCGTGGTCGGCGCTTCGGTGGCGGGGGCGGCCGTGGTGGCGGGGCTCGTGCTCGGCGGCTCCGGCAACGCGGCACCGCCGCAGCGGGCCACCGCGGTGGAGAGCAGGCCGGCCCAGCCACCGGCCGCGGAGGCGCCGGCGCCTCGCAGCGAGGAGCGCCCTGCGACTCCGGCCGAGAAGCCACCGCCCGCCCCGGCGGAACCGCAGGCACCGGCACCTCCGGCCGCACCCGCCGAGCAGGACGCCCCGGCAGAGGAGCAGTCACCCGCACCACAGCCACCGCCCCAGCAGCAACAGGCGGAGCCGGAAGCCCCGGCGCCCGCGGACCCGGCAGACCCGCCCGCACCGCCGACGCCTGCCGAACCGTCGGAACCGGCCGAACCGGTGACCCCGACGGAGCCGACCGAACCGGTCACTCCGACGCCTCCGCCCCCTGCACCGACGCCTACTCCGACCCCCACGCCGACACCGGTGGACCCAACTCCCCCTGTACCGACGCCCGTCGACCCAACCCCTCCCCCGGAGCCGACGCCGACACCGGTTGAACCCACACCGCCCCCGGAGCCGGTCTGCGAGCCCTGGATAGGGCCGACCTACATCTGCCACACCCCATGACAGAGGGGTGGCCGCCGGTCACCGGGCTAGGCGACCGCCGGTCACCGGGGACCCGCCACCCGGCGGAAAAGGTGTCAGGAACGGGTGCGACCGGGGAAAGGGAGACACATGCTCCTGGCCCGGCTAGCCCATGTGTCCCACTCGGTCGCCACGACCTCCGCCCGCTCGGGGAAGATCGCCCTCCTGGCCGATCTCTTCCGGGCCGCGGAGCCGGACGACGTCCCGGTCGTGATCCCGTATCTGGCGGGGCGGCTTCCGCAGGGGCGTCTCGGGATCGGGTGGAATCTGCTCAAGGACCCTGTCGAGCCCGCCTGCGAACCCACCCTGACCGTCCGGGGCACAGACGCCGCCCTCACCGCCATCGGTGCCGTCACGGGTCCCGGCTCCCAGGCCGAACGCAAGCGCCTCATCCGGGAGTTGATGGGCGCGGCCACCGCCGAGGAGCAGCGGTTCCTGTTCGGGCTGCTGACCGGCGAGGTCCGGCAGGGGGCGCTTGACGCCATCGCCGTGGAGGGGCTCGCTCGCGCCACGGAGGTTCCGGCCACCGCGGTGCGGCGTGCCGTGATGCTGGCCGGGGCGGTGAGCCCCGTCGCGCAGGCGCTCCTCGCCCGTGGGCCCGCCGCCCTTGACGAGTTCCGGCTCAGCCTCGGGCGGCCCGTCCTGCCCATGCTCGCGCACGGCGCCGCCTCCGTGGGCGAAGGCATCGACAAGCTGGGACCGTGCGCGGTCGAGGAGAAGCTGGACGGCATCCGCGTCCAGGTGCATCGCGACGGGGACGACGTACGTGTCTACACCCGCACCCTCGACGACATCACCGACCGGCTTCCCGAACTCACCGCTGTGGCAAGGGAGTTGAGGGGCGAGCGGTTCATTCTCGACGGAGAGGTGATCGCCCTCGGCGGCGACGGCAGGCCGCGCCCCTTCCAAGAGGTCGCGGGACGTGTCGGCTCACGCGTCGACGTGGCCACCGCGGCCGCCGAGCTGCCCCTCTCCCCCGTCTTCTTCGACGCCCTGTACGCCGACGGGCTCGACCTGCTCGATCTGCCGTGCACCGAGCGGCACGCACGCCTGGCCCGGCTCGTCCCGGAACCGATGCGGGTGCGCCGCACCGTCGTCGACGAGCCGGAGGACGAGGCCCGACGGCGGGACGCCGACGCCTTCTTCGCCGACACGCTGCGGCGCGGCCACGAAGGAGTCGTGCTCAAGGCGCTCGACTCCCCCTACAGCGCAGGGCGGCGCGGCGCGAGCTGGCTGAAGGTCAAGCCCGTGCACACCCTGGACCTCGTGGTCCTGGCCGCCGAGTGGGGGCACGGGCGGCGGACCGGCAAGCTCTCCAACCTGCATCTGGGCGCCCGGCGCGCCGACGGGACGTACGCCATGCTCGGGAAGACCTTCAAGGGCATGACCGACGCGATGCTGGCCTGGCAGACGGAGCGGCTGCGCGAGCTCGCCGTCAGCGACGACGGATTCCTCGTGACCGTACGCCCCGAACTCGTCGTCGAGATCGCCTACGACGGGCTGCAGAAGTCCACCCGCTACCCGGCCGGCGTCACGCTCCGCTTCGCCCGGGTCGTGCGCTACCGCGAGGACAAGTCGCCCGCTGAGGCCGATTCGGTCGAGACGGTGCTGGCAGAGCGTCAGCCATAGCCCTCCCCCTCTAGTCCTGAGGCGCGGCGGCTACCACCAAGTTCAGGCAAAGATCCGGCCGATAGGGTGACCTTAACGCTTTATTGACGCCCATTCGCATCAGCAGCATGAGAGGGAGAGCTGTGCCCGCATCACGCCTGAGCCAGACGCCGCTTCCAGGCATCGGCATCCGGTACGACCTGACCACCCGAGAACAGCGCCAGATCTCGGTGGTCGCGCACCGGGACGGCGCGCGCACCCTCAGCGCCTACCGTGCCGACGACCCCGACGCCTGCGCGCTCTCGCTGCGGCTGAGTTCCGGCGAGGCGGCCGCACTGATCGACGCGCTGATGCCCTCGCACCACAGCCCGAATCTCCTGCACACCACCGATCTGGGCCTGGTCGCCGAGCGCATCGAGATCGCGGGCACCTCGCACTGGAACGGGCGGCTGCTCGGCGAGACCCAGATGCGCACCGAGACCGGTGCCTCCATCGTGGCGGTCCTTCGCAGGGCCGAGGCCATCCCGTCGCCCGCACCGGACTTCCGCCTCTCGGGCGGGGACACCCTCATCGTGATCGGCACCCGCGAGGGTGTGGAGAGCGCCGCCGCGATACTCGGGCGGGAGTGATTCGATGCATTCGGCTGTCTTCCTGATCGAGTTCGGCGCGATCATCCTCGCGCTCGGCCTGCTCGGCAGGTTCGCCGGGCGGTTCCGCTTCTCCCCCATCCCCCTCTATCTGCTCGCGGGGCTCGCGTTCGGTGAGGGCGGGCTGCTTCCGCTCGGCGCCAGCGAGGAGTTCGTCGCGATCGGCGCCGAGATCGGCGTCATCCTGCTGTTGCTGATGCTGGGGCTCGAGTACACCGCGAGCGATCTGGTCAGCAATCTCAAGACCCAGTACCCGGCCGGTCTCGTCGACATGGGGCTCAATGCCGTGCCGGGCGCGATCGCCGCGCTCCTGATGGGCTGGGGTCCGGTCGCCGCCGTCGTCCTCGCGGGCGTCACCTGGATCTCGTCGTCCGGGGTCATCGCCAAGGTGCTCGGCGACCTGGGCCGGCTCGGCAACCGCGAGACCCCCGTCATCCTCAGCATCCTGGTCCTCGAAGACCTGGCCATGGCCGTGTATCTGCCCATCATCACCGCCCTGTTGGCCGGTGTCGGCTGGGCCGCGGGCAGTCTCACCCTCGCCATCGCGCTCGGCGCCGCGGGTCTGGTGCTGTTCCTCGCCGTGCGCTACGGGCGTGTGATCTCGCGCTTCGTGTCGAGCGACGACCCCGAGAAGCTGCTCCTCGTCGTCCTCGGACTGACCATCCTGGTCGCCGGGATCGCCCAGCAGCTCCAGGTCTCGGCCGCCGTGGGCGCCTTCCTTGTCGGCATCGCGCTGTCCGGCGAGGTCGCCGAGGGGGCGCACAGTCTCCTGGCGCCGCTGCGGGACCTGTTCGCCGCCGTGTTCTTCGTCTTCTTCGGTCTGCACACCGATCCTGCGAGCATTCCCCCGGTGCTGCTTCCCGCGCTCGCCCTCGCGGTCGTGACGGCCTGCACGAAGATCGCCACGGGGTACTGGGCCGCCCGCCGCGCCAAGATCTCCGTGAAGGGACGGTGGCGGGCGGGCGGTGCGCTTGTGGCGCGTGGCGAGTTCTCCATCGTCATCGCGGGGCTCGCCGTCACCGCGGGCATCGAGCCGTCGCTCGGCCCGCTGGCCACGGCGTACGTCCTGATCCTCGTGATCGTCGGCCCGCTCACCGCGCGCTTCGTGCAGCCGGTGGCCGCGCGGGTGGGTGGTGTCGTCTCGCGCCGCCGGGAGGCCGCCGCCGCGGTGGCCCTGCCGTCGCCCCGAGAGCCCGAGCGGGCGACCGAGGAGTCGCTCGACGGGCAGGGTACGAGCGGCAGGTCCTGACGCCCGCCTTCGGCCGGGTACGCGGCGCGCTACGCCCCGTACCCGGCCGAGCCACAGGGATCCTCGGATCGGCTTCTGCCGGGTTCGCGCCGTTGCCGACCGCGGGTCGTGGTCCGTCCTCGCACAGTTCCCCGCGCCCCTTCGGGGCGCTCTCCGGGTTCTCTACCGCCCCACGGCGTACCCCTGCATCCCCCGCGGGTTGGCCGCCGCCGAGAGCACCCCGGTCCGCGGGTCACGTGCCACCGCGCACAGCCGGCCCTCCGACCAGGGCTCGCCGACCGTCACGTCGTGGCCGCGCCGGCGCAGCTCCTCGATGACCGCCTCGTCCATGCGGGACTCGACCGTGACGCTTCCCGGGCGCATGCCGCGCGGGTAGAAGGAGCCGGGGAAGCTGTCGTTGTGCCAGTTCGGGGCGTCGATGGCGCCCTGGAGGTCGAGGCCGCCGCGTACGGAGTCGCGCAGCGCCACCGCCAGGAAGAAGTGCACCTGCCACTGGTCCTGCTGGTCGCCGCCCGGCGTACCGAAGGCCATGACCGGTATGCCGTCCTTGAGTGCGAGGGACGGGGTGAGGGTGGTGCGCGGACGGCGGCCCGGCGTGAGGGAGTTGGGCAGGCCCTCCTCCAGCCACGCCATCTGGAGGCGGGTGCCGAGCGGGAAGCCCAGTTCGGGGACGACCGGGTTGGACTGCAGCCAGCCGCCGCTCGGCGTGGCCGCGACCATGTTGCCCCAGCGGTCGACGATGTCCAGGTGGCAGGTGTCGCCGCGGGTGGCGCCGTCCGCCGAGACGTCCGGTTCGCCCTGCAGGGGCGAGGCGACGGTCGGCTCACCGGCGCCCGCTCCGGAAAGGCCAAGGGCGTCGAAGCCTTCCCCTCCCTCAGCCACGGAGCGCGCGTGGGCCGAGATCTTCGCGGTACGGCCGCCGGGGCTTCCGGGGCGCAGTTCGTACGAGGCCTTCTCGCCGATGAGCTTCCGCCGCTCCTCGTTGTACGCGGGGGACAGCAGGTCGGCGACGGGCGCCGTGTCGGGGCCGAACGCGTCGCCGTACCAGGCCTCGCGGTCGGCCATGGCGAGCTTGCAGCCCTCGATGAGCAGATGGACGTAGTCGGCCGAGCCGTAGGCGGGCAGGTCCGCGCGCTCGGCGGGGAGCAGGGCCAGCTGCTGGAGGAAGGCCGGGCCCTGGCTCCAGCCGGCCGCCTTGCACAGGGTCCAGCCGTTCCAGTCGTACGTCGCCGGGGCCTCGTACGTCGCTTCCCAACCGGCGAGGTCGGCGGCCGTCAGCGTTCCGGTGTGCCGGGATCCGCTGGTGTCCATCGTGGGGCGGGCCGCCTGGCGGATCAGCGCCTGGCCGATGAACCCTTCGCTCCAGATCTTCCGCGCGGCCTCGATCTGCTCGGTGCGCGTGCCGTCGCCCGCCTCCTCGATCAGGCGGCGCCAGGTCGCGGCGAGCGCGGGGTTGCGCAGGAGTTCGCCGGGGCGCGGGGCGTGGCCGCCTGGCAGGTAGACCTCGGCCGACGACGGCCACTCGGTCTCGAAGAGCTCGCGCACCGTCTCGACGGTCTCGCCGACGCGCTCCACGGGCGCGTGCCCGTCATCGGCGTACCCGATGGCGTACTTGAGGACATCGGCGAGGGACTTGGTGCCGTGGTCGCGCAGGAGCACCATCCACGCGTCGAAGGCGCCCGGCACGGCGGCAGCAAGGGGTCCCGTGCCCGGTACGAGGTCCAGGCCGAGCGAGCGGTAGTGCTCGACGGTCGCTCCGGCGGGCGCGACGCCCTGCCCGCACAGGACCCGCACCTCTCCCCCGGCGGGCGCCAGGATGATCGGCACCTCGCCCGCCGGGCCGTTGAGGTGCGGCTCGACGACGTGCAGGACGAAGCCCGCGGCGACCGCGGCGTCGTAGGCGTTGCCGCCGTCCTCCAGGACGGCCATCGCGGACTGGGAGGCGAGCCAGTGGGTGGAGGACACCATGCCGAAGGTGCCTTGGAGGGTCGGCCGGGTGGTGAACAAGGGGGCTGCTCCTAGCGTGCGGTGCGGGTACCGGGGATCGTACGGAGGGTCTGGGCGGCGGCCGCGTCCGGAGCCGTGCCGTCGTCGGCGACGAGGTGGCAGGAAACCTGGCGGCGGCCGTCTCCCGGGAGTTCGCGCAGTTCGGGGACCTCGACGCGGCAGCGGTCGACGGCCAGCGGGCAGCGCGTGTGGAAACGGCAGCCCGGCGGCGGCGCGAGCGGGCTCGGCAGTTCGCCGCTGAGGACGATGCGCTCGCGGGTGCGCTGGAGGGCCGGGTCGGGCACGGGCGCGGCGGAAAGGAGCGCCTGCGTGTAGGGGTGCTTGGGGTCGGCGAACAGCTCGGCGGTCGGCGCCTGTTCGACGATCTGGCCGAGGTACATGACCGCGATGCGGTCGGCGAGGAACTCCACGGCGGCCAGGTCGTGGGTGATGAACAGACACCCGAAGCCGCGGTCCCGCTGCAGGTCGGCCAGGAGGTTGAGGACGGAGGCCTGGACGGAGACGTCGAGGGCGGAGGTGGGTTCGTCGGCCACCAGGAGATCGGGGTCGACGGAGAGCGCGCGGGCGATGGAGATACGTTGCCGCTGCCCGCCGGAGAGTTCGTGCGGATGCCGGTCGGCGTGCTCGGGGCGCAGGCCGACCTGACCGAGGAGTTCGGCGACGCGCGCGCGTGCCGCGTCGCCCTTGGCGATGCCGTGCAGGCGCAGGGGTTCGGCGATGATCTGCCCGACGGTCATGCGGGGGTCGAGCGAGGAGGAGGGGTCCTGGAAGACGAGGTGGAAGTCTTTGCGCAGGGGCCGCAGGGCGCGCCGCGAGAGGCGGGTCACGTCGGTCCCGTTGATGCGGACCGTTCCGCCGGAGGGCTCGTCGAGGCGTACGGCGCACCGGCCCACCGTCGACTTGCCGCTCCCCGACTCCCCTACGAGTCCCAGGACTTCGCCCTTGCCGACGGTGAGCGTCACGCCGTCGGCGGCGCGCACGATGCCGCCGTGTCCCGTGAAGTGCCGTTCCAGGTCGCGCAGTTCGAGCACCGGCGCCGCGTCGCTGTCGCGCGTCTGGGTGGGGATCACTGGCCGGCCTCCTGGGTGGTGGGCGTGAGCGCGGGGGCGTCCTGCGGGTGCCAGCAGGCCGCCCGGTGCGCGGCATCGGCCCCGGCGTGCAGGGAGACCGCCTTGAAGGCGGGCCGGCCCGCCGTGCACTGGTCGTCGGCGTGCGCACAGCGCGGGGCGAAGGTGCAGGCGTCGGGCTGTGCGTCGAGGCTCGGCACCAGGCCGGGGATCTCGGGCAGCCGGCGCTTGCCCTCGCCGCCGGGGCGGAGGACCGCGCCCAGCAGACCGCGGGTGTACGGGTGGCGCGGCTCGGCGAACAGCTCGTCCACCGGGGCCTGTTCGACGGGGCGGCCCGCGTACATGACCAGGACCCGGTCGGCGGTGTCGGCCACCACGCCCAGGTCGTGGGTGATCAGCACGATCGCGGTGCCGAGCCGTTCCCGCAGGGACTGCAGGACTTCAAGGATGCCCGCCTGGACGGTGACGTCGAGCGCGGTGGTCGGCTCGTCGGCGATCAGTACGGACGGGTCGCAGGCGACCGCGATGGCGATCATGACGCGTTGCCGCATCCCGCCGCTGAGCTGATGCGGGTACTCGTCGACGCGCTGGGCGGGAGCCGGGATGCCCACCAGGTCGAGGAGTTCGACGACGCGCGGGCGTGCCTCCTTCTTCGACAGGCCCTGGTGGCGCCGGAGCACCTCGCCGATCTGCCGGCCGATGGTCAGGACCGGGTTCAGTGAGGTCATCGGCTCCTGGAAGATCATCGCGATGTCCTTGCCGCGGACCCGCCCGAGCTCCTTCTCGCTCGCTCCGGCGATCTCGGTGCCGCCGAGTCTGATCGACCCGTCGATGTGCGCGGTGGGCGGCAGGAGGCCCATCACGGCCATCGCGGTGACGGACTTGCCGCACCCCGACTCGCCGACGACCGCGAGCACTTCGCCCGGTGCGACGTCGTACGAGAGATGGTCGACGGCGTGCACGGTGCGGGTGTCGGAGCGGAAAGAGACCGACAGATCGCGCACGCTCAGTACCGGGTTGGTCATCGGGTGGCTCCTCGGGGGTCGAGGACGTCCCGCAGGCCGTCGCCGAGCAGATTGAACGCCAACGTGGCCGCGACGACGGCGAGTCCGGGGAAGACCGCCATCCACGGCGCGGGCGCGAGGAAGGACTGGGCGCCGGAGAGCATCACGCCGAGCGACGCGTCCGGTGGCTGCACACCGAGGCCCAGAAAGCTGAGCAGCGCCTCGCCGATGATCGCGGCGGGGATGCCGACGGTCGCCTGGACGGTCAGCGCTGAGGTGGCGTTGGGCAGGATGTGCCGGAAGAGCACGGTGGCGTCGCCGCCTCCGTTGGCGACGGCTGCCGCCACATAGTCGACGTGCCGCAGCCGCAGCGTCTCGGCGCGGGTGATGCGGATGACGGCCGGGATCTGCGAGATGCCGATCGCGATGGTCGCGTTGGTGAGCGAGGGGCCGAGCACCGCGGCGAGTCCGACTGCGAGCACCAGGAAGGGGAAGGCCAGCATCGTGTCGGTGAGCCGCGAGACGACGCTGTCGGTGAACTTGCCGTAGTAGCCGGCGAGCAGCCCCAGCGGTACGCCGACGACGAACGCGAGGGCCACCGCCAACACACCCACCTGCATGGACGCCCGTGCCCCGTACACGACGCGGGAGAGCTGGTCGCGGCCGAGGTCGTCGGTGCCGAGCCAGTGCGACCAGCCGGGCGCGGCAAGGGCGTTGGCGAAGTCGGGGCGCGCGGGATCGTACGGCGCGATGAGCGGCGCGAAGAGCGCCGCGAGGACGAAGACCGCGGCGATGATGCCGCCGGTCATGGCGAGCCGGTTCTTGCGCAGGGCGCGCAGTTTGCCGCTGCGCGCGCTCGCGGAACGTATCCGCCCGAGCGTGGTGAGCACCGCTGTCGTCACCTGGCACCTCCGAGCCGGATGCGCGGGTCGATGACCGAATACGCCACGTCGACCAGCAGGTTGATGAGGATGTACGCGGCGGATGTGCAGAGCACCACGCCTTGCAGGGTCGCGTAGTCGCGGGTGAAGACGGCGTCGATGGTGAGCTTGCCGAAGCCGGGCAGGACGAAGATCTGCTCGGTGACGACGGCGCCCGAGATGAGGTGGCCGAGCTGGAGGCCGAGCACGGTCACGACCGTGACCAGGGAGTTCCGCAGTGCGTGCCCGCCGATGACCTCGCGCCGGGAGAGGCCCTTGGCGCGTGCGGTGCGTACGTAGTCGGCGGAGAGCGAATCGAGCATCGCCGCCCGCGTCTGGCGCATCACGACGGCCGCGAGACCCGAGCCGAGGACGATCGAGGGGAGCACCATGCGGCGCAGATTGTCGAGCGGGTCGGTGGTGAACGGGACGTATCCGGAGGCCGAGAAGACCGGCAGGGCGATGGCGAATCCGAGGACGAGGACGATGCCGAGCCAGAAGGTGGGGACGGAAAGGCCCAACAGGGCAAGGGCGTTGGCCAGCCACTCCTCCGGCTTGCCGCGCCGCACGGCGGCGACGATGCCCGCCCCGATGCCGAGCGTGACAGCCAACAGCAGGGAAAGCGCGGCCAGTTCGAGGGTGATGGGCAGCGCCGCGGTGATCGCGTCGGCGACGGGCAGGCCGGTGCGCGATGAGGTCCCGAGGTCGCCGGTGACGGCGTGGCCGATGAACCGCCCGTACTGGACGACGATGTTGTCGTCGAGGCCGTAGCTCTCCCGGATCGCGGCGAGCGCCTTGGGGCTGCGCTCCTCACCGGCGAGAGCGAGCGCCGGGTCGCCGGGCAGCGCGCGGATGCCGGCGAAGACGACCATGCTGACCAGGACGAGGGTGATGAGGGACTGCCGGATCCGGGTGAGCAGATAGGACGTCATGGGGCTCAGGCGCACCGGCCTCGGGCGGGCGGCAGCCAGGCGCAGCGGGATCAGGCTCATCGGGTGTACCCCGCAGCCGTGACGCGGACCAGGCCGTCTCCGTAGACGCGGACGCCCGCGACGTCCTTGCGGGTGACGACGTAGTTCTTCTGTCGGTAGAGGTAGACGAGTCCGCGCCGCTCAGTGGCGAGCTCGGTCAACTCCTCGTATATTCGCGCGCGTTCGTCCGGGTCGGCCTCGGAGCGGCCACGTTCGACCAGTCGGTCGATGGCCGGGTCGGAGAGCCCGTAGGCGTTCATCGCGCCGCGCGTCTGCAGGAAACTGGCGATGTTGCCGTCCGGGTCGAGCCGCCCCGACCAGCCGCTGGTGAAGGCGTCGTAGTCCCCGGAGTCGGTCTCTTCCAGCATCGTGGCGTACTCGGTCGGACGCAGCGTGACGGCGAAGCCCGCTTCCTTGGTCATGGCCTGCAAGACCTGTCCGAGGCGGCTGTGCTCGGGCGTCGTGGACACCTTCAACTCGATGCGGACCGGGGTCTTCACCCCGGCCTCGTCGAGCAGCCGCCTGGCCTTGGCGACGTCCCGCTTGGGGCAGGCGGACGCCTTGACGCCGGGTGCGATGGCCGACTCGGGCGAGACGGGGCCGCAGGCGGGTTCGTACATGCCCTGGAAGACGACCTTGTTGATCAGTTCGCGGTCGATGGCCAGCTCGAAGGCCTCACGGACCTTCGGCTCGCGCGCGAGGGGTGTGTCGATGCGGCCCGGCTTCTCCCCGAGCCCCTTGACGTTTCCCACGTTGAGGCCGATGCCCTGGTAGCCGAGCGAGGGCGAGTTGAAGAGCTGGAGACCGGGCTCGGTCAGCGCGCTGCGCACGTCGACGGGCGTCATCTGGTCGCCGACCTGGATGTCGCCGGACCGCAGATTGGCCAGGCGGACGTTGCCGTCGGGTATCGGCTTGTAGATCACCTTGTCGAGGTGGACCCGGTCGGCCGCGTAGTAGTTCGGGTCCTTGGCGAGCACGATGCGGTCGCCGCCGACGCGTTCCACGTACTTGAACGGGCCTACGCAGGAAGGGTGGTTGGTGAAGTTCTTGCCGTACTTCTTGAGCGCGGTGGGCGACATCACCATGCCGGAGCGGTCCGCGAGGACGGCGGTGAGCGGGACGTAGGCCTGCTTGAGCGTGAGCTTCACCGTGTACGTCCCGGTCGCCTCCACCCGTGCGAGCGGGGCGAGTTCGGTGGCGCGCGCCGAGCCGGCGAGGTCGCGGTGGCGCAGCAGCGAGGTGACGGCGGCGGCCGCGTCGAGGCGCGTGCCGTCACTGAACTTCAGGCCCTTGCGCAGGGCGAAGGTGACGGTGCGGCCGTCCTTCGACGTCTTGGGCAGGCCCCTGGCCAGCTGCGGGATCACGGTCCCGTGCTCGTCGATGTCGTAGAGCTTCTCGCACATTCCGGCGAAGACGGTGCGGCCCACGAGGGTCTGCGCGAGGGTCGGATCGAGCTTGTCCGGGTCGGCGTTGAGGGCGACGGTGAGGGTGCCGCCGTCGCGCACGGGACGGTCGTCGGTCATGCGCTCACCGCCGACCTCGGTGGCCGAGGACTGCAAGGAGCCGCAGCCCGCCGTCAGGGACATCACCAGGGCAACTGCCGTAAGGACAACCGCTTTTCGGCGCACGGGTGGGTACCTCCGCCAGGGTGGTTCCGGGCTGATCGCGGACGATCAAGGAATACCGCAGAACGTATTTCGCATACAGTCCGCACACAAGAGGCCCGCTCGGATGACGGCCCAGATTTGATGAAGATTGAATGACCGAACGCGACAATCCGTGCCCGGTGCTCCCGGATCCGTGCCCGACCCCTGCCGGATCCTTGCCCGGTCGCTCCGGCGGGCCGTTGCCAGTGCGCCGCGCTACTCTCCGCGCAACTGACCGTTTACCCCGATCCGGGAGGTTTTCATGGGTTCGCGCCTCAACCCGTACATCAGCTTCGACGGCGATGCACGCCAGGCGATGGAGTTCTACAAGGAGGTCTTCGGCGGCGACCTCTCGCTCAACACCTTCGGCGAATCCGGCCAGCAGGGCACCCCGCACGCCGAGCAGATCATGCACGCCATGCTGGAGGCGCCCAACGGCTTCACCCTGATGGCCGCCGACACCCCGCCCGGCATGCAGCACAACCCGGGCACCAACTTCTCGGTGAGCCTCAGCGGCGACGACGAAACCGAACTGCGCGGCTACTGGGACAAGCTCTCCGCCGGCGGCACCGTGGCCGTGCCGATGGAGAAGCAGATGTGGGGCGACGTCTTCGGCATGTGTACGGACCGTTTCGGTATCCCCTGGATGGTCAACATCAGCGAGCCGGAGAGCTGAACGACAGAGCGCGAGCGGCGGCGGGGCCGACCCCGCCGCCGCACCCGTACGCCCAGGTCGCGGGCCCGCACCAGCACGCCTACCGTGTGACGGGGGTGTCTTGCGCGACGGGGGCGTCTGGAGGCAACCGATGGACCGCTCGCCCATGCCGGAACCCTTCGAGACCACACAGTCGGCAGGATCCCCACCCGACTCCACGCCCCACATCAGCGGCGGACGGCACGAGCACCGCTGGCTGATCCTCGGGGTCGTCGGGATAGCCCAGCTCATGGTGGTCCTCGACGCGACGATCGTGAACATCGCCCTGCCATCGGCGCAGCAGGACCTCGGGTTCAGCGACGGCAACCGCCAGTGGATCGTCACCGCGTACGCACTCGCCTTCGGCAGCCTGCTGCTCCTCGGCGGTCGCATAGCCGACCTGGTGGGCCGCAAGGCCGTCTTCCTCGCCGGACTCGCCGGATTCGCACTGGCCTCGGCCCTCGGCGGCGCGGCGACGAGCTTCACCATGCTGGTCGTGGCCCGCGCCCTCCAGGGCGTGTTCGGCGCGCTGCTCGCACCCGCCGCACTGTCCCTGCTCACCACGACGTTCACGGACCCCAAGGAGCGGGCGAAGGCGTTCGGCATCTACGGCGCCATCGCGGGCGCGGGCGGCGCGGTCGGCCTGCTGCTCGGCGGCGTGCTGACCGAGTATCTGGACTGGCGCTGGTGCCTCTACGTGAACCTGATCTTCGCGGCGGTCGCGATGCTGGGCGGCGCCCGGCTGCTGCACGGCGGCAGGCCCGCCGACCGGCCGAAACTCGACGTCCCCGGCACACTGCTGGTCTCCGCGGGCCTCTTCTGCATCGTCTACGGCTTCTCGAACGCCGAGACGCACGCCTGGAGCGACGTCGACACCTGGGGGTTCCTGGTCGTCGGCGCCGTCCTCGTGGCCGCCTTCGCCTGGTGGCAGACGCGGGCCGAGCATCCGCTGCTTCCGCTGCGGGTGGTGCTCGACCGGGACCGCGGGGCGTCGTTCCTCGCCATGTTCATCTCGGGCGCCGGCATGTTCGGCGTGTTCCTGTTCCTGACGTACTACCTCCAGCAGATCCTCGGCTACACCCCCGTCAAGACCGGTCTCGCGTTCCTGCCGATGGTCGCCGTGATGGTGGTGGTCTCGGTCGTCACGACCAACTCGCTCGTGCCACGGTTCGGCGCGAAACCGATCGTGCCGCTCGGCATGGGTCTCGCGGCGGCCTCGATGGCCTGGTTCACCGCCCTCGACGTGAGCAGCGGATACGGCGCGCACGTCCTTCCGCCGCTGCTCGTCGCCGGTCTCGGCCTCGGCCTGGTCTTCGCCCCTGCGATGAGCATGGCGACCGCCGGTGTCGCGGCGCACGACGCGGGTGTCGCGTCGGCGATGGTCAACACCAGCCAGCAGGTGGGCGGTTCGATCGGCACGGCCCTGCTCAACTCGCTCGCCACCAGCGCCGCGGCCAACTACCTCGTGGGCAAGGACCCGACGCCTCAGGTGGAGGCCCAAGCGGCGATGGAGAGCTACTCGACCGCGTACTGGTGGTCGGCTCTCTTCTTCGCCGTCGGCCTCGTCGTTACGGTCGTGCTCTACCGCCGCGGTGCTCCCGTCCATTCCGAAGCGAGCGGCGGCGCGGTGCACATGTAGGAACGCGGTGCACATGTAGGAGAGGGCGAGGCGATGGCGTCCACATCGGAGGCTTCGGCGACGGACAGTGCCGACGGCGGTGTCGCACTGGCGTCGCCACGGGGCCGCTGGGTGCTCGCCTGCGCCGTACTCGCATCGGGCATGGCGATGCTCGACGGCACGGTGGTCAATGTCGCCCTGCCCACCCTCGGCCGCGACCTCGACACCTCGATCGCCTCGCTGCAGTGGGTCGTCAACGCCTACATGCTCACCCTCTCGTCGCTGCTGCTCCTGGGTGGAGCGCTCGGCGACCGCATCGGCCGGCGGCGCACCCTGGTCATCGGCATCGTGTGGTTCGCCCTCGCATCCGCGCTCTGCGGGCTCGCGCCGAACGCGGGGATGCTCATCGCCGCCCGCGCGCTCCAGGGCATCGGCGGAGCACTGCTCACGCCGGGCTCGCTGGCCCTGGTGCGTACGTCGTTCCGCCCGCAGGACCAGGCACGCGCGGTGGGCGCGTGGTCGGGGCTCGGCGGCGTCGCGGGGGCCATCGGACCGTTCCTTGGCGGCTGGCTGATCGACGGTCCCGGCTGGCGCTGGATCTTCCTGATCAATGTGCCGCTCGCCGCGCTCGTGCTCGTCGCGGCACGCCATGTCCCCGAGAGCCGCGACGAGGGCGCCGCGGACAAGCCGTTCGACGTTACGGGGGCGTGCCTGGCCGCGCTGTTCCTCGCGGGCATCAGCTTCTCGCTGATCGGGGCGTCGGGAGACTCCTCGGCGGCGGCCCTGCTTCCGGGCCTGCTCGGCCTGGTGGCGGGCGTCGTCTTCGTCCTGGTCGAGCACCGCTGCAAGGACCCCATGCTGCCGCTCTCGCTCTTCCGCTCCCGCCTGTTCAGCGCGGCGAACATCATGACGCTCTGTCTGTACGCGGCCATCGGCGGGCTCCTGTTCATGCTGCCGGTGCAGTTGCAGACGACGCTGGGCTACGACGCCCTGGAGGCGGGCACGGCGACACTGCCCATCACCGTCCTGATGCTGCTGCTCTCGGCGGCCGCCGGTGATCTCTCGCGGCGGGTCGGCCCCACGCTGCCGCTGGTCGCGGGCCCGCTCATCGCGGCCGCCGGGGCGCTCCTGATGCTGAGGATCGAGCCGGGTGCCTCGTACGTCACCTCCGTCCTGCCCGCGGTCGTCGTCCTCGGCCTGGGGATGAGCATCTTCGTCGCCCCGCTCACCGCGACCGTCCTCGCCTCGGTGGACGCGAGCCGCGCGGGCCTTGCCAGCGGGGTCAACAACACCGCGGCGCGGGTCGCGCAGATGCTCGTCGTGGCCGCCCTGCCCCTCGCGGTCGGCCTGTCCGGCACGGCGTACGCGGATCCGGCCGCGCTCGACACCGCGTTCGGCAAGGCGGCCGTGGGCTGCGCGGGACTCTTCGTCCTCGCGGCGGCGGCAGCGGCGGTCTTCATCCGCCCTAGCCCCGCTGCCTGGCACGAGGATCCGGGCAACACACCGCGGTGCAAGTCCCATCTCGGGGTCGGCGCACCGCCGTTGGAGCCTGGGAAGGACTGCGCGGGGTGAGGTCCCTCAGGGCGGAGGCCCTCAGAACGGAGACTCTCAGAGCGGGGATTCGACCTCACGTACGAAAAGAGTGACCGTCACGCTCTCCTTGAAGCCGTTGCGCCGCATGAGCGCGGCGGAGGCGGTGTTGCGCGCGGCGACATCGGTCACGACGGCGGTGGCACCGGCGGCGGTCAGCGTCGCGCAGCAGGCCTGTACGAGATGGCTGGCGACGCCCTGCCCCTGATAGTCCGGCGCGCTGGCGATCCACTCCAGGTTCCCCCAGTCCGCCCGCTGCTCGAAGCCCATGGAGCCGAGGACGAACCCGGCGAGACGCTCACCGTCGAGCGCCACCCAGCAGGCCGAGGCGTCGGCGTCCATGTGCCCGGCGATGGCCGAGAGCGACCAGGACGTGTACGGCTTCACCGTGGTGTCGTACAACTCCCGGCCGAGGGCGAGGACGTCGACCAGATGGGTGGGCGCCATCGGTTCCAGGACGATCGGGGACCGCTGGTGACCGGCGGGGGCGGACATGGGACCTCCCAGGTGGCTGACGCCGCGGACGGCACGACGGCCTGACGCCGGGCGCAGGCTGCTTCCACGCTATGAGGCCCACGGGCCCGGCGCATGCCGAGCCGGCGGCGGCTCGGGCACCGCCGGAGCCGCGCTCGAACCGGCATCGAGGTGACCAGCCCTTGTCCCGGCGGCTGTTGGGCAGGGCCTATCGTTATACACATGTCCGCTCCTGAGCTGATCCGCATCGTCTCCCGTTCCTCGCCCATGGCGCTCGCCCAGGTGGAGCGCGTCCGCGCCGAACTGGCCGTGCTGCACCCGGGGATCCGTACCGAAGTCGTGCCGGTCACGACGTCCGGTGACCGCTGGATGGGGGACCTCGCGAAGCTCGGCGGCAAGGGCGCGTTCACCAAGGAGGTCGACGCGGCGCTGCTCGCCGGTGAGGCGGACCTCGCGGTGCACTGCGTCAAGGACGTGCCCGCGGACCGGCCGCTGCCCGCGGGCACCACGTTCGCCGCTTTCCTCAAACGGGACGACATCCGTGACGCGCTCATCCACCCCGGTGGGCTGACCCTGGACGAGCTGCCCGCGGGAACCCGCATCGGCACGTCCTCCGTCCGGCGCATCGCCCAACTCGCGGCTTCCCACCCGGAGTTGGAGTGCGTACCGATGCGCGGGAACGCGGGGCGCCGGATGGAGAAGCTGGCCGCGGGCGACGCGGACGCGCTACTGCTCGCCGTGTCCGGCCTCGAACGCATCGACCGGATGGACGTGGCGACCGAGGTCCTCTCGGTGGAGACGATGTGCCCGCCGATCGGCGCCGGGATCCTGGCGCTCCAGTGCCGCGAGGAGGACACGGAGACGATCGACGTCGTGTCCGGCCTCGGTGACCCCGACGCATGGCGGGAGGCGACCGCCGAGCGGATGTTCCTGCACGTCCTGCAGGGGCACTGCAACTCCCCCATCGCCGGGTACGCCCGCTGCGAGCCGAGCGGCGACCTGTCGCTGCGCGCCAGCGTGTTCACCCCTGACGGCAAGACGGTCCTGAACGCCCACGAGTGGGCAGGACGGCTCGACCCGGCGACGCTCGGCACGTCCGTGGCGGTGACGCTGCTGCGCCAGGGCGCGCGCGAGCTCATCGACTCGATCGCGCACTGACGGCCGAATACTGACAGCCGTCTACTGACGGCCGCCTACTGGCCGGGGCGGCGGGCCACCCAGAGCTGACGCGTGGAGCGCACCACGAGGTCGTCGCGGTGCCGCACGTCCTGGGGACCGCCGTCGAGCAGCGCGTCGAACGCGGCCAGGTCCGCGGGGTCGATCCGGCCGTCGAGCGCGCCACGGATACCGCCGAGGGCGAGGTACGCGTAGCGGCCCGCGCCTTCGGGCAGGGGCGCGCGCAGCTCCAGCTGCTCGGTGCGCTCCCGCTCGACGGTGAGGCCGGCCGCCGCGAGCAACACTCCCCAGTCGGCACCCAGGTGCGGCACCTGCTCGGCGTGGAGCGCGTCCAGTGCCTCGCGGCAGCGGGCCTCCAGGCCGGGACGGTCCGGTACGGCGTCGGCGGGCAGGAAGCGCGGCATGCCGTCCAGTTCGGCGACGGCCAGCAGACCGCCGGGGCGCAGCGCGGTGCGGATCCCGGCCAGGGCCGCGGCGGGGTCGTCCAGATGGTGCAGCGAGGCCGAGGCCCAGACGAGGTCCGCGTCCGTGACGCCGGGCAGACCCGCACCGGCGTCCGCCCGCAGGGTGTGCACGCGATCCCCCAGACCCCGCGCGCGGGCGGCCTCGGTGAGCCCGGCCAGCATCTCGGCCGAGCTGTCGACGGCGGTCACCCGGGCCGTGGGGAACTGATCGAGCAGCGCGAAGGTACCGGTGCCGGTGCCCGCGCCGAGGTCGACGATGTGCGTGACGTCGCTGCCGGCCAGGCACGCCACCCGGCCGGTGACGGCGGTGAGGTAGGAGGCGAACAGCGCGGCGTCGAGATCGAGTATCTCGGCGAGGCTGTGCTGCGACTGCGGTCCGGCGCCGTCTTCTCCAGGGGCGTGAGGGTGGGGGCCGGTGCCGTGCGGGGCCGGGGTGTGGGAGTGGGGCTGCGATGCGGGGTGTGCCATGCGCCCGACCGTACGACGGTTTGCGGCCAGCGCATACACTCTTGCGCATGACGCAAGAAGGTACTGATCTGGACGGCCTCGTGCGCAAGCGGATCCGGGCCTTGCGGGCCGCGCACGGCTGGTCGCTCGACGACCTGGCCGGCCGCAGCCATCTCAGCCCTTCGACCCTCAGCCGGATCGAGACCGGGCACCGCAGGATCGCCCTGGACCAGCTCACCGCGATCGCCCGTGCCCTGAGCACCTCGCTCGACCAGCTCGTCGAGACCGACGCCGAAGACGTCGTCTCGAACCCCACCTACCACCGGTCCCGCTCCCAGACCCACTGGACGCTGCGCGGCGAACCGGGCGTCACGGTCGCCCGGATGCGCCTGACCGACCCGCCCCCGCAAGGCCCCACCGCGCTGAAGGCGCACCCCGGCCGTGAGTGGTTCACGGTGCTGTCCGGAACGGTCGAACTCCTCCTGGGCGAGCGCCGGTTGCGGGTCGAGGAGCGGCAGGCGGCGGAGTTCCCGACCATGCTTCCGCACGCGGTGGGCGCCATCGGCGGCCCCGCGGAGATCCTCGGCATCTTCGACCGCGAGGCCCGGCGCAACCACCTCACTGAAGGCGGCCGAACGTGACGAGGACGGAGCTCATGACTCCTGCGTGTCCGGCCCCGGTGCGGCGGTCGCACCGGCCGCCATCAATCTCTCCGCCAGCGCGCGGCAGCGGCTCCCGAGCTCAGGCGGGTCAAGTACCTCGAAGTCGTGGCCCAGCAGGAGTACATGCATGAGTACGGCGTCGAGTCCGGCGGCGCCACTGAGCACCTCGCAGTGCTCACTCCCCCGCTTTCGCACGACGGCCGCCGACGCCGGAAGCTGCGCGCGCACCGTGTCGGCCGACGCGTGCACGAGGAACCGCGCCCGGTGCGGGTAGACCCGACTCGCCACACCCTCCTGCACGTACGCCGCCGCGTCCGGCGCCGGGCGCGGACGGAAGCGCCAGGTCCGGGCGACCGCCTCGGTCATCCGGTCGACGCGGAAACTGCGCCAGTCGTCGCGGTCGAGGTCGTAGGCGAAGAGGTACCAGCGCCGGTCGGATGCGACCAGGCGGTAGGGCTCCACGCGCCGCCGGCGGACCTCGCTCCCGGACGGGTAGTCGAAACCGGCCTCGACCTCGTCGCGGCAGGCTCTGGCCAGCGTCATGAGCGCCTGGGGGTCGACCGGTGTGCGGCCTCCGTCGAAGGACTCCACCGAGCCGGAGAGCGCGCGCACCTCGTGCCGCAGCCTGCTGGGCAGCACCTGATCAAGCTTCGTCAGGGCCCGGAGTGCGGCGTCGCCGGCGCCGGCGACCGCGCCACCCGCGCCGGCGAGCAGTGAGACCGCGGTGGCGATCGCCTCCTGGTCGTCGAGAAGCAGCGGCGGCAGGTCCTGTCCCGGACCGAGTCGGTAGCCGCCGCCGACGCCCTGGCCGGCATGCACCGGATAGCCGAGGGTGCGCAGCCGCTCGACATCGCGGCGCACCGTGCGCGTCGTGACCCCGAGCCGGTCGGCGAGCTCGGGGCCGCTCCAAGTCTGCCGCTGCTGTAGCAGCCCGAGCAGGGTGAGCACCCGCTCCGTCGTATCTCGCCCGTCACCGCTTGCCGCGTTCATGCCGCCCACATTGCCAGAGATGGCGGACCGATCCTGTCCGCCTCAGGTGTCACGGTGGCTCCATGGACGCAAACGAACTCGATGTGAACCGGTCGCTGCGCGAGCAGCTTGAGTTCCACTGGAACCATCAACTGCGGGCCCGTCTCGACGGCCTCACCGACGAGGAGTACTTCTGGTCGCCGGTGCCGGACGCCTGGAGCATCCGGCCGCGCGGCAGCTCGACGGCGCCCATGCAACTCGGCGCCGGAGACTTCACGTTGGAATACGCATACCCCCAGCCGGTCCCCGCGCCCTTCACGACGATCGCCTGGCGGCTCGGACATGTCATCACCGGTCTGCTCGCCGCGCGCAACGCGGCACACTTCGGCGCGCCGGCAGCGTCGTACGAAACCTGGGAGTACGCCGACAGCGCGAAGATGGCGCTCGACCAGCTCGAAACCCAACTCGACGTCTGGCTGGCCGGGGTACGCGACCTCGGCGACGCCGGGCTCCGGGTCCCGGTCGGCGCGAAGGAACCCTTCCCCGACATCCCCATGGCCGATCTGGTGCTGCACATCCACCGCGAGCTGATCCACCACCTGTCCGAGGTCTGCCTGCTGCGCGACCTCTACCTGCACACGAATCCAGGCACCCGTCAGGAGAAGCTCATGACCGCGAAGACGACACACATCGACCCTGAGGAGCTCCACCACAACCCTGCCTTCACCCAGGGCGTGATCACGCCCGCCGCCCGGATGCTCCATGTCGGCGGCCAGCTCGGCACCGACAGCACCGGAAACCTGCTCGACGGCATAGAGGCGCAGACCGCTCAGGCGATGCGCAACGTACTGACCGTGCTCGCAGCCGCGAACACCGGTCCCGAGCACGTCGCCAAACTCACCATCTATCTCGTCGACGGGGTCGACGCGCGGGTGGGATACGGGGCGTCGCGATCAGTGTGGGGCGATCACCGCACGGCCATCACGGTTGTCTCCACCGCGGGACACGCTCGCCCGGGTGCGCTCGTGGAGATCGACGCAGTAGCGATCATCCCTGACTGAGTCGGCGAACTGGGCCCATGCTCCCGCCAGTTGCTACGCGATGACGGCGACGGACGCGATCACGCCGACCGCGACGATCACTGCGCGCAAGACGTTCGGCGACAGGCGGCGGCCGACTCGGGCACCCAGTAGTCCGCCGACCGTGGAACCCGCGGCGATCACGCCGGCCGCCGTCCAGTCGACGTCCGTCACCGCGATGAAGACGATCGCGGCGACGCCGTTGACGATGGCGGCCAGTACGTTCTTGGCGGCGTTGAGCCGCTGCAGGTCGTCCCGGACGAAGGTGCCGAACAGGCCCATGAGCAGGACGCCCTGGGCCGCGCCGAAGTAGCCGCCGTAGACCGCCGTTCCCAACACCCCGAGCAGCACGGGCGCCTGGCGGTCCGCTCCGTCGTGGCCGGGGCGCTGCTGCAACCACTTGTTCAGGCGCGGCTGGAACAGGACCAGGACACAGGCCAGCAGAATCAGCACCGGCACCACGGACTGGAACGTCCCTTCGGGCAGGAGCAGCAGGAGCGCCGCCCCTATCAGCCCGCCGACGAGTGCCGCACCGCCCCACCGCAGCAGCCGGGGCAACTGCCCTTTCAGCTCACGGCGGTAGCCATACGCGGCGGTGATCACCCCTGGCACGAGGCCGATGGTGTTGGAGACGTTGGCAAGGACGGGCGGCAGGCCGCAGGCGAGGAGGGTGGGGAAGGTGATCAGGGTGCCGGAGCCGACGACGGCATTGATGCCGCCCGCCCCGACGGCCGCGGCCGCCAGGGCCGCTGTCTCGAGTGCGTGCACTGCTCGCCTTTCCGGGCACGGCCCAGCACCGGAGCGCGGAGGCTCCGGTGAAGGCATGGCCAGGTACTGGGTGTCGGGAGTGATCAGTTGTGTGTGATGGAGGGTCGGCACCCAGGAGGGACCGGGCGCTGTCCGGAACTACGCCCGGGCCCACCCGGGTTGCCGCCCTGGGCCCGCCAAAGATCGTCTCGCCCGGCCACGGCCAAGTCAATCCTCGGGTTTCCTTACCCATCCCCAAGCTGTAGCTTCACCCTCCATGACCCTCGACGACCTCCGTGTCTTCGCCGCCGTATGCCGCACGGGCAGCCTCAGCGCCGTGGCCCGCGACCTGTCCTGCACGCAGTCGGCGGTGAGCCAGCACATCAAGCGACTGGAACGGGAGACCGGCATCACCCTGCTGGAGCGCCGCCCCCGCGGCGTCACGCCCACCGCGGCCGGACACCTCCTGCACACCGCGGTGGCCGGCGGTCTCGGCGACATCGACCACGCGCTGCTCCGGCTGCGCGAGCTGGTGCGCGGCGAGTCGGGCTCGGTCCGTGTCACCACCGGCGCCACCACCGTGCGCCACTTCATGTCGGCCGCCGTGGTCGCGTTCCGCCATCACTACCCCGACGTCAGCCTGGAGTTCCAGACCGCGCACTCCAGCCGCAGCTGCTTCGATGCCCTGCTCGCGGGCGGCCTCGACCTGGCCTGGATCACGCTCGGGGAACCCGTGCGCGGCATCGAGCAGCGCCCCGTCGTCGAACTGCCCTGGGTGCTCGCCGTCGCCGCCGACGACCCCCTATCCGCCAAGTCCCGTGTCGACATGGCCGATCTCGCGGACATCCGGCTGATCGGCCTGCCCGAGAATGCGACGTCGCGCTCCCGCCTGGACGCCTGGCTGGCCCAGTGCGGCGTCCGGACGACATCCGACACGAGCGTCGCCGACTGGGACACGGCGATCCTGCTGGCCGAACTCGGCCTGGGCCACGCGGTCGTCCCCGACCTGCCCGGCTGGCACGGCCCCACGCACCCCGGTCTGCGTCTGATCCCGATCCCCGAACTCCCCACACTGTGGACCGGCTGGGCGGTACGCCGCTGGGATGCGCTGTCCCCCCTGGCCAGGGCCTTCGCGGAGACGGTGGAGGAGAACTGCGACGAGACGTTCGGGAGCGAGGCCGCCCACCGCGGATAGCCGAAAAGCCCTGGCAAACCGCCATTGTTACGATCCACCGCATGCACAGCGCAGACACGTCGGACACGACAACCACCGCCATCGACGCGGACGACGTACGCCACATCGTGGCTCTGGCCATCCAGACCCTGAGGGACGCGGACCCCCAAGGCTGGGAAGCCAAGGCGGGAACCCTTGAGTGGACCTGCTGGGAGACGCTCGAGCATCTGGCCGATGACCTCTTCACCTACGCCGCGAGGTTCGGGCTCGCGGAGCCGCCGACGTCCGCGGTGCTGCCGTTCCGGACGGACAGCGACCGGAGCGGTGGGCCGGCGAATGTCTTCTTCGTCAAGCGGGCGTCGGGCCCGCAGGGTCTCCTGACCGTCCTGGAGGCCTGCGGCGGTCTGCTGGCGTCCGTCCTGCGCACCGCCCCTTCCACCACCGTCGCGTTCCACGTCTTCGGACCTTCGGGCCCAGAAGGCTTTGCCGCCATGGGTGTTGTCGAGACCCTCGTGCACACGCATGACATCGCCCAGGGGCTGGGCCTGGAGTGGTCTCCGCCAAAGGAGTTGTGCGCACACGTCCTGAAGAGGCTCTTCCCGCACGTCGTCATCGGCTCCGACGCCTGGGACACCCTGCTGTGGGCAACTGGACGTATCGACCTGCCCGATCGTCCACGGCTCACCGAGTGGCGCTGGTACAACGCCCAGGGCGCATGAGCTAAGTCCAAGTGCCGATGCGCACCCGTCCATGGGCGGAGCGACGCCGCACGGGCACTCTCCTTGTCGCCACCCCTCCTCCGGAAGGAGCTCTGACGATGGCGACAACCTCCCCTCCCCGTAGACGACGGGCGCGCTGCGGTGCGCTGGCCGGCGCGGCGGTCCTGGCGATGTCCGTCGGGACGGTCATGACGACCGCCGGCAGCGCATCGGCGTCCGACACACCAGGCTCGTACACGCATTACGGCTTCCCCTCCGGCACCGGGGGCCTGAACAGCGTCACCTTCCGCACGACCGTCACCAAGGACGCGGGGCCCGCCTCCAACATCTTCTGGAGCCACCAGTTCGGCTTCACCGCGGGCAGCGGCGCCTACACCGGGATGCAGTCCAACGGCCCTGGCCAGACCCGCACTTTCCTGTTCTCGCTGTGGGACGCGACGGAGGCGAAGCCCGGCACCGGCGACAGCTACTGCGTCGACTTCGGCGGCGAGGGCGTGGGCAAGAGCTGCCGCCTGAAGACCGACTGGAAGGAGGGGCACACCTTCCGTACACGGGTGGCTCACGAGGGGGACCGCTGGTTCGGCGTGACGGTCACCAACGAGACCACCGGCGCCTCCTTCAAGCTGGGCAGCATCCGTGCCGGGTCGACGCAGATCTCACCGAGCGGCATGGTCGACTGGACCGAGTACTTCGAGTGGAACAACCCGAAGGCGTCCTGCGACGACCAGCCGTACTCCCAGGCGAAGTTCGACCTGCCGGTGGGCGACGACGGGGCGGTGACGGCGAGCGTCTCCTCGACGCGCACGAGCGCGACCTGCGCCGACTACACCCGGGTCGAGCAGGTGTCCGGCGGCACCCTGCAGACCAACGCCGTCGGCAATTCGGTGCGCGGCCCGATCACCGGCCTCGGCGGCAAGGTCGTCGACGGCTCGCGGAATGTCAGCGGCGACCCGGCCATCGTCTACGGCCCCACAGGCGGAGCCAACCAGGCCTGGGTGCTCGGCAAGGACGGCGCCCTGCATCTGATGGGCCAGGGCCTGTGCCTCGACGTCAAGGACGGGGCGCACGCCAACGGCACCCCGGCGATCATGTGGACCTGCAACGGCGGCACCAACCAGCAGTGGCGCCACGAGAACGGCGCCCTGCGCAACCCTGCCGCCAACCGCTGTCTCGACATCCCCGGCGGCGACACCTCCGACGGCACCCGGCTCGTCATCTGGGACTGCAATGGCGGCTCCCATCAGAAGTGGACGGTGCCGGCCAGGCCGTGAGCGGCTCGGCCAGCGCGCTCCACGGCAGCCCGCCGAGTCATGGCTTCAAGAGGCTTCTGCAGGCGGCCACTTGAGCGTGGATCCGCCGAAGGCGTCCGACGGGAATCCCTCCCGTCGGGCGCCTTTCGCGTGCCGCAGCCGTCACGTCGCCGCGAGCGGCAGCCGTCCGACTCCAGAACATGTGACCGGCATCACAGTTCAAGTTTCCCTGTCCGCAGGTCATCATATGACCCGATCGCCGCACGGATTTGAGAGCCGGGCCCGCACCCCGGCACAGCGAGACGAGGATGGGCATGAACGACCAGGACAGGCCGGCACGACCGAGCGTCGGCGTGGTGGGCCTCGGAGCCATGGGGCTCGGCATGGCGCGCAGCCTGCGCACGGCGGGCTTCGACGTGGGTGTCCACGATCTGCGCCCCGAGGTGGCCGCGGCCTTCGCCGCGGACGGCGGGACCGCCCATGCCTCCGCCGGTGAGCTGGCGGCCGAGGTCGACGTCCTGGTCGGCGTCGTGGTCAACGCGGCGCAGGTCGAGTCGGTCCTCTTCGGCACCGACGGCGCGGCCGAGCGGCTGCGTCCGGGCTCCGTCTACGTCATGTGCTCCACGGCCGACCCCAACTGGTCCGCCGGGCTGGAGAAGCGCCTCGCCGAGCGTGGCGTGCTCTACCTGGACGCCCCCATCTCGGGCGGCGCCGCGCGGGCCGCGAACGGCGACCTCACCATGATGACGTCGGGCGCCCCCACCGCGTACGCGATCGCCGACCCGGTGCTCGAGGCCATGAGCGGCATGGTCTACCGCCTGGGCGACGAGGCCGGCATCGGCTCCAAGGTCAAGATCGTCAATCAGCTTCTCGCGGGCGTGCACATCGCCACCGCGGCCGAGGCGATGGCGCTCGGCATCAAGGCGGGCGTGCCCGCCGATGCGCTCTACGAGGTCATCACGCACAGCGCGGGCAACTCGTGGATGTTCGAGAACCGCATGGCGCACGTGCTCGCCGGAGACTACACGCCGCTGTCCGCGGTCGACATCTTCGTCAAGGACCTGGGGCTCGTGCTCGACGCGGCCCGCCCGGAGAAGTTCCCGCTGCCGCTGGCCGCCACCGCCCACCAGATGTTCCTGCAGGCATCGGCCTCCGGTCTGGGCGGCGAGGACGACAGCGCGGTGATCAAGATCTTCCCGGGGATCGAGCTGCCCGAGCAGGATCCGGCCGAGCCGACCGAGCAGGAAGAGGTCTGACCCATGGGAATCCGCCTCGGCTGCATCGCCGACGACTTCACCGGCGCCACGGACCTCGCCAACAACCTCGTACGCGCGGGCATGCGCGTGGTCCAGCTGATCGACGTGCCGCAGGACGGCACCGAGGGCCCGGTCGACGCGGACGCCGTCGTCATCGCGCTCAAGTCGCGGACCACCCCGGCGCCCGACGCCGTCGAGGCCTCGCTGCGGGCCCTGGACTGGCTGCGGTCCGCGGGCGCGGAGCAGATCTACTTCAAGTACTGCTCGACCTTCGACTCGACGCGGGCCGGCAACATCGGGCCCGTCACCGAGGCCCTGATGGACGCCCTGGGCACGGACTTCACCGTCGCGACACCGGCATTCCCCGACAACGGGCGCACCGTCTTCAAGGGACATCTCTTCGTCGGCGACGTACTGCTCAGCGAGAGCGGTATGCGGCATCACCCGCTGACGCCGATGACCGACTCCAACCTGGTGTCCGTGCTCGGGGCGCAGACTGCGCGGCCCGTCGGTCTCATCGACCACACCGCGGTCGCCGCCGGTGCCGACGCGATCCGGCAGCGCGTCGACGAGCTGCGTGGGGAAGGCGTGGGCGCGGCGATCGTCGATGCCGTCTCCAACGACGATCTCGTACGGCTCGGTACGGCGGTCAAGGAGCTGCCGCTGGTGACCGCCGGTTCGGGGCTCGCGATCGGCCTGCCCGCGAACTGGGGGTTCAAGCCCTCCCCCGCCGCCGCCCAGCTGCCCCCGCCCGGCGGCCATCAGGCCATCGTCTCCGGGTCGGTGTCCACCGCCACGAACGGTCAGGTCCTGGAGTTCCTGCGCGGCGGCCGCCCCGCGTTCAGCGTCGACCCGCTGCGGATCGCGGCCGGCGAGGACGTGGCAGGACAGGCCCTGGCCTTCGCCGCCGCGCACCTCGCCGACGGGCCGGTCCTCGTGTACTCCACCGAGGCTCCCGACGCGGTCAAGAACGTCCAGGGGCGGCTCGGCGTCGCCGAGGCCGGTGAGCTCGTCGAGCAGACCCTCGCCCGCGTCGCCCAGGGCCTGGTGAACCTCGGTGTCCGGCAGCTCGTCGTCGCCGGCGGCGAGACCTCGGGCGCCGTCGTCCAGGCGCTGGGGCTCACGGGCCTGCGCATCGGACCGCAGATCGACCCCGGTGTGCCGTGGTGCGCGGCGGCCCTCCCCGACGGGGAGACGCTCCACATCACGCTCAAGTCCGGCAACTTCGGCGGCCCCGACTTCTTCACCGCGTCCTTCGCCCACCTCGACCGAGACGCCCGTCTCGACCGGGAGACCTCATGAGCCAGCTCCCGAGCACTGCCACCAACGCCGTGGCCGAGGCCCGCGCCGAGATCGTCCGGGTGGGCACTAGCCTGTTCGCCCGCGGGTACGTCCACGCGAGCGCCGGCAACATCAGCGCGCGGGTCGGCGACTCCCACCTGATCACGCCCACCGACGCAGCCCTCGGCTTCCTCGACCCGGAGCGCCTCGCCCTGGTCGACGCCGCGGGCGAGCAGAGCGCGGGCGACCGCGCCAGCAAGACGCTCACCCTGCACCGGCGCATCTGTGCCGCCGACCCCACCGCACGGTTCGTCATCCACACCCACTCCACACATCTCGTCGCGCTCACCCTGGCCGGCGTGTGGAGCCAGGACGACGTGCTCCCGCCCCTCACGCCGTACTACGTCATGAAGGTCGGGCACGTCCCGCTCATCCCCTACCACCGGCCCGGCGATCCCCGCGTGGCCGATCTGGTGGCCGGCCACATCGCTGATCGCGCCGCGCGGCGCACACCGATCAGGGCCGTACTGCTCGACCGTCTGGGCCCCGTGGTCTGGGGTCCGGATGCCGCGTCCGCTCTCGCCGTCCTCGAAGAACTCGAGGAAACGGCACGTCTCTGGCTCCTGACCGACCGTCGCCCCGAGCCGCTCCCCGTCCCCGCTCTCGACGAACTCAAGGCCGCGTTCAGCGCCGCTTGGTGATCGCTCTCTTATCGCTCTCTTGGTGATCGAGCACCGCCCGTCGGAGAATCCCCTGAGCCGCAGTAAGGATTCAGCATGTCCACGTCCACCGCGACGGCCGAGGCCCCCGACCTCGCCCGCGAGAACGCCGTATTCCGCAAGGTCGTTCTCCGTATCGTCCCCTTCTTGATCCTCTGTTACGTCTTCTCCTACCTCGACCGCGTCAACGTCGGCTTCGCGAAGCTGCAGATGTCCGACGACCTGGGCCTGAGCGAGGCGGCGTACGGTCTCGGCGCCGGTCTGTTCTTCATCGGCTACTTCCTCTTCGAGGTCCCGTCGAACCTGATGCTGCAGCGCATCGGGGCCCGCACCTGGATCGCCCGGATCATGATCACCTGGGGTCTGGTCTCGGCTGCGTTCTCGCTGGTCACCAGCGAGACGATGTTCTACGTGCTCCGCTTCCTGCTCGGCGCCGCGGAGGCCGGTTTCTACCCGGGTGTGATCCTCTACTGCACCTACTGGTTCCCGTCGCACCGCCGGGCCCGCGTGATCGCGATGTTCATGTCGGCGATCCCCGTGGCCGGCATCTTCGGCAACCCGCTCTCCGGCTGGATCATGGACACTTTCGACGGGCGGAACGGCTGGGACGGCTGGCAGTGGATGTTCCTGCTCGAGGCAATCCCCGCGCTCCTCATCGGTGTCGCCACGATGTTCTACCTCGACAACAACGTGCGCAGCGCCAAGTGGCTCTCCGACGAGGAGAAGGCCATCGTCGAGGCGGCGATCGCCAAGGACACCGCGCACCAGAAGCACGGCAGGGTCTGGGACGGCTTCCGCGACCCCAAGGTGTGGCTGATGTGCCTCATCTACTTCTGCTTCGTGATGGGCCAGTACGCCCTGACGTTCTGGATGCCCACCTTCGTCAAGTCGACCGGCATCGAGGACAACTTCACCATCGGCGTGCTCAGCGCCGTGCCGTTCCTGGCCGCACTGATCGCGATGAACCTGTTCGGACGCTCCGCGGACAAGCGCCGCGAGCGCCGCTGGCACCTGGTGATACCCAGCCTCATGGGCGCGGTCGGCTTCTCCCTCGCCGCAGGGTGGAGCGGTTCCACCGTGCTGTCCCTGGTCGCCCTGTCCTTCGCCGCGGCCGGTGTGCTGACCTGTGCCCCGCTGTTCTGGTCGCTGCCCACCGCGTTCCTCGGCGGCACGGCGGCCGCGGCCGGCCTCGCCCTGATCAACTCGGTGGGCAACCTGGCCGGCTTCGTCAGTCCGTACATGATCGGCGGGCTCAAGGACGCCACAGGATCGACCTCCATCCCGATGTACGTCCTGGCGCTCAGCCTGGTCATCGGCGCCGCCGCGGTGCTCACCACCAAGAAGGACGTCGTCAACCGATGACCGGGTCCGGTCCCGGGTCCGGTCCCGGCCCCAGCACAGGAGCAAGCATGCCGAGGTTCGCCGCGAACCTGTCCATGATGTACACCGAGCACGACTTCCTCGACCGCTTCGCCGCGGCGTCGGCGGACGGCTTCGACGCCATCGAGTACCTCTTCCCGTACGACCACGAGCCCACCGAACTGCGCCGACGGCTCGACGAGCACGGCCTGCGCCAGGTGCTGTTCAACGCGCCTCCCGGCGACTGGGAGTCCGGGGAACGTGGCATCGCCTCGCTGCCCGGCCGCGAGGCCGAGTTCCGCTCCGGGATCGACCGGGCGCTCGCATACGCCGTGGCGCTCGGCTGCGGCCAAGTGCACGTGATGGCCGGTCTCCGGCCTGCGGACGCCACGCCCGCACAGCTCGCCGAGCACCGCGCCACGTACCTGGACAACCTCACCTGGGCGGCGCAGCGGGCCGCCGCAGTGGACATCGACGTACTGATCGAGCCGATCAACGGCCGTGACATGCCGGGCTACTTCCTGCACCGGCAGGCCGAGGCACACGCGATCGTGCAGGAGGTGGGCGCCCCGAATCTCAAGGTGCAGCTCGACCTGTACCACTGCCAGATCGTCGAGGGCGACCTCACCACCACACTGCGCCGCGACCTTCCCACCGGCCGCGTCGCCCATCTGCAGATCGCGGGCGTGCCCGACCGCCATGAGCCCGACCAGGGCGAACTCGACATCCGGTATCTGTTCGACGTCGTCGACGAGCTGGGCTTCGAGGGATGGATCGGCTGCGAATACCGCCCCCGCTCCGGTACGAGCGAGGGGCTCGGCTGGCTCAAGAACTACGGCCAGCTGAAAAGCCACGGCCGGCTCAAGAACAACCGAGGAGAACGCGCATGAGGATCGTCATCACCGGTGGCTTCGGCTTCCTGGGGCAGCAGGTCGCCGAGGCGTTGCTGAAGCGGCGGACCCTGTGCGGCACGCCCGTGGACCGCCTGGTGCTCGCCGACCGGTTCGTCCCTGCCGGGTCATCCCTTGCCGCCGAGCCGCTGGTCGATGTCGTACAGGGCGACCTGAGCGAGCGTCTCGACGAGATCTTCGCGCGGCCGGTGGACGTCCTGATCCACCTGGCGTCCGCGGTCTCGGCCGAGTGCGAGGCCGACTTCGACCTCGGCATGAGCGCCAACCTGGACACCACCCGCGCGCTGCTCGATGCCGCCCGCGCGCAGTCCGCGGCCGGCGGGCCGACGCCCCGGGTCGTGTTCTCCAGCAGCGTCGCGGTCTACGGCTCCGACCCCGCGCTGCCGCTGCCGCCCGTGGTCGGCGAATCGACGCTGCCCACACCGCAGTCGAGCTACGGAACGCAGAAGCGCGTCTGCGAGATGCTGGTCGCCGAATACACCCGCAAGGGCTTCGTCGACGGGCGTGTGGCACGCCTGATGACGGTGTCGGTGCGGCCGGGCAAGCCGAACGCGGCCGCCTCCGGCTTCCTGTCCGGCATCATCCGCGAGCCCCTCTCCGACCTCCCCGCGACCTGCCCGGTCGGCCCCGAACTGCGGGTCGCGCTGGCCTCTCCGCGGCGCACGGTCGACGGCATCCTCCGCATCGCCGAGGCCGAGCGGGGCAACGGCCCCGGGCAGCTCGACGGCGGGCTCCCGGTCAACCTGCCGGCGCTCACGGTGACCGTCGCCGAGATGCTCGCCACGCTGCGCCGAGTGGCCGGAGACGCCGTCGCCGATCTGGTGACGGTCACGCCCGACCCCGCCGTCGAGGCCATCGTCGGCTCATGGCCCGCCGCCTTCGACAACGCGCGCGCCACCGCGCTCGGTCTCGCGCCCGACGAGAACTTCGAGTCGGTCGTACGGGCGTACGTGGCGGACCACCCCGATGCGGTGGCGGCGGGTTCGCTGCCCGCGCCAGGGGCGATCGGGGCCTGACGGATAGACTGACGAGCATGTTCTCCAAGGTGAGTGGTCCCGTACGGCTCGCGGACAGGGTCGCCGCGATCCTCGCGGAGGAGATCGAGTCCGGACGTCTGGCCGAGGGCGACAAGCTGCCGACCGAGGTCGAGTTGGTCAAGCAGCTCGGCGTCAGCCGCACCGTGATCCGCGAGGCCGTTTCGCGGCTGCGGAACGCGGGCCTGGTCGAACCGCGGCAGGGCCGGGGCGTGTTCGTCATGCCCCGGCGCACCCGGCCGCTCGACCTCGAGGCGGAGACCGGGGCCGGGGCATCCGACACCAAGGCCAAGGTGCTGCAGATCGTGGAAGTCCGCCGCGCCATGGAGGGTGAGGCGGCCTCCCTCGCGGCCACCCGTGCCACACCGCAGGACGTCGACCGGATGCGGCAGTCCCTGGCCGCGATCGACGAGGCGGTCGCGGCGGGCGGCGACGGCGTGGACGAGGACCTCGCGTTCCACCAGTCGATCGCCGAATCGACCGGCAACGCGGTGATGGTCTCGACCGTGCGGTACCTCGGAGAGGTGCTGCGCAGCGGCATCCGCGTCACACGGGCCAACGAGGCGCGGCGGGGCGACTTCATCGAGGCGGTCCGGGTCGAGCACCACGCGATCCTGGCGGCCGTCGAGTCCGGCGACGCGCGGGCGGCGCGCACCGCCGTGCGCCGTCACCTGAAGCACGCCGCGTCCCGTCTCCAGGACGCGGACGAGGGCTTCTGGACAGAGGCGGACGACCTTGAGGTGGATCTGGACGCGCCGTGAGGTGGACGCGCCCTGAGGTTGGACGCGCCGTGACGGGCGGGAGCCCTCGGTAGCGGCGCGCCCTACTACTTGTTCGAACCCCGGAAACTACTTGCTCGACCCCCGGAAGCGCCCGAACGCCTTCGTGAGGGAGCCCAGCGGTGAGCCGTCCGCCTTGGCGAGGCCAGGCGCGGACGGCCGGGGCACACCGTCGCCGCCGGTCACCTCGGCCAGCGCGGCGTGCGCCGTCTCGGCAGCCTCCTGGTACAGGTCACGGGATTTCGTCATGGCGTCGAGCTCTTCGGCGTACCTGGCGACCATGGACTGGGCGTGCACCAGCTCCTCGTCCGGGGTGAGCAGGTGCCAGCCCCGGCGCAGCCGCGTCAGGGCCTGCTCGGCCTCGGCGGGCAGCGGCCGCGGCAGCACGGCGAACTCCTTGATCCTGTCGAGGAGTTCGGTCGGTTCCGAGCCGTCCAGGAAGACGCTGCGCACCGTGAAACGCTCCGCGTCGTAATCCGGGCCCTGCGGAGCCGCGGGCAGCACGACGGCGCCGCCGCGCGGCATGCGCACGCTCAGCTCCCGCTTCATCGCGAAGTCGGCGATCTGCGCCTGCTCCGGCGTGCCCCGGTGCTCGACCACGCGGTGCCGCAGGCTCGGCGGCAGGAACTCCGCGATGGGCCGCTGCCCCTTCGCGTCCGGCGTCATCGCCTCGTGCACCACGATGTGGATGCACCAGCTCTGCCGGGTGCACTCCCGCAGCCTGCGGCGCAGCTCGTCGTCGTCCTTCGGCAGGTGGTTCGTCGTCCGCAGCCGCAGGCCCGGCACCGTGTCATGGTCCCAGGCGACCTGGTCGCTGTCGGGCCAGAACATGGTGGCGGGCGAGGGCCAGCGCGCGTCCCACGCACGCTCCGCCTCGGCGGCGATGACCCAGGTGACACCCTCGCCGTCCTTGCGGCGGGCTTCGGGGTCGTACGTGGTCAGCTGTGCGCGCACCGTGACGTCGTCGGCCACGCGCCAGCGGGCCTCGAAGAGGCGGCGAGCCGACGGACCGGGGTCGGCGGACTCGTCCCGCGGGTGCAGGACCGTGGAGCGGGCCGCCTCGACGGGGTCGAGGTCCAGGAAGTCGTCGAGCACCCCGGCCGCCTTGAGGGCGATCAGGTTGCGCCGGACGTCCTGCTCGGGCTCGGGCCCGAGATGGCGCCCGCGCCCCAGCCACGCGGTGTCGGGGGCGGTGGTCGAAGAGTTGCTGTTCTTGGCCATGGAGTCGTTCTGTGGGTGATCGGGGCCCGACCAGTATGGCCCGTGTACCTGGCGATCGAAGAGGTACCCCGTCAACGACTTCGACGTGCGGGGCATCGGGGCCGGGAAAACGCGCGGGGCGTCGGACCGGGGAGGGGGCACTGGCGCGCGCCAGTGCCCCCTCCCCTCGTCACCGTCGCGCCGGTACAACCGGCTGGCACCTACGGGCGGACCGTGAGCACCAGCTTCCCCGTGACGCGGCCCGTCTCACCCTCTTCGTGGGCCTTGACCGCATCGGCGAGCGGATACGTGTCCGAGACGTGGACCCGCAGCTGCCCGGACTCGACGAGTGCCGCGATCGCCGCCATGCCCGCCTGGTCGTGCTCCACCAGCATGTCCGTGGCCCGCACCCCCAACTCGGCGGCGCGCTCGGCCACTTCACCGAAGTTGCCCGGCAGGATCGACACCAGGATGCCGCCGGGCCGGAGCACCTCCAGGGAGCGCAGCCGGTCCTCGCCGCCCAGCGGGTCGAGCACCACGTCGATGTCGCGGGCCTCCTTGACGAAGTCGGCGGTGCGGTAGTCGATGACCTCGTCGGCGCCCAGGCCCCGTACGAACTCGTGCTTGGCGGCGGAGGCCGTGCCGATGACGTACGCGCCGCGCGCCTTGGCGATCTGCACCGCGACATGGCCCACACCGCCGGCCGCCGCATGCACCAACACCCGCTGGCCCGCCTCCACATGGGCGTTGTCCACGAGGGCCTGCCAGGCGGTCAGCGCGACCAGCGGCAGCGCGCCCGCCTCGACGTGGCTCAGCGTGGCGGGCTTCGGCACGAAGGCGCGGGTGGGGCCGGTGACGTACTCGGCGTGCGAGCCGACTCCGTACGGGTACGGCAGCATCCCGAAGACCTCGTCGCCCGGCTGGAACAGCGAGACGCCGATGCCGACCGCCTCGACGACGCCCGACACGTCCCAGCCGAGCGTGAACGGCGGCTCGCCCAGGAAGTAGCCGAGCCCGCGGTGCTTCCAGTCGGTCGGGTTCACGCCCGCCGCGTGCACGGCGACGAGGATCTGTCCGACGCCGGGCTTCGGGCGCGGGACCTCGATCTCCTTCAGTACGTCGGGATCGCCGAGGACGTCCTGGCTGATGGCCTTCATGATCGGCTGAGTCGGCTCTGCCTGCTGCGCCTGCTGTGCCTGCTGAGAAGCGGTGTTCTTGGTCATGGATTCAGCCTGCGGCAAGGGCTTGACCTGGACAATGGCAAGATAGCCATTAAGCGATAGAATCGTGCCATGGCTTCAATGGAATTCCGTGCCGCTCGCCCGCACCGCGTGGCCGTCCTCGCTCTGGACGGCGTCTACCCCTTCGAGCTGGGCATCCCGAACCGCGTCTTCCCGCTGGTCCCCGGGGCGTACGAGGTGGTGACCTGCGCGGCGACGGACAAACGCACCCTGGCCACCAATGCCGACTTCAGCATCACCGTCGAGCACGGCCCCGAGGCGCTGGAGAGCGCGGACACGGTGGTCGTACCGCCCTTCGACCTGCGGCACATCACCGCCGAGCTGTCGGAGCCGGTGCGCGAGGCGCTCGCCCGGATCAGGCCGGGCACGCGGTTGGTGTCCATCTGCACGGGGGCGTTCACGCTCGCCGCGGCCGGGCTGCTCGACGGGCGGCCCGCGACGACGCACTGGTCGCTCGCGGATCTCTTCCGGCGGATGTTCCCCCAGGTCGACCTGGATCCGGACGTGCTGTTCGTCGACGACGGCGACATGCTCACCTCGGCGGGCGCCGCGTCCGGCATCGACGTGTGCCTGCACATGGTCCGCTCCGACCACGGCAGCGCGGTCGCCAACCGGGTCGCCCGGCACTGTGTCGTACCGCCGTGGCGGGAGGGCGGCCAGGCCCAGTACATCGAGCAGCCGGTGCCGGACGAGGGCGTCACCGGCACCGCCGCGACCCGCGCCTGGGCCATGGAACACCTCGACCGGCCGCTGGCCCTGCGGGAGTTGGCGACGCACGCCCGGATGAGCCCGCGCACGTTCGCGCGCCGCTTCCAGGAGGAGACGGGCACGAGTCCCGGCCGGTGGCTGATCCAGCAGCGGGTGCACCGGGCCCGCCATCTGCTGGAGTCCAGCGATCTCGCGGTCGACCGGATCGCGGCAGAGGTCGGTTTCGCCACCGGGACGTCGCTGCGGCAGCACTTGCAGGCGGCCATCGGGGTGTCACCGCAGGCGTACCGGAAGACGTTCCAGGCGGGGGCGGCGGCTGTGGGCGGATAGGCGGTTTCGTTTGGGCGCCGCGGTGGCGGCTGCGCGTGACAGTGCGCACGGCCAACAAGTACGGCGCCGCAGCCTGGGCGGAAACCTGGTGCGACACGGTGCCCTACTGACGGTGGGTAGTTGAACAGCGGGCCGGATCGACAGTAGGCCTGATAGGCGGAGGCCGGGCACTTGGGAGTGTGCTCGTCAAGGCAAGGCGCGCTGCAGGTCGTTGAGCAGGGAGTGCGCCCACTGTGCCGCACCGGTCCCGGCGCCAGTCGCGGCTCCGGTGACCGCTCCGGCCGTGACAGAGGCCAGGACGTTCCGGTGCCGGCAAGCACGGCTCAGGCGGCTGCCTCCGCGTCCACGGCATCGCTCTTGCCCCGCCGACGGCGCATCGCCCGGTTGGGACGGTTGACCTCAATGACCTGCATGCCGGCTGCCCGCAGAGTCCGGGTGAGGCCCGCCCCATAGCAGCCGGTGCCCCTCGACCCCGACCCTCGTGAGGCGACCCAGTTCCTGGGCCCAGGTCAGCAGGTCCCGGCAGCCGTGGTCGGGAAGGACCGGCCGCCCAGCACCACGCCGAGCAAGCTCAGGACGACGGCCACATGGCAGTCCTTGTGCGTGTCCACACCGATGACGATCTCGGTCTGGTCGGACGCCCTCAAGAGGGAAACCACTGCATGTCTCCCCACATCACAGCACCGGACGGACGGCACACCGGGCGAGAGAGCGGTCAGACCTGTGACGATGCCGAAGCACGGCCCCTATACGGACACGGCTCCCGCCCGGAGGCAGATGCACAGCCCCGCGTACAGCCGACAGATCGCACTCAGGGCATCCCCGGAAGGAGCCAGGCAGGATACGGGCCAGACCATGCCCTGGGACAGCAACTCTCCATCCACAGGCAGGATAGGGAACCAACGGGACCCCTCAGGTGAAGAGTTGAGACGTCAAGCACCTCTCAGAACACCCCAGGGGCCTCGCCCGCATCTGCCGCCAGCGCCGGCACCCGATCAGCGGCCGCTCTCAAAGAGCTCCTTGGAAGCCAGCGGATCACTGGACTGACGCCCGATGTGATTACTGAACTCGTTGCCAAGATTGGCCCGTTGCGGCAGGAGCAGCACCTGAACCGGCGTCAGTCGAGGCCCGTACCAGACCTTGTCCTCCTTCGCCTCCCCCTGGATGAGCGCCAGTTTCTGCAGTACCGCCCGCCCCGCCGCGTCAACGTCCCCCACCGTGACGCTCTCCACCAAGCGACGCGCGGCACCATCGTGGTCGTTCTCCGCCTACCACACATCAACCAAATCCAGGAGGTCGATCAGGGCCAGCCACAGAGCGAGCGTGAACTCGGCGACAACAGGTCGGTGGGTAACAGGATTGTGGGCGGCGGCAATCACCGTCTACAGAGCGATGTCGGCGTCCACGAACGCGACGCCTTCCCCGCTGGCCGTCGCTCGTCGAGCGTGGCGAGCCGTACGGCAGCTGGCCGTAGCTCTGTGACTCAACCCCTGCCGTCCCGGGCTCCAAGCGCAGTCCGACCAGCCCGCATTCCGGTGCCGCACAGCCCACCCGATCACCCACGTGCGGCACCAAGCCTAGGGGGATGCAAGGGATTTCCCGGAAGAACCGGGATGCGCCCCACGCCTAGCCTCGGTGGTAGCTGACCGGTCCGGCCCGCAGCTGTCGGGACGCATACGTGCCGCAGCCGCACGATCAGGGGGTGATCGCCGTGGGCAGTCCCGATGTGATCGCCGATGTGTCCGACATCCTGCTGCAGGTGCTCACCGCCGCGGTGCACGAGTCCGATCCCACGGCTCAGGTGCGTCTCGTCGAACTCGTCGGGCAACAGCAGGGCGGAGGCGGTGGAACGCTCGGTCTCGAGCTCTTCCTCTACGAGGTCACCGAGGATCCGAGCACACGCAACCGGCCTCCGCGCCGCACCGTCGTCGAGGATCCGGTCAGCGGCGCGATCCTGCAGGAGCGCCGCAGGGCCGACATGGCGCTGTTGCTGCGCTATCTGGTCATTCCAACCGGCAAAACCCCAGACGCACAACAGCGGTTACTCGGCTCGGCGATGCGGGCGCTGTACGACCACGCCATCCTGCAGGCCCCACAGCTCGTGGCGGCCGCGCAGAGCAACAGTGTGGCCGACGCCGGGGAGCCGCTGACGCTGCGCCTGGCCCCGCTGTCCCTCGACGAGCGGGCCAAGGTGTGGTGGGCGATCGCGCAGCCGTACCGGCTCTCCCTCAACTACGAGGTGAGGGTGGTCAATCTGGCCTCCCGGGACATCACCACGGACTCCGCCGTCACCGGCGGTGCCGTCGACGTCGGACAGATCGCGGGAGTACGCCCATGAGGGCCGGTGGACCGGCGGTGGACACCGTACGGATCGCGGCGGGACCGGTCTGTCTGCTCCCGCTGGACGCCTTCACCGGGCGCGCGCCCGTTCTACGGGTCACCGCCGTGGTCGAACGGCTCCTGACCGGCGGGCGATGGGCCGCTGAGGACGATGTTCCGGTCGTGACCACTCCGAGCGGTGTGGTCGTACTGCCGTCCCTGGCGAGTGCGCATCCGGCTCCCGCTCCTGGCGCGGTGCAGCGTCTGCGTATCCGGCTCATCTCGCCGTATCTTCTGGCCGCCGAGCACCCGGCCGGCGTGGAGTTCGACGCCCCGGCGTCCGCGGCGCCTCCGGTGACACGCGTACGGCTGTATCCGTTGCCCGCCTACCCGTTCCCGCCCGGGACCAGGCTGCTGCGCGGGCGAGTGCGGCGTGGCGGGGCCCCGGGCGCGGCCGTGGCGGGAGCTGCAGTCTCCGGCCGGGCCCGCGCGGACCCAGGCCACGTCCCGCGGGTCGCCGACTGGATGGAGTACGCGGCCACGGCATGGGACGGCACCTTCCGGCTGCCGCTGCGGCTGGTCGGCAGCAAGCCGCAGCTGCCCCCGGCGAACCCGGCCGAACCGGAGGCCGAGTGGTTCACGGTCACGGCGCTCGCGGCTCCCGGCCAGGCCGGCGGCCCCGAGGCGTCGGTCCATCTGACCGCGCAGGACATCCGCGGTACCGAGCAGCTCATCGAGATCCCGTAGCGGAGGAAGCCCCGATGCCCCAATATCTCAGCCCAGGCGTCTTTGTCGAGGAAATCTCCAGCGGTCCGAGGCCCATCACCGGGGTCGGCACCAGCACCGCCGGCATGGTCGGGGTGACCGCTCGGGGCCCGGATTCGGGCAAGCCCAAGCTAGTGACCAGTCTGCAGGACTTCCATCGCCTCTTCGGCGGCTTCCTGCCCCGGCCGAGCGACGCCGATGTCCTCACCGCCAACGGGAAGAAAATACGCTGGTGGCTTCTGCCGCTGGCAGTGAAGGGCTTCTTCGACAACGGCGGCCAACTGCTCTACGTCAAGCGGGTCATGCCCCCGGCCGACAGCACTGCTGCTTCCGCGACTATTGAAGAGGATCCCGTGCCGCCGGCGGCGGCCGTTATGGTCCTCACCGCGCAGGCACGGCAGAAGGGTGAGCACGGCAACACTCTGAAAGCCCTGCTGCAGCTCACGCGGGGTGCCGCCTTGAATGTCGTCGCACCGCCCGCGGGCAGCCCTCCGAACACCGTGACGCTCGCCAGTCCCGGCGCGATCAAAGACAAAGACACCGTCCTCCTCATCCCCACCGACACCACACGCGACCCCAGTCTGTACACGGTCGTGGGCCCTCCCACGGAGAACACGGTCGTGGGCCCTCCCAAGACGACCAGTTTCTCGCTCACCCTGGACCGCCCGCCCGCGCCGGCGGCCATCGCGGGCGACACCCTCAGGCTGGTGAGGTTCCGGCTGGAGATCGTCAACAAACCAACCGGCGTACCGGCGCATACCCTGACGATCCCTTCGGAGCCCGACCCGCCGACCGCAACCCTGGCGGAGCTCCAAACAGCCGTCGCCGCGAATCCGGACGCGCTGCTCACCCTCACGATCGGCGCCGCCCCGCTGCCGTTCCTGGGCAAGCTTGTCTCCAGGACCGATCCGAACCTGCCACTCGCCACCCTGAATCTCACAGACGGGACAGGAACCTTCACAGCCGCCTCCTACATCGGCGTGGACGGCGGCAGCGGGAACCGTACGGGCATCCAGGCGCTCGAGGACATCGACGAGGTCTCCATCTGCGCCGTGCCCGGTGTCTGGGACGAGACGGTCCTGGAAGGCCTCACCACCCACTGCGAGCTGCTCGGCGACCGGTTCGCCGTATTCGATGGCCCTCCCGCGGCCAACCTCGAAGACATCAGGACCTTCCGTGCACCGCTGTCCACTGACCGGGCAGCGCTGTACTACCCCTGGCTCCAGGTGCCAGATCCAGCGGGCGACGGCATCGCACAGGCGCCCCCGTCGGGGCACATGATCGGCGTATACGCCAAGACGGACCTGGAGCGAGGGGTCCACAAGGCCCCGGCCAACATCGTGCTGCGCGGCATCGTCCCCGGCTCGGGCCTGGCCGCCGACATCACACGGCGTGAGCAGGACACCCTGAATCCCGTCGGGATCAACGTGCTTCGGGCCTTCCCCAATCTGGGCCAACGGGTATGGGGGGCACGGACCCTGGCACCGCCCGCCGAAGCCCAATGGCGATACGTCAACGTCCGGCGGCTCTTCCTCTTCATCGAAGAGTCACTCGACGAAGGCCTTCAGTGGGTCGTCTTCGAGCCCAACGCCGAGGAACTGTGGGCCTCGGTCCGGCAGAGCATCAGCAGCTTCCTGGCCGGGGTCTGGCGATCCGGTGCGCTGCCCGGCGCCACCGAGGAAGAGGCCTTCTACGTCATCTGCGACCGCACCACGATGACCGAGGACGACCTCGCGCAAGGCCGTCTGATCTGCCAGGTCGGGGTCGCCCCCGTCTTCCCGGCCGAGTTCGTGATAGTGCGGATCCAGCAAGCGACCCGCGAATCGATCGCGACCTGAACAACGCCCGCGCCGCGACACCGATAACGCGGCAGCCGCCGCAGAAGAGAGGGGTCGGCTGTGCCACCCATCACGCGCAACGATCCGTACGGCGTCTACAACTTCCTCGTTCAGGTCACCGGGGTCGCCCCCGACGGCCAGGACGTGCAGGCGTCCTTCACCGAGGTCTCCGGGCTCACCGTGGACATCCAGCCGATCGAGTACCGCAACGGCAGCGACAAGAACAACCGTGTGACCAAGCAGACGGGCCTCACGAAACACTCCAACCTGGTCCTGAAGCGCGGCATCACCGGCCATCCGGACTTCTGGAACTGGGTCAAGCTGTCGATGAACGGCCAGACTCTGCGCGCCACCGGGTCGATCATGCTTCTCGACGAGAACCGCCAGGAAGTCATGCGCTGGAACTTCGACCGCGCCTGGCCGGTGAAGTACACCGGCCCCTCACTCGGCGCGACCAAGAACGAGATCGCGATGGAGACCCTAGAACTCTGCGTCGAAGCACTCCAGATCGACGTGTGACCCGGAGACCGCCGTGCCCGCATCCGCTCCACAACCGCCCCTGCCCGCCGGACCGTCGCTGCCGGGACTGACCGCGACGGCCCTCGCCGCGGCCGATCCGGTACAGCCCCTGCGCACCGATGTGGCCTGCTTCGCCGGGCGCACCCGGCGCGGCCCGCTGGCCGCCCCTGTGCGCGTCACGGACTGGGCGGCCTACACGGCTGTCTTCGGCGGCCTGGACAGCGCGCTCGATCTGCCGTACGCGATCCGGGGCTTCTTCGCCAACGGCGGCAGCGCGCTGTGGGTGTTGCGGACGGAGCCGGCGGGGCCGACCTCCGCCGCGGCCGCCTGGCCGGCCGGGGCGCCCTCGCCCTTCGCCCCTGAGGCAGGCTGCCGCATCGCAGCCGCATCGCCGGGCGGCTGGGCCGACGGAACCCGGGTGACGGTCCGTCACCGTCCGGCCGGAGGCGCAGGCGCAGGACACCCTCAGGTACTCGCGCGAATCGACGCACCCGGTGAGTCTCCCGAGTCGTTCGGCTGGCTGCGCGCCCCCGAACTCCCCGACGCCGTGGCGGCGCTCTCCCGGCTCGTCCGGCTGCTCCCCGACGGCCCCGCACCCGCCGACCGGTCAGGGGCGGCCCACGCGGGAACGCACACGGCCACCCTCACGGGAGGAACTCCCGCCCCCGGCAGCCCAGATGACAGCGGGACCCTCGCCGACGCCTACACCAAGGCCGTACGGGCCATGGCTGAGTTGCCGGAACCCGCTCTGCTCGCGCTGCCCGATCTGGACCGCTCCGGGGTCGGAGAGGGCCACCGAGACCAGCTGGCCGATCTGCTGGTCGAGGAGTGCGCGGCCGCGCTCGACCGACTGGCCCTGCTGGACCCGCCCTTCACGGGCACCTGGGTCTCCGACCCCGCCGCGGCGACGCTGCGGACCACCGTCTGGATGGACGCCCTGCGACAACGCCACGACACAGCAGGACTGCAGGCCTGCGCTGTGCACTGGCCACCATTGCGTGTGCCCGATCCGCTGGCCGCCACTCCGTCGGCGCTGCGTACGGTGCCTGCCTCCGGCCATGTCGCCGGAACAGCGGCACGCCTTGACCGTGAGCGGGGCGTGTTCGCGACCCCGGCCAACGCCGCCCTCGAGGACGTCGTCGACCTCGCCCATGTACTGCGCCCCGAGCAGGAAGCGGCTGTCTACGCGTCGGGCGCCAATCTGCTTCGCTGCCCGGCCGGCCGGGGTCCGCTCGTGTGGGGCGGCCGGACCGCCGTGCCGCAATTGCGGGCCGGGGGTGTGGGCGACGGCTGGTTCATCGCCCACCGCAGGCTGGTCCATCGGTTGGTGCGGGCGGCCCGCGCCGTGGCCGAACCGCTGCTCTTCGAGCCCGACTCACCCGGTCTGCGGCTGCTGCTCGTGCAGGGCCTCACCGAGGTTCTGCTCGGCCTGTTCGAGGCGGGCGCCCTGGCCGGGGAACGGCCGGCGGAGGCCTTCCGGGTGAGGTGTGACGAAGGGCTCAACCCTCCGGAGCTCATGGCCCTCGGGCAGCTGATCTGCCAGGTGGAGGTGGCTCCGGCCGCCCCCATGGAATTCATCGCCGTCCGGCTCCTGATGGGCCGGCGGGACCGACTCGAGGTGGTGGAGGGATGACCGAGCGGGCGCTGGAGTTCTTCACCGAGCCTTTGCCGAAGTTCCGGTTCCTGGTGGTCCTTGGCCCGGCCGCCGCCTATCTGCCGCCCGCGCAGGCGGCGTTGCTGTCGCTCACCGCGCAGGGCGCCTTCCAGCAGGTCGCCGGGCTCGGCGCGCAGCTGGAGGTCACGGCGTATCCGGAGGGTGGAGTCAACGACCGGGTCCGGCAGTTCCCGGTGCGGCACTCCTGGAACCGGATCGTGCTGCACCGCGGGGTGGCCCGGGGGCCGAGTCTGTGGGCCTGGTACCAGGCGGGGCTCAGCAATCCGCTGGGTGCGCGCCGCAGTGGCGCGGTGCTGCTGATGGACGCGGCCGGCCTGCCCGGTGCGGTGTGGGCCTTCCGCGGCGGCCTTGCCTCGAAGTGGACGGGCCCCGATCTGCACGCGGAGCGCAACGAAGTGGCTGTCGAGCAGTTGGAGATCGCGCACGAAGGTCTCGTGTCGGTGGAGCAGGCGGTGGCGGCTCTTGGGTGACGTACGAGAGACCGACCGCAGGCAGCCGCGCCGCAGGGCGTGAGAACGGGTTCGCACGGGTTGGGGAGATTGAAATGCTAACGATCCATCACCTTTCTGTCGACTTCGAGGTCGGAGGCGATGACACGGCAGTCTTCGCCCGGCTCTTCGCGGAGCACATCCGTGAGTGGTCGCAGCGGCAGGAGGACGCCAAGTCCCGCGACCGGTTGCTGGCCCGGGAGGCGTCCCTGACCGGTGACGGGCCAGGCGGCCGGGACTCCTCCGGCGAGTCCGCGGCCGGCTGCTTCGGGGGTGCCTGATGCTTCCGCTGCCCGGCCTCTCGTCAGGACGGGGTGCGGCACCGACGCTGGCGACCTTGAGCGTCCACCCGCTCGGTTCCGTGTCGGGGCCCACAACCCCGCTGCTGACGCTGCCGATCAATCCCACGGAGTACGCCGTCTCCAAGGCGGTGACGTTCGCCGAGATCGGCATCCCGGGCCTGGACGCGCCCCCGATGCAGTTCGTCCGGGGCGGCGCGCGGACGCTCAAGTTGAACGCGCTGGTCGACGCGGCCGAGGAGCCGGTACGCGCGGACCGCGATGTGCAGAGGAAATGGCTCGACGCCTTCCAGAAACTGACGCTCCGGCAGGGCAAGACCCATGCACCGCCCGTGGTGACCTTCGCCTGGGGTGCCAATCCCTCGTTCACCGGCGTGGTCGACAGTCTCGCCATCACTTACGTGCTGTTCGACCGGGACGGTACGCCGACCCGGGCCAAAGTGTCGCTGTCGCTCAAGGAGTTCAGGGCGGCCAAGGAGCAGCAACTCGCGACGGGGCAGAGCTCACCGACCGTGGAGAAGGTCTGGACGGTACGGCGCGGCGACACGCTCTCCTCCATCGCGGCCGCGGTCTACCGGGACTCCGGACGCTGGCGGGAGCTGGCGGCCGCCAACGCTCTCGCCGATCCACGGGCACTCACCCCCGGCATGGCACTCGTCGTTCCCGCGCTGGGACGGGAGCGAGGGTGATGGCACTGCCACGGAACACGACCGCGACGCCCCTGCCGGCGGACACCTACGCCCCCTGCTTCAAGATCAAGATGGGCGACGCCGAGTTCACCGAACAGCTGAATCAGTCGCTGCTCGACATCCAGGTGGTCCGTGAGCTGGACAAGACCGGAACACTCTCGCTGACGCTGAGCAACTGGGACGAGCTGACCATGCGGCTGCGTTTCGACGACGCAAAGCAATTCGCCGCCGGACAGTCGGTGGAGGTCCGGCTCGGATACGCCTGGCAGGAGAAGCCACCCGTGGTGGCCAAGGGCCAGGTCACCACGGTCCAGCCGGACTTCCCCTCGTCGGGTCCGCCGACGCTGCAGGTCTCCTGCCAGGACCGCACGACGCAGATGAAGGACCGCAAGCCGCTGCCGGGCGACGAGAAGAAGTTCCTGAACCTCGCCGACTGGCAGATCGTGAACAAGATCGCGGAGCGGCACGGCCTGGAGGTGGTGGCCGAGGAGGAGGGCGTGGTGCATCCGCTGGTGGTGCAGAAGAACCAGGACGATGTGGCCTTCCTGCTGGAGCGGGCGAAGGGCATCGATCGGGAGCTCTATGTGGCGCCTGACCCGGGGAGCGGGGAGGAGACTCTGTTCTTCGTCTGCCCAGCCGACGGCCGGGCGGGCTCGACGAAACGGCAGCCGCACACGTTCGACCTCTGGTACGCGGTACTGGCCGAAGGCGCCCGGTCGGGACGCGCGGAACAGGGCGAGGCGTCCAGGACCTCCCCGGAGCCCAACCTGATCTCGTTCCGTCCGACCCTGAAACTGGCCGGTCAGGTCGCCAAGGTGACGGTGCGCGGCTGGAACCCCCGGACGAAGAAGGCGATCGTCGCGAGCGCGACGCGGGCGGATCTGCAGGCGGAGCGCGACGCCGGACGCAGCGGTCCCTCGGCGGCCGCCGAGGAGATGGGCGACCGGGAAGAGGTCATCGTGGACCGTCCGGTGAGCTCCGAGCCGGAGGCACGGGCCCTGGCGGTGAGCGTGCTGCGCGACAAGTCGTACCAGTTCGTCACCTGTACGGGGCAGTTGGCAGGCCTGCCCGATCTGGTGCCCAGCGACTCGCTGCGGATCGGCGGGGTGGGGAGCAGGTTCGGCGGCACCTACTACACGACCAAGGTGACACACTCCTTCAACTCCTCTGGATTCTTCACCTCGTTCGAGGCACGACGCACGTCCGAGGGGCGGTGACCAGGCGATGACGGGAATGCCGGGATCGGCTGTCGGCAAGAAGTACTTCGGTGTGATGTCGGGTGTGGTGGATCGGGTGGAGGACGACCCGGAGAAGGAGTGCCGGGTGCAGTTGAGCCTGCCCTGGTTCGACGGAGCCACGATCTTCGAGTGGTGCCGGGTGGCACAGCCCTACGCGGGCAACGGATACGGGGCCAGCTTCGTGCCGGAGAAGGGCGACGAGGTGCTCGTCGCCTTCGACCAGGGCGACATGCGGTTCCCCATCGTTATCGGCTGCCTCTACAACGGCGTCGACAAACCGCCCACGGACCGTTCCGGCGGCCGGGACGAGAAGCTGCTGCGGACCAAACACGGCCACGAACTGGCCCTCGACGACAGCTCCGGCACGGAGGCCGTGCGGCTCACCTCGTCTGCCGGGCACCGCATCGAACTGGACGACGCGAACCACTCGGTGGTGGTGAGCACCGCGTCCGGCGGCAAGGTGACGGTGACCGCCGACGGCTCGGTGGAGATCAGCGCCGGTTCCCATCCCGTGAAGATCAGCGGCAGCTCGGTGACGCTGGAAACGACGGAGGTGAAGCTGGGCGGCGGTGCCTCGGACCACGCGGTCGCGTGGGAGAGGTTCCTGCCCTGGTTCACCGCGCACACCCACACGGTCCCCGGGGTCGGCGCAACCCTTCCGGCGATCGCCGCACCGGGTGTCCCGCCGATGTCGACGACCGTGCAGGTGGGGCCGTGACCGGCGGTGCGCCCGGCGGCGCGGAGGCGTTCCTCGGCCAGGGCTGGCGCTTCCCGCTGCTGCCGGATGCCTCCGGGCGCCTCGCGTACGCGGCCGGCGAGGAGAGCGTCCGCGACTGCCTGCTGGTGCTTGTGCGTACCGCGCTCGGTGAACGGGTGATGCGTCCCGGACTGGGCACCCGCGCACCCGAGTTGGTCTTCGCACCAGGCAGCTCACGCGCTCTGCGCGAGCTCGAGGACTCGATACGGGTAGCCATCCGCGACTTCGAGCCTCGGGCGGCCGTGGACGACGTACGGGCGCAGGCTCAGCCGGGCGAGGAGTGGCGGGTGACGGTCTTCGTCGACTACCGGGTCAGGGCGACCGGGCGGCACGAGACGCTGGTCTTCCCCTACTACCTCGACGGCGGCTCCGGCCTTGTGGGCGGCGCGGGCGCGTTCGGGGCCAGCGGACCCTCCGGCGGGGGTGACTCCTCATGACCCTGACGCCGTTGCGGCTCGACGATCTGACCTGGGGCGATCTGGTGGACGCGGTCCGCACCCGGATCCCTGCTGACTCCTCGGGCCGCTGGACCCTGCACGCCCCTGTGGACCCCGGCATGACCCTGCTCGACCTCCAGGCCTATCTCCTTGAGCAGCAGGTGTACCGGCTCGACCAGGTCCCGGACGCGGTCGTGCACGCGGTGCTCCGGCTCCTCGGCGTGCCGGGCCCCGCCCCCGCGACGGCCGCGGTGACGGTGCTGCAGATCGTCCCGCAGGAGCCCGGCACCCGGCTGCGGATCCGGGAAGGCGCCTCGTTCAGCCGTGAGCCGGGGCGCGGGACCAGCTTCCACCTCGGCCACGATCTGGACGTACTGCCGGTGAGCGTGACCGGATTGTCGGTGCGGGACGCGAACGGCGTGCGGGATCACACCGCCGACCTCGCCGCCGGACGCCCGGTGCCGCTGGCCGGCGCCCACGTCGGTCCCGCGCGGATCCGCGTACGGCTCTCCGTTTCCGGTGACGGTTTCCCGGACGGCGGAACGCTCTCGCTCCTGCTCGCGCTCGAGCAGCCGGCGGGGCCGTGGACCGGGAACCGGACACCCGACGGCTGGACCGCGGCGGCGGTGCCCGATGTGCCGCCACCGGTTCAACTCCTCTGGCACTACGGGCCTGTTGGGGATGTCAGCCCACTACCGGCCGCGGCGGTGGTGGACGGGACCGGCGGGCTGCGCCGCTCCGGTCTTGTCCGGCTTACGCTGCCGGCTACGGCCGCGGGGGCCGAGCGGGAACTGGTCTTTGCCACGCCTGCCGCGACGTTCGCCGCACCGCCTCGGCTGCTGCGGCTCTCCCCCAACTCCGTGCCCGCGCACCACGCGCAACGCGTCCGTCTGGAGGAGAGCGTCGACGGGCCCGTGGTGGCCCAACTCACCGACCGGCCACCGCTTCCCGGCTTCGCCGTCATCCTGCCGGGTGACGCCGCCGGGCGGCTGATCGATGTCGGGCGTTTCGCGCTGTGGGAGTCCGACGACGCCGGGAGCGGTCGCGCCTACGACTGGACGGCCGTACCGGATCTGGCGTTCAGCGGCCCGCTGGACCGGGTGTTCACCTTGGACCGGGCCTTCGGGGCGCTGCGCTTCGGCGACGGCCTGACCGGTCAGATCCCCCGGCCAGGTCGCCCCGGGTCCGGGGCCGTGTTGTGGGCGGAGTACCGGCTGGGCGGCGGGCCGTCCAGCAACGGCGGCGCGGACCCCGCCGTGAGCGTCCCCGCCCGTGCTGCCGTGCCTGCGGCGCTGCTCGCCTTCCCCGCGCTGGCCACGTTCGCCAGGCCGCGACCGGGGCGCGCGCCCGGGGAGGAAGCTCTGCCCGGGGACTGGGTGTTCACCGGCGGATCCTTGGACACCGAACCACCCGACGCGCCGTGCACCGCGCGCGCCCTGGTGCCGTCCGAGGGCGGCGCCGAGCCGGAGACCCCGGCGGCCGCGCGGCGCCGGGCCGCCACCGCGCTCGCCGTCGTCACCCGCGCCGTGACCGCCGCCGACCACGAGGAACTCGTCCTCTCCACCTCCGGCGTCGCCGTCGCCCGCGCCCACGCACTGGTCGGCGCCCACCCCGCGCACCCGGGCCGGACCGTGCCCGGCGCCGTGACCACCCTCGTCGTCCCCCGGGTACCGCGCGCCCCCGGCGACAGCGCCGCGCCCGACGCCGTACCGCTGCCCGTGCCCGACCCCGGGGCACTGGCCGCCGTTTACAGCCGCCTCGCGGCCGCACGCCTCCTCGGCGCCGGCGTGTTCGTCGCGCCGCCGCGCTACCGGTGGGTCCGTGTCCGCGTCACGCTCGCCGCGGACACCGTCCGCCGACAACTCCTCGACGCGGCACTGCGCCGCCATCTCGACCCCCTCACCGGTGGCGACGGCAACGGCTGGCCCTTCGGCGGTGTGCTGCGCCCCTCGGCGCTGTTGCGCGCGGCCGAACGCGCTCTGGCAGCGGCGGGCGATCGCACCCCGGTGCGGTCTGTCGCCGTGGCCCTGGATGAAGGCCCCTACGAGTCCTGCGGAGATCTGCCGCTGCGCGCCGGTGAGCTCCCCGGCCCCGTCGAGGTCCTGGTGTGCACCGCGCCGCCGTCCGGTGCCGCTCCACGGGAGGTCCGCGCATGAATGCCCACGACCCCGGCCGTCCCGCCGCGATCGATCCCTCCGCGAGGCTCGCGCCCTGCGCGGACGAACCGTGGTGGACGCTCTCCGCCGGTGCCGCGCGCACCGCGCTGCTCGACGCGGACGGCCGCCCGGTGCCGCTGGGCGTCGCGCGGGAGGACCTGGTCGCCGCGCTGCGCGCGCGGGTCGGTGGCTTCACCCCCGACTGGACCGGGTCGGGTCCCGACGACGCGGGGGACGCGCTGTTGCGGCTGTTCGCTCTGATGGCCGAGGCGGTGGCTGCTCGCGTCGACCGGCTGCCCGCGAAGCTGCTCGTCGAGCATCTGCGGATCGCCGGGGTCTCCCCACTGCCCGCCTCGCCCGCCCAGGTACTGCTGCGCCTCACGGCAACGGCCGCTGCCGGACCGGGTGTTCAGGTGCCCGCGGGCTTCCAGGCAGGCGCTCCCGGCGAGGACGGCACGGAGGTGGTCCTCGAGACCGTGGACGACATGTGGGTGTCGCCCGCAGAGCTCGCGTTCCTGGCGGTGGGCCGCCCGGCGACGGGCGCTCTGCCGGGGCCCGTGGACGAGGTGACGCCGGGGCAGGGTCCCGCCGCCGAGGGCTTCCTCCCGTTCGGCGCACAGGGCATTGCCGGTTCGGCCCTCTGGCTGGGGTTCACCGCACCGCAGGACCTCGAGGGCGGGCTCTCGCTCGCCTTCGTGGCGGCCCCGCGCCCCGGTGGTCCTGCCGCCGCCGCGCGGGGAGCCGTCGCGCCGCCCGGCGCGCCCCCGCCGGAACTGCACTGGTCCGTGCTGGACGGCGACACCTTCCGGCCGGTCTACGTCTTGGTGGACCACACCGGCGCTCTCTCGGGCACCGGGACCGTACAGCTGCGGCTGCCCGCCGGCTGGCGGCCGGGCCACCCGCCGGGCGGGGCCCAGTTGCCCGAGGCCCGCTGGCTGCGCGTGCGGCTCACCGGAGGGTCGTACGCGGAGCCGCCGCGGCTCGTCGCCGCCCTGCCGCATACGGTGCTCGCCTCAGCCGTACGGACCGTTCGCGACGAAGTGCTGAGCCCCGTACCTCTGGAGCCCCGGGAACTGGAGGGTGGCACGGGCGTGCGGCTGCGGGTGGCGACGCCGCCCGTCGTCCCGGGTTCGCTGACCGTCACCGTCGCTGACGACCCCGCCGCACCGCTCTTCCCCGACGCCGCCCCATCCCCCCTCGCGCAGGGCCCGGTGCCCGTGTGGCGCGAGGTGACCGACCTGGCCCTCGCGGGCCCCGCCGACCGGGTGTTCGCCCTCGACGCCGAGACCGGCGTCCTCATCTTCGGCGACGGGGTGCACGGCGTCGCGCTGCCGCCCGGCGTCGGCAACGTACGGGCCGTCAGCTACCACACCGGCGGCGGCAGGCAGGGTGCCGTGGCGGCGGACGCGGCCACCGTGCTGCGTACCGCCGTACCGGGCGTGGCAGCGGTGTCCAACCCGCTGCCCGGGACCGGCGGTTCGGACACCGAACTGTTCGGCGCGACCGTACGGCGCGGCGCCGCCGAGATCCGCACCGCCGGGCGGGCCGTCACTCCCGCGGACCACGCGCTCCTCGCGATGCGCGCCCCGGGCGCCCGCATAGCCCGCGCCCACGCCGTACCCGGGCATCACCCGGACCATCCCGGCGCCCGGCTGCCCGGCATCGTCGGCGTCTACCTGGTACCGCCCGACGAGGACCCCGCCACCACCGGTGCGCCACTCCCCACGGCCGGAGACCTCGAAGCCGTCACGGATCATCTGACGCACACCCTCGCCCCGACCGGCATCACCGTTGTCGCCGCCGCGCCCCGCTATGTCCGAGTCGACGCCCGGATCGAGCTGGCGCTCGAGGCGGGCGCCGACCGCGCCGCGGCCGTACGCCGTGCAGAGGGCGAGCTGCGCCGCTTCCTACATCCACTCGGCGGAGGCCCCGCGGGCGACGGCTGGCCCTTCGGCGGGCCACTCGTCCACACCACGCTGCTGCGCCGGTTGCTCACCGACGGCGCGGTGACAGCAGTGCCGCTGCTGACACTCACGGTGGACGGCCTACCCGTGCGGCCCTGCGCCGATACGCCACTGCCGCCGCACGCGCTGATCCGCGTCGGACGGGTGACGGCCTCCGTCGTCGCCGACACCACCGCGCAGAAAGGGAGGTGACCCATGGACATCCGCGCCGATGCACCCGCGTACCTGCTCCTGGACTCCGCCTCGGGCTGGTGCCCGGCCGCGGGAGCCGCCGCACCTCTCCCCGAACCGGTCCAGGAAGGCGACGCGCTGGTCCTTCCCTCCGGCGTCACCGAGGCGGCTCTGGTCACCGTCCCGCTCGACAGCGGCATCTCCCGGTGCCGCTGGCACCGCGTCCGCGTCGACGCGGACGTGCCCTCGGGCAGCGCACTGGTCGTCCAACTGGCCACCACCGGCGACGATCCCGAGGCCGCGCCGGGGCCCGACGACTGGCAGACGGTCGTGGGGCCGTCCTACGACGTCCTGGTGGACCAGCCGCCGGGCCGGTACCTCGCCGTACGGCTGCTGCTCGGCCGCAGCGACACGGCCGGGCCCGGGCCCGCCGTGCGGCAGCTGCGGCTCGACCTTCCCCGTGCCACTTCCGCCGACCTGCTCCCGGCCGTCTACCGCGAGGATCCCACCGCCGACGACTTCACCGAGCGGTTTCTCTCGCTGTTCGACTCGGTGGTCGAGACCCTCGACCGGGCGACGGAACGGGCTCCCGCGCTGCTCGACCCGGCCGGCGTGCCCGATGGCGTGCTGCCCTGGATCGCGGGTCTGCTCGGCCTCGATCTGGGCCCCGACCCCAACCCCGCCCCGGGTGCGAGCTCCGGCGGTGGCCTCGGGAGCAGGTCCCGGCCCGGGACTCCGGACCTGGGAAACGCGCAGCTCTCTCCAGCCGTACTGCGCCAACTCATCGCTGCAGCACCAGAGTTGCGCAGGCGGCGCGGCACTCCCTGCGGGCTCGCGCTCGCGCTGGAGATCGTCCTTGGGATGCGCCCGGCGATCCTGGAACCGGCCGCCGTGCCGTGGGGCGCCGTGGGCCGGGACACCCGCCTGGGCGAGGTGCGGCTGTTCGGACGGTCGACGGCGCGGGTTCGGCTCGGCGGCCCAGCAGTCCTGGGCTCGCGGCTTGCGGGAACCGGCGAGGGCCGGGGCGGGTCGCCGCTGCGTTCGCTCGGCGACCCGGACGACGACCCGTTGACCGGGAGCGCATTCCGCTTCCGCGTACTTGTCCCCCCGCACCCAGCCTCCGGCACCCGGAGTCCGGCGTCGCTCCACGGCATCGCCAGAACCACCGCCGACCTGATCGAACGGCTCTCCCCCGCACACACCACGGCGACCGTGTCCCTCGGCGGACTCGGCTTCACCGTCGGCGAACGCAGCGCGGTCGGCGTGGACACCCTCCTCGTCGGTCCCACGGCGTCCCCGGCCGGCCTGGCCGTGCTCGGCGCCGACACCCTGCTCGGGACGGACCGTTCGGGGCGTCGCGGCATCCTGCTTGACGGCACGTCAGGTGCGGGCCTCCGCACGGTGGCCCTCGACGAGGGCGGCGTCGGCGGACAACTCGACGCCAACGGCACCGGCGGACACACCCACGAGAACGAGAAGAAGGGCAGGACACCATGACGGCTACCCCGACCGGGCGTGACAGCGCCCCGCGGACCGGCCGGCGGCGGCTGACGTACTTCCACGGCCAGTTGCTGTCCGCGCAGGACCTTCGCCAGGAGCAGGGGCAGTTCCTCGCACGGCTGCGCCTACACAACCTCGCCCTGCACGGCTACGGCGTGGCCTACGGGCTGTGGACACGCCCGGTGCCGCCGCCCGCCGGCGAGTGCCCCGATCCAGATCGTGCGGAGCCCTGGATCGAGGTGAGCGACGGCGTGGCCGTGGACCGGCACGGCGACGAGCTGACGGTGCCGTGCGGCGTCCTGCCGCGGCACAACCTGTGGCGGATGCTCGACGAGGACGACCGCGGCCACGCCCTGGACGAGCTCCGCTCCGGCCGCGACGTCATCGCGTACCTGACGATCCATCACTGCGAGGAGCCGGTCGACAGCGTCCGCGCCGTCTACACCGAGGCCTGCGACGGCCTCCCGCGCACCGCCTACGCCCGTATCCGCGAAGGTTTCGCCCTGCGGGCGACGATCCGGCCGCCGCGGGTGGATCCCTGCGACCCTCCGTGCCCGTGCGAACCATCCGCACACAACACGGCGGACACGCACGGGTGCGGTGACGGCAGGGTCATCGGACCGGGTCTCCTGCTCGCCCGCGTGGACGGCCTGCGCCCCGACCGAGCACTGGCCCCGGAGCAGATCCATCCCGAAGTCCGCCGCCCGCTCGCGCGGCGTCCCACGACCGTGATCACCGGCATCTCGTGGCAGCACGGCGACCGGCTGACGACTCAGGAGGCCCGCACGCTGCTCGGCGAGCACGGCCTGCAGATCCACTTCTCCCGCCCGGTGCGCACCGCGACCCTATGGGACCCGGGCATCGCCGACCTGTTCCAAGTCACCGGTGGCCGGGGCGTCCACGGCACCGTCATGCGCCTGGAGACCGAGTTGGTCACTCAGAAGCCGGACGCCGAGACCGCGGAAAGGATCACGATCCGCCAGACCGACCACGAGTACCTCAACGACGGCGACCGGATCCATCTGGTGCTGCGCACCCCGTTCGTCCTGGACATCTGCGGCGACCCGGTGGACGGAACCCACACCGGCGGCCTCGTACCGCAGCCGGGCAGGCCGATCGCGCACCGGTCAGGGCTCCTGCCGCCGGACGGCTCCGGCCCCCGCACCTCCGGGACGCCCGCGGGCGCGTCCGGTGTCTTCGAGAGCTGGATCTTCATCGACAACCACCTGCACGGCCAGTCCCCGAAACGCGAAGCCGTCGCCCAGGCAGGCGCAGAGGCCGAGGCTGTCGCCGAGGCCGAACCCGTCGAGCGGACGGACACCACGGCCGAGGACGGCGAGACCGTCGGCAGCGAGACCCCTGAGGGGCGGCCATGACCACCTCCGACACCCAGACCGCCGACCGCCGCGACTGCGGCTGCGGCTGCGGCTGCGGCTGCGGTGAGAGCGGCGGCACCACTGCCTCCCTCGCCTCACCTGCCGGATTCCGCGCGGGTGGAACCGTCCGGCCGGTCTTCTTCGCGGGCCAGCTGCTCACCGAGGACGACCTTGGACGGCTCGCCGCCTGGACCACCGGGCTCATCCGCGCCCACAACCGGCTGAGCTACGTATCCGGGGAAGGACACGGCGCGGTCCTGTGCGGACTCGCCGTCAGCTGCGACTCCTGCAGTCGTGGTGTGGTGCGCGTCGGGACGGGCCACGCGGTGGACGGCTCGGGCAGCGACATCCCGGTGATCTGCGCCGAGGACGTGGATGTCGTCGCCCTGGTACGGGGGTTCCGTGCCTCGGGCGGCGGCTGCCCCGACCCCTGTCCGCCGGGGCCGGAGCGCACGTACGGCCTCTTCCTGCGCTACGAGGAGGAGTTCGCCGAGCCCGCGGCCCCCTACGATCCCGGCGACGGCTGCACGGCGGTCGGCTGCGTGCCCACGCGCGTACGCGAGGGTCACCGTTTCTCCGTGGGCTGCGTCCCCGATCCGCCGTCGGACCGCTTCTGCGCACTGTTGCACCGCCGGTTCGGCGATGACCGGGAGTTCCTGACGGCCTGCCAGAGCGAGGAGACACGGCCTTCGGCGGACGGTCTCACGGGCTGGCTCACCGCCCGCCTCGACCTCAACGGAGATCTGTGCGATCGCACACCCGCGGCGCTGCTGTGCGACGTGCCGCGCAAACCGCTCGACAATGACGTGCACCACAACCGGCTCCGCAAGATGGGTGCCTGGTGCGCCTTCGAGGCGTATCTGCGCGCGGCCGTCCGCTCGCTCCTCGTCGTCCCCTGCCCCGGTGGCTGCGCCCCGGAGGTGCTGATCGCCGAGGTGACGCTCGACGGCTGCGAGGTCGTACGGGCCGTGCCGGCCGGACGGCGCGGCGCCCATCTGTCGGATCCGGTGGAACAGCAGTGGCGGACACAGCTGGGCCGGCTCTCCGAACACGAGCCCAGGACGGACGAGTTGCTGGGGTTCCTGCTGGGTCTCCTCGACCTCACGGGCTGCCTGCCGCAGTCGACCGAGAACTAGAAGGAGCGGACCATGCCCGCACCCCTGCGGCCAGAATTCCACGAGGGCCAGGTCCTGGCCGCTGACGACCTGTCAGCCGTGGTGCGTTACGAACGCGACGCCGCTGCGCGCCACCACCGGCACCTGCACACCTGGGGGATCGCATCGGGCCTCGAGGTGACGGTCCGCGCGCGGGCCGGTTCCGACGTCTACAAGACGGTCATCGTCGCCAGCGGCACGCTCGTCGACCCGTCGGGCCGGGAGATCGTGGTGCCCGCCCCTGTGGAACTCTCCACTCCCGACCAGGGGTTCGTGATCGCCGACCCGGACGACGACTCCCCCCGCCCGCTCCTGCTCATGTGGAGCGACCAGGCCGCCACGGGTGGCGCCGCCGTGTTCTCCGGCGGCTGCTCCTCGGACGGTGCCGCCGCCCGTACCTCGGAGGGCTTCCTCCTCGTGGTCGGCGCCCCCGGCGACGAGCTCGACCTCGGCGAACAGCAGCCGCCCGCGCCCGACGCCGGACCCGACCGGCTGAGCGGCGGCGACCGCGGCCGGGTGCTGCTCTCCTTCGTCACTTGGGTCGGCGGGCAGGACGGCGGCTTCACCGCGGTACTGCCTCGGGCGAACGGGGTCGGCCGACGCTACGCGGGCGTCCTCGCCGACCGGGTGTCCGCGCGCGGCGGCACGCTGGAACTGGCGGCCGAGTGCCGTCCGGTGGCCGGGAAGGTGGGGGTCAGGATCGGCGGCGCGGACGGCAGCCTGGACATCGGCCGGTTCACCGCGGCCGGTGCTCTCGCCCCGGCGTTGCGCGTCCTCGGCGACGGCAGCACTCAGATCCACGGCGATGTGAAGGTCACGGGGGGCCTGGCCGTCACCGGCGTCGTGGACAGCCCTCTAGTCAGCGGCAGCGTCCTCGTCCAGTCCGGGACGGCGACGCACGGCGTCATCCTGCCGCTGCCCGATCCGGTGACGGCCGATCAGGTGGAGTCGGGCGAGATGGCTCTGCACATCTGCGTGACGCCGAGGCTCCAGACGTACGGAGCCCCCACCGAAGGCGGTGTCGAGGTATCCGGCTTCGGCGCGCTGCCCGTGGTGCTGCGCTGCGAGGTGGACTCCCGGCGCCGGTTGAGCTGTCTGATCGCCTGGTACGGCGGGTTCGGCCCGAGCCGGACGCTCGGCGGTCCGACCGTACTGCCGGGCGCTGTCGACTACTTCGTCCTGGCCACACGCCCGGCCGACTGATCCGGCCGGGCCCTCATTAGCGTCATCCACGCCCGTGCGTACGGCAGTGTCGAGGGAGAGCAGTCATGGCAATCGCGATACCGGCCCCATCGGCGGGGCAACCGGCGAAAGTGGCCGTCACGGTCGTCCACCTCCAGCACACCGGCCATGTGCTCGCGGCACTCTCCCGGGCAGCCACCGCTCCCCCGTCCTCCGTTGGACAACTGACTGGAAGCGTCTTTCCATTGGCCGAACCGGGAGCGTCCGGGCTCGTCCTGGTCCCGGCCGAGCTCCTCACAGCCGCGGAGCTCAGTGCGCCGCCCGCCATCCTGACCGCGTTCTGGCGCTGGTACGTGGACACCGGCGGCAAGCCGGTCGCCGCCCCGGCGACGCCGGAGCCAAAGCCGGTCACCGGCACCGCCCCCACCGTCCAGCTCAACGCCGGATCACTCAGCGTCAGCTCCGCGGGCGACGGCAAGGCCCCCGTCCTCGCCCTGGTCCACCCGACCGGCCATTGGGGCACCGGCACCACGACCAGTCTGCAGATCCGCGCCACCCTCGACGCAAACGGTGTGGCCCAACTGGGCAATGGCGCCGTCACGCTGACGGACGAGGCCCTGGTCTTCGTCCGGGGACGACCAGTGGTCAAGTACGCACCGGCGCCTGTCATCAACTGACGCACAGTCACGTACGACCACGTCAGGACGGAGGCGCGACCGCATGACGACATTTCCCACTGGGCCGACAATCGACGACGGCGGACTCCTCACCGCACTCGGCGGCTGCACCGTACTCGACTGCCGCGTGCGCGTGGTCAGGACCGACGGGTGGAGCTGGGGGCCGGAAGCGTCCGAACTGGCCCGCGGTGCCGTCGCGATGCTTTCCCGCCTGCTGGAGACGTATCTCGCCGGGGCACTGCACCGAGGCCTGCCCCTCCCCCTGTCCGGCACCGGGCAGCTCCCGTTCCCGCGTCCAGGCCTCGTGCCGCAGGACATCGAGGTGACCGTCCCCGTGCACATACGGTCCTCCGCCACGCTCGACGAGTTCCATGTGGCGGCCGCGCTCGCGGCGGACCAGAGCGGTACGTCAGGATCCCGTCCCGACGCGGCGGAGCTCCTGCGCCGCGGGCACGCGAGCCCAGCGGTCCTGGGTGTCATGTCGCCCGCCCATGCCGCCGGATCAGAACCCGGTGCCGAACGAGGTACGCCTACCGACGCCGATGCCGGCGCACCACCCAGGTCTGGACCCCTCGTGCCGCCCGCGCCGTCAGTCTTCGACCGTGACCGCGTGCTGGTCGGCCTCCTCAACGAGGCTTGCGCGTGCGGGGCGTTCGACACCGTACTGGCCGGGCTTCCACACGACGCGCTGCTGCTCCTGCTGAGCGCCCTCGACGCGGCGGCGAGCCGCACCGCGCCCGAGTCCGGCCCGCAGAGGGACCCGGAAACTCCGGTCCCTGGTACGTCCGGAGCCTCCCCCAGGGCGACCGACGGTTCCGGGCATCCCGACCCGGGCGACCTCGCCGTCGCCCTCCTGGCCGCCCTGCACCGCATGCCGCACGAGCGGACGGACATCACGCGCGCGGCCACCGGCCTCGAGATCGACCCGCGCACTGCACAGTCCGACCACCCTGCGCCGATCGTCGGCCGGTCACAGGAACACCAGGCAGGTTCGGCGCCGTCCCCGGGCCGCGCACAGCAACACCACACCGGCCCCGCGTCCGGCACGGTCACCGACACCGACCGTGTGCTCCCCTTCCTGCTGCTGCCACCGCTCCATGACCGCTGCTATCTGGAGGCGCTGGCCGCCGTCCTCACCGGTGGTGGCGCGCAGGCCGCCGACGGAGCGGCCTTCGCCGGCTGCCTCGCGCACAAGGTGCTGCCGCCGCCCGCGCACGGCTGGCTGCGCTCATCGCAGGACGCGCACGCGGTCGCCGTCTTCGCGGGCACAGCGCCGACAGAACCCGGCACTGGCGCCACCGCACCGGATCTCGAACGGCGCATCGGCCCGCTCCTGGCCCTGCTCGACACCAGGCTCGGACTCCAGGCAGCCCAAGGGCACACGGCCACCAGCCCTTTGCTGCTGCGCGTGGTGGCCCCGGACCGGCTGCTCCTGCTGGACGTCGACGGTCTATACCCGGTGTGGGAGGCGCAGCAGCCTGCGGAACTGCTGCGGCCATGGGAACTGGCCGGAACACCCGTCGTCCTGCTGCCCGCCCGGGCCGACGTCCCCACGGCCGCCGGTCTTACGCTCGCTCTGGACGAGCTCGGCATGGGCTTCGTGACCGACCTGCCGCCCGCCCGGGGCGAGCGATTGAGACGAGTGCCGGGCCCGCGCCGGTGCTGGACCAACATCGGCGCACCGATTCACTCCCGCTCAAGGCCGGACGACGACGCGCTGGTCGGGGCCGCCCGGCGGCTCACGTACGAGGCATCCCGCGCCGCCCGGTTCGACGAGGCGCTGATCGAGCTGCGCCCGGCCGTCCGCGCCGGGCAGGCCCCCGCGGTCGAACGCACGACGACGCTGGCCGCCGCGGTCGCACTGGCGGATCTCGCCTGGACACTCTGGTCGGAACACGAAGCCGCCGACCCCGTGTACGCCCTCGAGCGCTTCGCCGACCTGGGGGCTCGCGTGGCATTCCACGACAGCACCGTAGAGGTACGTCTGCCGCTGGGCGCCCGCCATGCCGATCTCTACCGGCACCGGCTGCTCGCCGACGTGCCGGACGTGCCGTGGTTCGGCGGCCGCACCGTCGTCTTCACAGGAGGGTGACATGCAGACCCGATCAGCCGCCGCGGCAGCCCATTTGGCCCTTCGCTATGGCGCCGTCCACCGTGCGCTGCGGGCAGCCGCGGCCCGGCGCGCGAAGCGTTCCGCGCTGCTCGCCGGGGCCGAGCTGTCCCCGTACTGCGTCACCGACGAGCAGGCCGGTCTGCTCCTCGACGTCACCGACCCCGCCGTCGTGCACCCGTTGTCCCAGCCCGTCGAGCCGCCTGCCGCACAGACGCGGGCGGAGCACGAACTCCGCCGCCGGGCCGCCGCAGAGGGGATCTCACTGCCACTGGACGCTCTGGCCCGTGCGGCCGACCTCGACTCCTTCGAGTGCGATGCGCTGCTGCTGTGCCTCGCACCGGCGCTCGCACCCGAGCACTCCCTGCTGTTCGGCTACCTCCTTGACGATCTCGACCAGCGGCGCCCCACAGCCGAGTTGATCCTCACTGTCCTGGCGCCCTCGCCCACCGAGCGGTGCAACCGGCTGCCCGCGCTGGGACCGTACGGGCGGCTGCGCCGCTTCGGACTGCTGATCCAGGACGGCGACCCGGAATCGTACGGCGGGCCGGAGCCCTCCGGAGCCGATCTGCTGCGCTCGCTGCACGTCCGCCCCGAACTGCCCGCGTTCCTGCTGCACGGCCTCGGCGATCCCGGACTCCTAGTGCACGACCCGGGCGGGATGCTCGCGCCTCTCCCCGGACTGCTCGACGGGCCGACGCGCCAGCGCATCGAGCGGCTGGCTGCCCATCTGAGGGCGCACCCCGCGGGAATCGCCGCTCTGTGGGGGCTGCCGGACGGCAGCCAGGCCGACGCGGCGTACGCCGTGGCCGAGCGGGCTGGGCTGGCGCTTCGGCACGCGCCGGACCTGGAGATGTGCCGGACCCCCAACGAAGTGCGGGCCGCCACAGGGCGCGCCCTGGCGGCGGCGGCCGCCCTCGGCACGGGGCTGTGGCTGCCCTCCGACCGATTCCACGACCCCGACGCGCGATGGGCCGCGGCATCGGTCTGCGACATCCTGACCCGGTCGGGCACCCCGGTCGTCCTGACCGGGCAGACGCCGTGGCGCCCCCTCGGTCTGCTCTCCTCGGGCCGCTACGCGGAGGAGTCCGCTGCCGAGCCCGGCTACCAGGAACGCCGCGACCTCTGGAGCACAGCCACCGCCAGCGCCGCAACCGAGGCGGGCCCGGCTCCTCATGTCCTCGACGACCTGGCCGCCCGCTTCCGGCTGTCGCCCGCCCAACTGCGCGCAGCCGTACGGCTCGCCGCGTCCGGCGGCATGTCGCTGGACGCAGCCGTCGCCCGCGTCCTGGCCGCCCTGCCGGGCCGTATCGCCGATGTCCGCACACCCGCCCGTGGCGCTCCGGATCTCGTGCTCCCCGCGGAGCAGGCGCGGCAGATCAGCGAGCTCGCCGCCGCGTTCCGGGCCTGGCCCAAAGTCTCCCAGGAGTGGGGCTTCGGTGGGCAGCACGGCGGCCCCGGCCTGAAGGCCCTGTTCACCGGCGAGCCCGGCACCGGCAAGAGCCTCGCCGCCGAGGTGGTCGCCGCCATCCTCGGAGTGGATCTGGTCAGGGTCGATCTCGCACAGACCGTCTCCAAATGGGTCGGCGAGACCGAGAAGAACCTCGACGAGGCCTTCAGCCACGCGGAAGCAGCGAACGCACTGTTGCTCTTCGACGAGGCCGACGCCGTGTTCGGCAAGCGGGGCACGGTGAGCCGCGGCACCGACCGCTACGCCAATCTCGAGGTCGGCTATCTGCTGCAACGCCTGGAGCACAGCCCGGCGTTGGTCGTTCTCACCACCAACCTGCAAGGCAATCTGGACGAGGCCTTCACGCGCCGCTTCCAGTTCGTGGTGCACTTCACCCGGCCGGGCGAGCGGGAGCGAACCCGGCTGTGGCGTATGGCGTTTCCCCAACACGCCCCGCTGGACCCACAGTTAAGCCTGGCAGGGCTGGCGCGGCTCGATCTCACCGGTGCGGCCATCATGGCCACCGCCCGTGGCGCCGCACTGCTGGCGGCGGAGAGGGGCAGCCTGGTCATCGACCGAGACCATCTCGCCGAGGCGCTCACCCGCCAGTTCCGCCAGGAGTCGCGACTGCCCCGGTCCGGTGAACTCGACCTGGCGCTCGGTCCGTTACCCGTACGAGACTCCGGCACGCCTGCGGCGTCAGCGACCCCCTGCGTGCTGCCATGAGCGCCCCCGCGCGGACCGCTCCTACGCCTCCGCCCGCCGTGACCCAGGCGAGCACGCGACCCTCGCCCGGCAAGCTCAAAGCGCTGCGGAAACGCCCCGCCCCGGCGGCAGCCCGGACGACGGCTGCACCCGGGGCCGCTACCGAGAGCGGAAAAGCTGCCGCGGTGGCGGGAGCAAGGAGGTCCGCCAGCGCTCCGGCGAGCGTGCGCAGGGCCACCACCACGGCTCGGGCGAGCGTGCGCGGCCCCATGTCTGCTGCGGCGAAGGCACGAGGAGCCAACGGCAGCGCACCCGTCAGGCGCCCAGGCCCAGCACGGCCCGCCGTCGGCAACGCCGCCGCCGTGGCGCTCGCCGTCCAAGGCGAGGCGGCGTCCGACCGCACCCGGGGCGAGACTCCTGGGCGGGCCACCGTCGGCAAGAAGACCCCCGTGCCCGGGCTGCGCCGGATCGCCGCCCAAGTCACCGCGGGCAAGCGGGTGCTGACCCGGCACCCCGCGCCCGCCTCCGAGGCCGCGACCGCCCAGCGTGCGGCGGTGGCACCGCAGGGGGAGCGCACCGCGTACGCCGGTCTTGACCAGGCGGAGGCCATCGCCTCGACGCAACCTAAGCCCTTCGACCGGTCCGGCTTCATCGCGAGGTTCGAACAGCGCATCAAGGAGCAGCAACCGACGACTGCGGAAGACGCCAAGGCGCTCGCGGACCCGGACCGACGCGACGAACTCACCCCCAAGCTCTCAGGTGAGTTGCACGCCGCCGCAGATGCCACGTCGAGTGAGGTGCGGGAGACCGCAACGGCCCAGCCGGACCCGGCCCGCGTACCCGAGCGTCCCGCCATACCCCTGACGCCCGACCGGCCACCCCCCGTACCGGCCCCGCCCCATGCGGCGGACACCGTACCGGCCCCGGCGCCTGCCGCCGCGGTGGACCTTTCCGCCCACGCGTGCGGCACGACGGCCGCAATGGACAAAGCAGAGCTCACCGACGAAACTCTCCGGCGCGCCAACGAACCCACCTTCTCGACCGCCCTCCAGTCCAAGAAGGCCGCGGAGCAGGATTCCGCCGCGGCGCCGGACTCTTTCCGGGCCGAGGAGGCGGAGCAGCGGGCCGCGGCCGAGCAGCGGGCGGCCGGCGCGGGCAAGGTCGCGATGACCGCCATGGCCGGCGTACGGGCCAGCACAGGCAAGTCCGTGATGAGCGGCAAGCGAGCGGCCCAGGCACGTACCGAGGCCGATCGCGCCAAGGTCACGGCAGATCTGACCAAGATCTACGAGGAGACCAAGGACGACGTCAAGGCCGCGCTAGCGGACCTGGACGTCACCGTCCGCACGCTCTTCGACGAGCGGGCCGGGCAGGCCCGGAAGCGCTTCCTCGCCGCCTGCGAAACGAGCTGGTTGGACTTCTTCTCCGGCGACCCCGACTACGAGGCACACCAGGCCGTCTACACGGCCGAGATCTGGGGCGCGGTCAACGAGGTCGCCGACGTCGTCGAGAAGCGCGTCAACTACGCGCGGCAGCGGGCCGCGTTCGGCCGGTTCCGGATGGACGCCTACGTCGCGGGCCTGAAGCCCACGATGCGCGCCTTCGGGGAGGAGGCGGCCGCCGGATTCGCCGCACGGTACGACGAGTTGGAAGCGTCCATCGACGAGAAGGCGGACGCGATCGTCGACCAGCTCGCCGAGTCCTACGCGCAGGCGCAGGAGGCTACGAAGGCGGCCCTTGCGGCAGTGAAGCAGGCCAACAGGAGCCTGTGGGAGCGGGCCCGTGACGCGGTGGCCGGCGCGATCAAGATCCTGATCGGTCTGAAGGACCTGTTGGTCAGTGTGGTGAAACGAGCGGCCGGTGCGGCCGAACGGATCGTCAGGAGCCCGATCGTCTTCCTCGCCAATCTGGCCGCCTCGGTCAAGGCAGGGCTGACACAGTTCTTGCTGAATATCTCCAAGCATCTCTCGAAGGCCGTCAAGGACTGGCTGTTCGGCAATCTGGCCTCCACCGGGGTCGAGCTGCCGGAGCAGTGGGATCTGCGGGGCGTAGTCAAGTTGGCGCTGTCACTCTTCGGGATCAGCCGGGCCTTCATCCGCGCCGAGCTGCTCAAGCACATGCCCAAGCCGGTGCTAAACGCCGTGATCGGCGCGATCAGGATCATCGGGGTCGTCATGGAGAAGGGCACCGCGGGCCTGTGGGAGGAGATCAGGGAAAAGATTGGGGACCTGAAACAGCGGGCCTTCGACATGCTCAAGGACTTCGTCGCCGAGACCGTCGTCAAAGCGGGGATGAAATGGTTGCTGTCCCTGATCACTCCGGCCGGCGCCCTGATCAAGGCCGTCACGGCCATCTACGAGTTTGTCACCTTCCTGGTGGACAAGGCCCGTGCGCTCGCCGAATTCGTCAACGGCATCCTCGACACGCTAGAGGAGATCTGCAACGGCGTCTCCCAGAAGGTCGCCGACAAGATCGAGAGCTCCCTCGCCGGCGTCCTCCCGCTCGCCATCGACCTGTTCGCCCGCGTCCTGGGGCTCGGCGCGATCCCGGCCAGGATCAAGCGCATCCTGGAGAAGGTCGGGGCCCCGGTCCGCGGCTTCATCTCCAAGATGATCGCCATGGCCGCGGCGTACGGCAAGAAGCTCATGGCCGGCGGGAAGAAAGCCCTCGGCAAACTGATGGGCAAGAAAGACCGGCGTACGTCGGAGGAGAAGGAGCGCGATGTAACGGCTGGCGTCGAGCTCGGAGCCAGGACGGTCAACAAGCTGAAGGGAACCATCCTCGATGGGACGGTTCTCAAGGCCGCCCTACTTGCCATCCGGATCAGGTACCGACTCACTTCCCTCGAGCCGGTGGGGGACGGCGGCGTGTGGAGCGTGGAAGGAAGCCTGAATCCGAAGGGCAAGAAGAAGACCACCAAGAAGGCGAGAAAGGCCAAGCGTGAAGCAGAGGTCAAATACGGCGAACTGGATATGAAGCGCCCAACGTGGGCAAGGGCGAAGATCTCGGTGGATACGCTAGGCGGGGAAACCAAGCCAAGCTTCAACCCCATCGGCTGGGAGAGCAAGAAGGACCTCAATCGGTCTCATTTGATCGGCGCCAATCTCGGCGGCTCCAATGAGGAACGGAAGAACTTCGTCGCCCTGTATCGTCGCGCCAACCATCCCGGGATGACCACATACGAACGCGAGGTGAAAGGCAAGGCGTTAGAAGGAGAGGAACTGACGTACTGCGTCGAAGCCATCTACAAGAAGGATTTCCAACGGCTCACCAAAGCGACTCTGCGACCCATTTCGATGAATATGAAGGCCACCTGGGGAAAGAACAACAAGATACTCTTCGAGACCAACGTACCCAACAAGAAATCGTAACGTCACGCCCCGCCAACCGTGTCATAAGCCCGCGCCAACTCACTCCGCGACCGCACCCCCAACTTCCGGTAAACATTCCCGAGATGAAACTCCACAGTCTTCGGACTGAGGAAAAGCGCCGCCGCCGTCTCCTTGTTGGTGGCCCCGCCCGCCACCAACGCGGCGATACGCCCCTCCTGCTCGGTCAGCTGCCCGCAGCTCGTCCGGGCAGCCCGCGCACCCGCCGCCCGCAACTCGCTGCGGACCGCCTCCTCCCACGGGACGGCACCGAGCGCGGAGAAGACCGACAGCGCCTCCGCCAGGGCAACGCGCGCCTCCGGCGTACGTCCCGTACGGCGCAGCCACTGTCCATGGCAGAGCAGGGTCCGCGCACGTTCGAAGACGACCGCCCCCCGCGCATGCCACTCCAGGGCCTCGTGAAAGGCCGCCTCGACCGCACCGGGCGTGCCCCGCCCGTCGCTCTCAAGGAGCAGGGCACGACAGCGCGCACTCACCGCGAGCGCCCAGGACGGCCCCGCGCGCCGCATCTCGGCATCGAAGCAGCCGTGTTCGCGCTCCGCCTCCGCGATCCTCCCGCTACGCACGTAGGCCTCGATCAGGTTCGCCGCCCACGGGGCCACCGACGGGTCCTCGATCCCCGCCCTTTGGGCCAGGACACCGGCCCGCTCATAACCGGTCACCGCCTCTTGGTATTTGCCCGCTCCCAGCGCCAACAGGCCCTTGGCCACGGCGATCTGGCCCGGGACCAGTTCAAGGCCGTGTGCCCGCGCCACCCCAGAGGCACGAGCCAGTACCGCTCCGCACTCCACCACCCGGCCCTGCGCGGCCTCCAGCCGCCCGAGCGCCACAAGGCCCTGAGCCAACGAAGCGGTCTCCTGCCGGTGTTCGGCACATACGACGGCCGCTGTCGCGTCGGTGCGCGCTCCGGACCAGTCCCCCGTCCACAGCCGGATCCAGGCCCGGCAGCCGAGCGCGGCCGCCCGCCGTGCCACGCCCGCTCCCGCCTCGACGCCAGGCTGCTCCCCCAACACCCGGTCAAGGAGCATGCAGCCGGCCTCGTACTCCTCGAGCCACCCCAGCACTTCCGCCCGCCCCACCAGCGCCCCCGCGGCCTCGCCTGCCGACTGGGCCAGCAGGAGTTCGCGGGCCTGCGCGCGTTCGCCGCGCAAGGCCATGACCTGCGCGAGCTGGACGGCTGCCGCCTCCGCCAGGTCCCCGCCGCACAGCCGGGTCAGCCGGTACGCCTGCCAGGCACTGCCGAGCGCGGCACGGCTGTCGGCCGCGCACACCGCGGAATCGACTGCCTCCAACAGCAGTTGGGCCGCCTGGCCGGGCTCCCCGGTCAGCTGCCGGGCCGCATCACGGAAGGTTCGGTGCGCGGAAAAGGGGTGGCCGGTGGCACCGCGCTGGCGCGCCTGGATGACGCTCAGTTCGCGGCGCAGCGCCGGCTCGTGGGTGAGCGCCAACGCCCTGCCCAACAGCACCGGTACGTGTTCTGCGGCCCCGGCCCGCTGGCGACAGCCCGCCGCCAGGCCGAGAAGCCGAGCCGCTTCGTCGTGTCGGTCGGCGAAGCCCGCTGCACGCTCGTACAGCTCGGCGCATGTGTCCGGGTCGGTCTCTTCGGCCACGCTCGCCACCGCCTCGACGGCGTGGATCACGGCCTGGTCCGGGCCTATGTGCGCGGCAGTCAAGTGCCAGGCGGCGACGGGGCCTTCGAGGACCTGCGCGAGCATCCGGTGGACGGAGTGCCGCCGCGACATACAGGCGTCGTGGTAGGCGACAAGGCGCAGCCGCCGGTCGGCGAAGACCAGCCGTCCCCTGCGTATCTCGATCACGCCTTCCTCTTCCGCGGGCAGCAGCGCGTCAGGCGCGTGCCCGAGCAGCACCAGCGCGCGCTGCAAGTCGTCACTCGGACCGTCCCCCGCCGCGGCGGGCACCAGAAGGGCGGCACGGGCGGTATCGGGGAGCCGGGCAAGCCTGGGGAGATGAGTGTCTCGCAGCCGCTCACCGGGGGCGAGCGGGTCGTCGAGCGGCAGGTTCCCCGAACACTGGGCCGGCGTGAGGAGCGTCGGCAGTTCGGTGAGGGCAAGCGGATTGCCCTCCGCGACGGCGAGCAGCCGCTCGGCCACGAACCGTCGCAGCGGATGGGGAACGGACTGCTGGAGCAGGGCCCGCGCATCGGCAGGGTCCAGCGGCCCCAGCCTCAGCTCGGGTACACCGGTGACTGCCGGGCGGAGGGCTGACCGGACGGAGCGGCAGTGTTCGGCCGTGAGGACCATGGCGATCGGCTCTCCCGCGATCCGCCGGGCCACGAAGAGAAAAGCCTCCCTGGACGGAGTGTCCAGCAGGTGCACGTCGTCGATCGCGAGCAGGAGCGGACGCCGCGCGGCCGCGGCACCGAGCAGGCCGAGCGCCGCCGCACCGACCGCAAGCCCGGTGTCTCCTGGACGGTTCTGACCGGTGGCCAACAGGTAGCCCAGCAGCTCGCGTTGGGGTGCGGGCAGTCGCTGCAAATCACAGCGGTACGCCTGGACCACCTGGTGCAGACCCGCGTAACGCAGCCCTGACTCGGCGGCGGTACATACGACGTACGCCGACTGGACGGTGTCGTCAAGGGTGGCGATCTCGCGGAGCAAGGTGGTCCGCCCCAGCCCCGGCTCTCCGACAATGAACAGCGCACCGCCACACCCGGATGCCGTGGCACGGATCAGCCGAGCCAGTGCGGCAGTTTCCGTGATCCTACCGAGCATGCTGCGCGCGACAGGCCCGGAGGACAGACGTGAGGCCCCACGTCTCCGGTGCCGCTCCCCCCTGCGCAAGTCTTGCACGCGACGGTCCGCCGGAACCGGAAGACACTGGCCATTCGCCTGGCCTCCCAGCACCTGCCGGGCGGTGGACGCGACCACGCAGCCGCGCGGAAGGGGTGGAGATTTTGGCACAGCCTGGGAGCCAGTAGTACGAGGTCCCCGTCGGGGCTCATGAGACGCCCCATCCGCACTAGGGCGTAACGATGAATATGCGGTACGTAGTTGGCTTGAACGAGATGTAGTGAGGTTTTTCCAACCTCACATTGATGCGTGGTTAGGGACAACGACCGCTTTCACAAGGTCCGTGACTTGCTTGTGGCCCTTGTGCTTGTCGGGGTAGTAAGGGGTGGAAGCGGCGGCCCGGTCAGTCGTCAACGCCGAGGTCGGCGCGCATGGACTTCCTCAGTGCCCCCACGGAGGGCCAGACCTCCCGGTGGAGATGCCTCTCCAGGTTGGCCAGTTCCCCCGCGTACCTGGAAGGTTCCGCGCCGTACCTCGCGAGGTCGCCGTATGCGTGGTTTAGGCGCTTCTTTGCCGCGCGGGAGGCGGCCAGCACGGCATTCGGGACGATCATCTGGGCTTCCGCGTAGCTGTCCCGATAGGTCATCCTGGCCGCCTCCAGACTCTCCAGGGCCGCGGCAACGCCCTCGTCGTGTTGCAGCGCGTGGAGGTAGTTCCCCATCTCCGTCAGATACTGGCGCGCGGCGGTATTCAATGTGATGTAGCAGGTGCGCCGCCGCTCAAGGCTCTCGCTCTGACTTTCCATACGCCTGGCACGATCCGCGCGGCTCTGTGTCAGCACCGCGGCGCCCAGCGTCCCCGCCACACCCACCACGGCGATCCACAACCCCGACCAACTGGCGTCCACAATGCCCCCGTGAGTCCTCACAACGTCACGCCTTCTAGGCCGCGGCGGAACTCTCGAACTCCCCAGACCGACGCCAGTAGCCGTGAAGCACGGTCTCATTCATCATGCCGGGCCAGCAGGTCCGGCATCACACGAACGCCCAGGAACTCGCCGGTTGTGATCAAGGGGTGGTTCGTGTGAGGCCGTTGATCCAGACCGTGGAGGCGCGCAGATGCAGTCCGGCGAGGTAGCTTTCGGGCCTCTTGTCGTAGCAGGTGGCGATGCCCCGCCCGGCTTTGGGTTTGTTGATCAGGCACTCGACAGTGTTCCTCTTCTTGTAGATGTCGGTGCCATGGCCGACGGGTCGGCCGCCCCTGCTGCCCTTCCTCTTTCGATGGGCGGCCTGGTCCTTCTCCTCCGGGATGACCACCTTGATCTGGCGTGTTCGCAGGTACGCGCGGTTGCCGCGGGACGAGTACGCCTTGCCCCCGGCGACCGCAGCGGGTCGGGTGCGCGGACGGCCGACCGGGCCGCGGACCCGCACCATCTTCAGCACGGTGAATTCCCGTGAACTCGTTCACGGTTCACCTCCAGCACGAGCACCCTCGCGGTGTTCCAGTCCCGGAACCCAGGGAGCCATCTCCCGCACTGCCGGGGGCACATCCCGTGCACATCCGCGCGGGAAATCCCGGGAACTCACGGGAAGAAAAGGGATATTCAGCGCCACGCCGCAGATACGCCGCCACGTTCTGCCTGGTCAGCGCACGCAAGGCCACCGCCCCGCCCCTGGGGGAAAACCCCCAGTACAGACGGAGGAAAGCCACGTTCCGGCGGGTCCTGTCGCAGACCTAACGTGAAGTTGTCCGGCCCCACCGGGTCTGCGTGTCTGCGGCAGGAGATGTGATGATCGAGGCTCAAGGTCTCACCAAGCGGTACGGCCCCACCGTCGCCGTCGACGCATTGAGTTTCGACGTGCGGCCCGGCGCCGTCACCGGGTTCCTCGGCCCCAATGGGTCGGGCAAGTCGACGACGATGCGCATGATCATGGGCCTGGACCGGCCCGACGCCGGGCAGGCCCGGATCAGTGGGCGTGCGTACGGCGAGTTGCGCTGGCCGATGCGTGAGGTCGGGGCGCTGCTTGAGGCTCGGACGTTCCATCCCGGGCGAAGCGCGGCGTCTCACCTGGCTGCGCTCGCGGCCGCCGGCGGCATCGCACGGTCCCGGGTCGGCGAGGTGCTCGACCAGGTGGGGCTCACCACCGTCGCGGGCCGCCGGGCGGGGACGTTCTCGCTGGGGATGGCACAACGGCTTGGTATCGCGGGGGCGTTGCTCGGGGATCCGGATGTGCTCCTCTTCGACGAGCCTGTCAACGGCCTCGATCCAGAAGGGGTGCGCTGGATCAGGGACTTGATGAAGTCCCTGGCCGGCGAGGGGCGGACGGTACTGCTCTCAAGTCACCTCATCAGTGAAATGGCGCTCACCGCCGATCACTTGGTGGTGATAGGCCAGGGCCGGCTGCTCGCCGACACCTCGGTGCGGGAGCTGACCGCGCAGGGCCGCTCGCTGGAGGAGGCCTTCTTCGCCCTCACCGGGGACAGCGCCGACTATCGAGGAGTTTCGTCATGAGCAGCCCTGTAAAGCCGTCGCATGCCCTGAAGCATGGCACCCGCTCGGCCCCTGAGGGATACGGGTTCCGCAACGCCGCCCGCATGGAGTGGATCAAGCTCCACAGTCTCCGGTCCACGTTCTGGGCGCTGCTTCTCGTGGTCGTCTCCATGGTGGCCATCGGCGTCGTGACGATGGCCAATACGAAGGCGCCGAGTGCCGACAAGGCGGCCGCCTTCGACCCTACGAACAACGTGCTGGCCGGTGTAGCGGTCGGGCAGCTCTTGATCGGCGTGCTGGGCGTTCTTGTCGTCACCGGTGAGTATTCGTCGGGGACGATCCGCTCGACCCTGGCGGCCATACCGAACCGGCGTCTGGTCCTTGCCGCGAAGGCGGCGGTCTACGGCGGGATCTCCCTCGCGGTGGGCGAGGCCGTCACGTTCGTGACCTTCTTCGCAGGGCGGGCCGCGCTGGGCGAGGGGCTGCCCGAGCCCGCGCTCAGCGATCCGGGGGTGCTGCGGGCGGTGCTCCTTTCGGGGGCGTATCTGGGGCTCATCGCCTTGATGGGCATCGGGATCGGCGCCATCACGCGGCACACCGCGAGCGCGATAGCCGTGCTCGTGTCGGTCACGTTCGTGCTGCCGGCGATCATCGGCGGGGCCTCGGGGACCACCGTGGCGAAGTTCTTCCCGACCATCATCGCCGGGAACTCCCTGGCCGTTTCCAAGCCCGTGGCCGACGTCCTCTCCCCCTGGGTGGGCTTCGCGGTGCTCTGCCTCTACACACTCCTCGTGCTCGGCGCGGGCCTGCGCTTGCTGGCACGCCGTGATGCCTGACGGGACACTGGACACCATGCACGTCACACCCCCGATGATCACGCCGGAGCGCCCCGCGCCAGCGGGTGGCGCGAGTAAGGCTCGCGCCCTCGGGCGCGCCGTCCTGCGCGCCCCCCTCACCCGGCGGGCATGGGCCGAGGCGGCGTACTGCCTGATCGGGTTCCCGCTCGGCCTCGCAGGTGGGGCGGTCCTCCTGGTGTTGCTCGCTCTGGGCGCGGGGTTCACGGTGTCGGTCGTGCTCTTCGTGGTCGGCGCGCTGCTGGTGATCGCGGGGCTCCAGCTGGCCCGAGCGCTGGGCCGGCTGCACCGTCGGCTGGCCGCGGGGCTGCTGGGCGAGGAGACCGAGTCGCCGCCGCCGCTGCGGCCCGATGGGAAATTCGTCAGCCGCATCGATGCCCGGCTGTGGGACGGGAACGGATGGCGGGCGGCGGCCTACACGCTGGCGAAGCTGCCGGTCAGTTGCCTCGGGGCGTACGCCGTCCTGTGGTGGGTGACGGGACTGGTGAGCCTGACCGCGCCGCTGCGGTGGGCGGTGTTCGGGCAGCGGCCCGCGGCGGGTGATCCGGAGGGCATGCCGGTGCTGTCCCCCATTCCCGCCGGCGGGCTGCATGTGGACACCTTCGCGGGCACCTTCTTCGCGGCCGCGGTCGGAGTGGCCGTCCTGCTGTGCGCGCCCTGGGTGACCCGGCTGGTGACGGAGACCGACCGCTGGCTGATCCGCTCGCTCCTCGGTCCTGGTCAACTCGCCGACCGGGTCCGTGACTTGGAGGAGACCCGGGCGCTCGCCGTGGATGACTCGGTGGCCCTGCTGCGGCGCGTCGAGCGCGATCTGCACGACGGAGCGCAGGTGCGGCTCGTCGCGGTGGCGATGAGTCTGGACATGGTCAGGCAGCGGCTGACCGAGTACGACGGTGATGACGGGGGCGCGCCGCTGGACGTCGGCCGTATTCGTCAACTGGTCGACGGTGCGCATCAGAACGCCACCGACGCGCTCACCGAACTGCGCGATCTGGCCCGCGGCATCCATCCGCCCGTGCTCGACGACGGGCTGCCCGACGCGCTCGCGACGCTGACCTCGCGCAGTGCCATTCCCGTCGACCTGGTCACGGAGGTGCCCGAGCGGCCGACGCCGGCGATCGAGACCATCGCGTACTTCTGTGCCGCCGAGTTGCTCACCAATGTCATCAAGCACAGCGGTGCGCGGCGGGCCGCGATCACGGTGGCTCAGTCGGACGGCCGGCTCTACCTCCAGGTCAGTGACGACGGGCAGGGCGGCGCGGAGATGGGGGCCGGGAGCGGACTGAGCGGGCTCGTCCAGCGCGTGCGTACGGTCGACGGCGGGATAGAAATCAAGAGCCCCGCGGGTGGGCCGACGGCGGTCACTGTCGATCTTCCCCTGCGTGCGTGAGAGCATGCGGCCATGCGCGTCGTGATCGCTGAGGATGCCGCGGTACTGCGGGAGTTGCTGGCCCAGATGCTCGCCGAGCGGGGGCATGAGATCTGCGCGGCCGTGGGGGACGCGGACGCCTTGCGCGCCGCGGTCGCCGAGCACCGCCCGGACGTCACGGTGACCGACATCCGGATGCCCCCGACCCACACGGACGAGGGGCTGCGCGCGGCCATCGACATCCGCCGCGATCACCCCGGCACGGGCGTTCTGCTCTTCTCGCAGTACGTCGAGACGAAGTACGCCACGCGGCTGCTCGCGGAGGGGTCGGCGGGGGTCGGCTATCTGCTCAAGGACCGGGTCGCCAATGTCGCGGAGTTCGCCGATGCCCTGGAGCGGGTGGGCGCGGGCGGCACGGCCCTGGACCCCGAGGTCGTCACGCAGTTGGCCGGTGCGGGACACCGCGCGGCCGAGCTCGCGCCGCTGACCGAGCGCGAGCGCGAGGTGCTCTCCCTGATGGCCGAGGGGCGGTCCAACGCGGCAATCGCGCAGAGCCTCGTCGTCTCGGCGGGCACCGTCGAGAAACATGTGGCCTCCGTCTTCGAGAAGCTAGGCCTGCCCGCGTCACATGACCACAACCGCCGCGTGCTGGCCGTCATCCGCTACTTGCGCGGCTGACGCAGGGGGTGTGCGGAATGTCGCCCACCCTATGGACATAGGCATATGCCGGATGCAACAACGCCTCGGGTGTTGCCAAATCCCTTACGAGCCCCCTCTCGCTGTGCGAAAGTCATTAGCGGTCCATCCCCCGTCCGTCTGGTCGCACCGCATCGTCAACGGAGCACCTCATGCCGTCCCATGTCTTCGCGGACCGCCCAGCCGCCCAGCCGCCCGAGCGTGGCTCGGTCGAAGCGCTGATCACGCAGACGCGTCGGCTCCGCGGCGAGGTCGACGCCGTACGCCGCGACGCCATGACCGACCACGGCGACCCCCAGGGACGCTGGCAGCGCGCCCTGTGCGACCTCGCGGTCCACCAGCTCAACGACCTGGACGACCACCTGGCGCAGTTGCGGGACGGGCCCGTCCAGCCGACGCCGGAGCCGTCGGCGCCGGCCATCCCCCCGCCGCTCGAACCGCAGCACGGTTCGCTGCTCAGCCGGGTCGGCAGCGCGGAGTGGAACCTCCTGAACGACGAGGCGAGTTGGTCCGGCGAGCTCTATCAGATCCTGGGCCGGGACCCGGACGCTCCCCCGCTCTCCCTGGACGAACTGCCCTCCCTGGTGCACGTCGACGACCAGCCGATGCTGACGGCCATGGTCACGGACTGCCTGATCGACGGTAAGCCGATCGACGGCGAGTTCCGGATCACGCGCCCCGACGGCGGCGTACGACAGGTGCACATGATGGGCGAGCCCGTGCTCGCCGCTGACGGCAGCACCGCCTCCATGTGGGCGGTCCTGCGGGACGTCAGCGAGCTGCGCCGCAGCCAGCGAGTGGTGCGCGAGACCCGTGACTCGCTGCAGCGCCAGCGGCACATCGCGCAGACAGAGCACCGGCTCGCGGTCGAACTGCAGGAGGCCGTGCTGCCGCCGTGGCGTGGCTCCCTGCGGTTCCCGCACGGCGGACCCGCGGCACTGGACCTCGCCGCGCACTACCTCCCCTCGTCGACGAGCGCACTGATCGGCGGTGACTGGTACGACGCCATGGAACTGCCCGACGGCCAGTACTTGTTGAGCGTCGGCGATCTCACCGGTCACGGCGTCACCGTCACCTCCGGCATGGCGATGCTGCTCGGCGCCGTGCGCGGCATGGCGGTCGCCGGGGTGCGCCCCGGTCAACTGATGGGCTGGCTCAACCAGTTACTGGACACCACCGCCCAACCGGCCCTGGGCAGCGCGGTCTGCTGCCAGTACTCCCCCGCGACGGGCACGCTGTCCTGGGCGCAGGCGGGACACCCCGCCCCGCTGCTGTTCCGCGACGGGACGGGGCGCACGCTGACACCACCGGACGGCGTGATCCTCGGGGCGACCTCCGGCGCCACCTACGAGCAGGCCGAAGAGCAACTCCGGCCGGGCGACGTGCTGTTGCTGCACACCGACGGCCTTGTTCCCCGGCGCGCCAGGGACGCGGCGACCAGCAGGCTGCTGGCCCTCGCACCCCGCTTCACCGACACACGCGGCGCACAGGACTGCGTACGGACGATCGTCGAGGAGTTCGGCGTGGCCCCACGCGAGGACGACGCCTGCCTGTTGGTCGCACGGGTCAACTAGGACCACGGGTCAACCAGAACCCGGGCACCGGCCCCTCACACCTGGACCCGCCTGCCACCCCCGCCCTTGCCCGCCGACTTCGGCAGCGCCAGCTTGATCTCCTCGCGCAGGTCCTGGATCTTCGGATAGCCGGAGTACTGAGCGGTCAGCCGGTACATCTCCCGCAGCCGGTCCCAGGTGCGGTGTGAGGAGTTGGACCCCATCGACACCAGCGCCAACCGCGCGTACCGGTCGGCCTGTTCGGGATCGTCGGCGATGAAGCACGCCGAGGCCAGCGAGATGTAGTCGAAGATCTGCGACCGGTCGCGGCCCTTGGACCGCAGGTCGATCGCCTCCTTGGCATGGCGCTGGGCGGTGGCCGCCGCGGATGCCTCGTGATCGGCGAGGGTGCGGTAGGCCAGCGCCTGCATGCCGTGCATGTCCGCCTCGTCGAACATCTGCATCCAACTCGGCGGGGGCACATCCCCCTTGTCGGACACGAAGAGGTCCTCCGCGATGCCGAGCGTGCGGCGCATCGCCTGCCCCTTGCCCATCGACGCCTGTGCCCAGGCCTCGATGGTGTAGAGCATGGCCTGCGTGCGCGGCAGCATCTCCTCGCCCGATCCCGACTGGGCGAGCTTCATGAGGTCCAGGGCGTCGTCCGGCCGGCCCAGATGCACCATCTGGCGCGCCGCCCGGGACAGGGCCTCACCGGCGCGCGGCCGGTCACCGCCCTCGCGGGCCGCGTGCGCGGCGATCACGAAGTACTTCTGTGCCGTGGGCTCCAGGCCGACGTCGTGCGACATCCAGCCCGCGAGGACGGCGAGGTTGGCAGCGACGCCCCACAGGCGCCGCTGGAGATGTTCAGGGTGTCGGTAGGCGAGCATGCCGCCCACTTCGTTGAGCTGTCCCACCACAGCCTTGCGCTGCAGCCCGCCGCCGCGGGCCGCGTCCCAGGCCCGGAACACCTCGACGGAGCGCTCCAGTTCCTCGATCTCCTGCGACCCGATGGGGGCGGCCTCATAGCGGTCGAACCCGGCGGGGTCGGCGTGCAGGGGATGTTCGGTGCGGGGAGCGTCGGCAACTAGGGCCGGATCGGTGTGCAGCCAGTCGTGCATGGCGCTGCTGAGTGCGGAGCCTGCGGCAAGCGCAGCGCCCGCGCCCACCAAGCCGCGTCGGTTGAGCATGAGGTCCATTCCCGTGAATTCGGTGAGGACCGCGGCTGTCCGTTCGGGCGCCCACGGCACGCCGTCGGGGTGCTCCACACTCCCGTCGCCGCGCCGCTTCCCTACGCGCCCGTGCCGCACCAGACCGAGATCCTCAATGGTCACGACACGGCCGAGACGCTCGGTGAACAGAGCCGCCAACACCCTGGGCACGGGATCGCGCGGGATTTCCCCCATGTCGATCCAACGCCGCACCCGCGAGGTGTCGGTGGCCAGCTGCGGGTGGCCCATGGCCGCCGCCTGCCGGTTCACCAGTCTCGCGAGTTCCCCCTTGGACCAGCCTGCCAGGCCGAAAAGGTCCGACAGTCGGGTGTTGGGTTGTCCATTCACGTCAAGCCCCCAGGTTCTCGGCTGAGTTGACAGTAACCCTCTGTCAGTTGCTGGGCGACTATTCGCCAGGGTTCGCCAGGGTGCGCCACATGGTGTGCCAGGGGACGCCGGGTGTCAGGTAGGAATGCGCCACCCCGACCCGGACCACCTCGGGACATTCCCCAGGGTGCACCAAGGCGTCCGGGCCGGTGGCGCGGCAACTCACAGGCACACGAAGGGATCTGTATCGCCCATGTACGCAGCATCGTCCTCCGTGTCCGCCCCGCCCCGGCCGCTGCACTCCCGACAGCCGGGCAGCGGCCCCTACTTGGAGCCCGCGCGGCCGGCGGCCGGGTCGCTCGGCGCCGGCCGGACGCGCCGCGTCCCGGGGTCCGGCACCCAACCGCTCAGCGGGAGACTCGACTTGTCCGGCCCCCAGGGGGCGCAACTGCGCACCGCGATCGCCTCGGTGCACCGCATCTGTCCGGAGTTCAACCCGGTGCAGGTGCTCCGCCGCAGCGGACGCACCGTGCTCCTGGTGGGAACGACAGGGCGCAGCACGGCGATCGCCAAGTGTTTACTGGACCATTCGCCAGTGTGGGCCGAGCGGATCCGGCACGAGATAGCGGCATACCGCTCGTTCGTCCGGCACCGCCCGCCCGTCCGGGCCCCGCGGCTGATCGCCGCGGACCCGGAGGACTGCACGCTGGTGATCGAGCGGATGCAGGGCCGCGTCGCGGCGCTGACCCGGCATCCCGTGGAGCCGCCACCGCGCGCGGACGTACGGCTCGCGCTCGGTGCGATCGACCGCCTCAACCGGTGGCGTCCGCCGCAGGAGATGTTCGGCAGGCCCCTGGACTACGGCAAGCGGATCTCCCGCTTCCATGAGCTGGGTCTGCTCACCGACCGGGACATGGGTGACCTGCAGAAGCTGTTGCACGGCATCGCGCACTCGGCGGGGCAGCAGGACACCTGGCAGTTCTGCCACGGTGACGCGCTGCTCTCGAACATCCTGCTCTCGCCTGCCGGTCCGGTGTTCGTGGACTGGGAGCACGCGGGCTGGTATCTGCCGGGCTATGACCTGGCGACGCTCTGGGCGGTGCTGGGTGACGCACCGGTGGAGCGCCGCGAGATCAGTCAGCGGGCGCAGCACGCGGGGACAGCGGCGCGGGACGCGTTCCTGGTCAACCTGATGCTGATCCTGACCCGGGAGATCCGTACGTACGAAATGGCCGTGCAGCGCTCGATGCACGACGCGGCCCCGGCGGCACCGGGCCCGGCCCATCCCGGTGCTGCGCCGTCCGGCGAGGAACAGCGACTGCTGCTGAGGCGGTTGCACGACGACTGCCAGCTGGCCCGGCGGGCCGTGCGGGCGGCGGTCGGTACTCGCTGACGGGGATGACGGTCCGCAGTGCGCCTTGGACAGCGGCGCACTGCGGACCTTCGTATGCCTCTGGCGACTACCGGGCGACTATGACGTAGTGAACTGCACCGCGTCTACGTCGAAGGAATTGTCCTGCGTCGACTTGAAGACCACATACAGCTTGTGGGTGCCGGTCAGCGCCTCGACAGGGACGTCCGGAGTTGCCTGATAGGTGTCCCAGCCCCCGGTGTTGGGGACAGGGGTGGTGGCGAGCAGCTTGCCGTCGGGGGCGTCCGCGCGCAGTTCGATGGAGCCGACGCCGTAGGGCGAGGACAGCTTGTAGCTGACCTTGCCGACGCCTTCGACGCTCATCGGGCTGTACGCGATCCAGTCGCCGTTGCTGATGTCGCCGATGCGCTTGCCGTTCTCGGCGCCCTCCTGGGAGACGATGCGGGTGCCTGACTGGTCGTCGCGGTACTCGGCCTGCTTGTGCTTGGGCTGCAGGACGGAGCGGCCGTAGCCGGTCAGCGCGCTGACGCCGTCGCCGCCCTTGTCGGTGTACTTGGCGTTGAGTACGTAGGTGAGGTCGGCGCCCTCGGGGTGGCCGCCCAGGTCACCGGTGTCCACGGTGCCTTCGCAGCCGGGGATGTCGGTGGTGGGGTGCTCGTGGTCGTCGTGGCCGAGGGCCGGGTTGACGGTGACCTTGGTGCAGTCGATCGTGCCGTCCTCGGGGTCGGTGACGGTGACCTTGTAGGGGATCTTGTCGCCGAACTGGATGAGCTTGCCGTCGACCGGGGTCTCGATCGTCACCTTGGGTGCGGTGTTGCCCGCCGTCACGGGGACGTTGGCGTAACCGGACTTGCCGGTGGAGTCGGTGACCTTCAGCTGGGCGTTGAAGTCTCCCTTGGTGTCATAGGTGTGGGAGGGATTGGCCTCGGTGGAGTCATAGGTTCCGTCGCCGTTGAAGTCCCAGGCGAAGGTGAGCGGATCGCCGTCCGGGTCCTTGCTGCCCTCGCTGGAGAAGTCGACCTTCAGGGGGACGGGCCCGTTGGTGGCGGACGCCTTGGCCTGGGCGAGCGGGGTGCGCTGGCCCTGGGCATAGTCGATGCGGTAGAGCCCGGAGTCGTTGTTGCCGCCGCCGAACTCGCTGCCCCACTCCAGGACATAGAGCGAGCCGTCGGGCCCGAAGGTCATGTCCATGGGCTTGGCGAACTTCGCCGACTTCAGGAAGTCGTTGATCTTCAGGAGCTTCTCGTCCTTGTCGAAGCGGATCTCCTTGACCGAGTCGCGGGCCCACTCGTAGAAGAAGCTCGCGCCCTCGAAGTAGGCGGGGAACTTCGTCTTGGAGGGGTTCTTGGGGTCGTAGTGGTAGACGGGTCCGCTCATCGGCGCCGAGCCGCCCGCGCCCATCTCCGGGAACTCCTTGGACTCGCCGTAGCCGTACCAGATCTCCGGCTGCTGCAGCGTCGGCAGGTCCTTCAGGCCGGTGTTGTTCGGCGAGGGGTTGGTGGGCTTGGCGCAGTCGAACTTCGTCCCGACCTTCTGGGTGTCGGGGTCATAGGGCGCGTACGCCTGGTTGTTGCCGTGGCAGAACGGCCAGCCGTAATTGCCGGCCTTCTTGATGACGTTGTACTCGACCAGGCCCTCGGGGCCCCGGTCGGTCGTCGGTCCTCCGCGGTCGGGGCCGTAGTCGGAGGCGTGCACATAGCCCGTCTTGGGGTCGACGGTGAAGCGGAAGGGGTTGCGGAAGCCCATGGCATAGATCTCGGGCCGCGTCTTGTCCGTGCCCTTCGCGAAGAGGTTGCCCTTGGGGATGGTGTAGCCGCCGGAGTCCGTCGGCTTGATGCGCAGGATCTTGCCGCGCAGGTCGTTGGTGTTGCCCGCGGTGCGGGCTGCGTCGAGGCGCTCCTTGCCGGGGCGCCAGTCGAGCGGGGCGTAGCCCTGCCAATTCGGGTCGAGGTTGGGCGGGACGTCGTCGCCGACGCCCAGGTAGAGCGTGCGGTCAGGGCCGAACTCGACGGCGCCGCCGGTGTGGCCGGGCTCGGGGAAGCTGCGGTCGCGGTAGGCGGGGACGTCCAGGAGCTTCTTCTCGCTGGCCAGGTCGAGGGTGTTGTCCGCCTTGACCGTGAAGCGGGAGAGGCGGTTGACGTCTTCCTTGGCGCTCGCGGGCGCGTAGTACAGGTAGAGCCAGCGGTTGTCGGCGAACTTCGGGTCGAGTTCCATGCCGACCAGGCCGTCCTCGCCGCCGGTGTAGACGTCGAGCTTCCCGGCCGTGGAGGTGGAGTGGCTCTTCGGGTCGAAGATCTTCACCTCGCCGCTGCGCTGGACGTAGAAGACCTTGCCGTCCTTGGCGACGTCGAGCTCCATGGGGTCGGCGGTGTTGTCGTCGAGCGCGGTCTTCTCATAGCCCGACCAGACCGTGCCGCCGCAGTCGCCGGCCTTGTTGCCCGAGGCCCACTGGATGCCGCCGAGCACATGCTCGCGGAAGGCGGCTTCGGTGTACGACGTCTTGTCGTGGCCCATGGCGGTGGCCCAGACCTTGCCGCCCTCGGCGTTGCGGCACCAGGAGATGGGGTGGTCGGCGCCCATCTTGGAGCCGCCCGGGTCGTACGTCGTCTCGTCGGCGGTGACCAGGACGTGCACGTCGCCGCGGGGATTCTTGTCGAAGTTGTACCACTCCTCCGGGCGCTCCCAGCGCTCGGGAAGACCCTTGGTGGAGGGGTGGTCGCGGTCGGCGACCTTCGCGGTGCCCTTGAGGACGCCCGGCGAGTGGGCGGGCATGTGGGCACCTGCGTTGATGAGCTCGTCCCACCAGGGGAAGGAGTCCTCGACGCCCATGTCGAGGGTGTTGTGCAGCGCGACGACGCCCTTGCCGCTCTTCACGTACTTCTTCATGGCGTCGCGCTGGGCGTCGGTGTCCCAGACCATGCCGGAGTTCTGCAGCATGATGATGACGTCGAAGTCCTTGAGCTTCGCGTCGTCGAAGACGCTGGCGTCGTCGGTCTGGACGACCTCGAAGTTCTCAGCCGCGGCCTGTTCCTTGACCATCTGGATGCCGGCCGGGATCGAGTCGTGGACGTAGCCGACGGCCTTGGTGAAGAGCAGGGCGCGGAAGGCGGGGTCCTTGTCGGCCGCGGTCGCTCCGGAGCCGGGCAGAAAGCCCACGGTGAGGAGCAGTGCCGCCAGCAGGGCGACGACCCCTCTTCGTAGACTCCTTAAATGAATGTCACGAGCATGACAGCTCATGAGCGGTTCCTCTCTGTGTGGACGGGGTGCGGGTGCCTGGTGCCGGAAACTCAGAGGGCCGCGAGTGTGCGGCGCAGGAAGCCGAGGCCGTCGGTCGCGAGCGCGTCCTGGGTGGATGCGAGGGGGCGCCAGACGGAGGCGGCGACCGCGATGGCGTCGTTGTGTGCGGTGAACGACTCGATGCAGAGGGGGCCTTGGTAGCCGGACTCGCTCAGGGCGCGCAGGAAGCCGGGCCAGTCGAGGTGGTCGGTGCCGGGCGCGCCGCGGTCGTTGGCGCACACCTGGACATGGGCGATGCGGCCGGCCGCCGCGCGGACCGCGACCGGCAGCGTGTGTTCCTCGATGTTCTGGTGGTACGTGTCGAGCGCGATGCCGATCGCGTCCTCGGGCAGGCCTTCGAGGCCGGTGAGGGTCTGGGCGACGGTGTTGAACAGGCTCGTCTCGTAGCGGTTGAGGGGTTCGACGGCGATGCGCACCCCGGCGCGGGCCGCGTAGGCGACGACCGGCGCGATGTGCTCACGCCATTCCTCGTACGCCGCCGAGCGCTCCGCCCGGTCCATGCGCCAGGTGCGGCCGACCGCCGCGTACACGGGTCCCGCCACCACGGGGGCGCCGATCGCGTGGGCGGCGTCGACACAGCGGCGCAGGTAGTCCTGGGTGGCGCGGACCATGGCCTGGTCGGCGCGGACCAGGTTCCGCCGGTCGGGCATGACGGCGACGACGGCGGCGGGCGTCAGGCCCGTGGCGTCCAGGAGCTTGGCGGCCGCCGCGGGCTCCCAGTCGTCGGCGTTTTCGAGAGGCAGCTCCACACAGTCGAAGCCCCAGCCCGCCAGACGGGGCAGGGTTTCCGTGAGCACCTCACCGGAGACCGGCGAGTGCCAGATCCAGGGGTTCGCCCCCAACTGCCAGGCGGCGTGCGTCACTTCTTCCTCCAGTCCTTGGGGTAGCCCGGCATGTCCTGGCACCCGCACATCGCGTAGTGCAGCGGCGGCATGCTGTCCTGGAGGTACTCGTCCAGGTTTTCCTGGGTGACGGTCGGCTGCGGCAGCTTCCACTCCTTGGGCACCTCCTTTCCGTCCAGGATCCGCAGGGCCGCGATGACCGGCGTACGCCATTGGAAGGTCGGGTAGGTGGGGGCGATCGCGGTGAGCTTCTTGTCCTTCCAGGCCTCGAGGAAGTCCTGCTGGTCCTCGCCGGTGATCGGCGGGACGTCGACGCCCGCGTCCTCGAAGGCCTCGACGGCGGCGACGGCTGTGGCGCCGGAGTCCATCCAGACGCCGTCGATGGAGCCGTGCCGGGAGATGGCATCGGAGACGATCGACTTGGTCTTGGCGGGGTCTCCGTCGGTGAACTTGGCGTCCACGACGTCCAGTTCACTCTTGTCGAAGGCCAGTTTCGCCGCGGACCAGCGGGTCTCCAGGACGTCCACGCCGGGCGAGATGCGCAGGGCGAGGATCTTCCCCTTGGGCTTGACCTTGTCGACGAGGAAGTCGGCGGCGACGGCGCCGTAGCCGTATCCGCCGATCGGGTTGACGAAGGTGACGGCGCAGTCGGTCTCCACGCCTCGGTCGAAGACGATGACGGGCAGCTTGCCGCAGGCCTCCTTCACGGCGGGGGTGAGGGTGGCGGTGGTGTTCGGCGAGACGATCAGCGCGTCGCAGTCCTTGTTCCCGGCCAGCTCCTGGATGTCGGAGATCTGCTTGTCGTCCTTGCCCTGGGCGTCCAGGACGGTGAAGTCGCTGATCTCCTTGTGGAGTTTCACCTCGGCCTTCATGTTCTTCAGGCCGACCTGCCGCCAGGGGTTGAAGACTCCGGCGTTGGAGAAGCAGAGGTGGGTGCCGCCCGAGCCCTTCTTCTTGTACTGGGCGGTGTCGGTCATCTTCGGTTCGAGCATCTGCTCCCAGGGCTTGTCGGCCGGGCCCTGGGGCGTCTCCTTGCCGAGCGCCAACTGACGGTCGTACTCGGCCTGTTCGAAGAACTTGGAGGGTTTGTCGCCCTGCTCCGACGAGCCGCTCTCCGAGGCCCCGGCCGGCGAGTCGGGCGGCGTGTCGCTGGAACAGGAGGCGAGCAGCGCGCCCGCGAGGAGGACAGCGGCGGGTGCGAGCGCGCGCCTGCGGTTCGGGTGGATGTGCGTCACGAGGGTCTGCCTCCTGAGGAGTGGGGACGACGGCGGCGCAGCCGGGACCAGTCGGCGGCCCCGAGCCCGACCGCGGCGATGACGATGACGCCCTGGACGGTGGATTCCAGGGCGCCCGATACGCCCTGCAGGTTGAGCAGCGTGAACAGTGCCTGCAGCGAGAAGGCGCCGGCCATCGCGGCGACGACACTGCCCCGCCCGCCGCCGAGCACGACCCCGCCGAGGACCACGGCGGTGATCGCCTCGAACTCGTAGCCGCGGCCGGCCTGCGCGGACACCCCGGAGAAGCCGCCGACGAGGACGGCGGCCAGCGCGGCGGCCGCGCCGGACAGCACGAAGGCGATGACGCGGGCGCGGTGGACCCGCACCCCCGCGAGGGCGGCGGCGCGTTCGCTGTCCCCGGTCGCGATCAGCGTGCGGCCGAAGTCGGAGCGCATGAGCAGGACGGAGACGACGCCCGCGACGAGGCAGGCAAGGACGGCCCAGGGCAGCCAGCCCATGGCGGTGCCGCGCCCCAACTGCCGGAACCCTTCGGAGAGTTGGCCGTGCGGCGATCCGCCCGTCCAGTAGAAGACGGCGCCCTCCAGGATCAGCATCATGCCGAGCGTGGTGATGAAGGAGGGCACTCTCAGACGGGTGGTGATCAGCCCGTTGACCAGCCCGGTGAGCGCCCCCGCGAGCAGCAGTCCAGCGGTGATGAGCAGCCACGGCGCGTCCGGGAACGAGCCATAGACCTCCGCGGCCGCAACGACGCCCGCCGTGACGATCGCCCCGACGGACAGGTCGAACTCGCCGCAGACGATGACCAGATACTGCCCGGCGGCGAGGATCACCAGGGGCGCCGCCCGTTTGACGAAGGCCAGGAAGCGGTCGGGTTCGTAGAAGCCGGGGTCGGTGGCGGCGAGCGCGACGAGGAGCACCACGAGCAGGGCGTAGACGGGCGCTCCGCTGCCGAGCGAGCGGGCAACTCTCTTGTACGGAGCGACCGTTGCCGTATGGCTGCTCATGCGGACCTCCTGCTGCCGCGCCGGGCGTAGATCGCGACGGCGGCGATGATGACGATGCCGCGGACCACGTTCTTGAAGAACGGGTCGACGCCGAGCTGGTTGAAGACGGAGTCGAGCACCGCGAGCACCAGGACCCCGCCGAGCGTGCCCGCCACTCCCCCGCGGCCGCCCGCGAGGACGGTGCCGCCGAGCACGACCGCGGCGATCGACTCCAGGTCGTAGCGGGCCTCGGTGCCCGCCCAGGGGGCGCCGGCGCCGAGCCGTGAGGCGAGGAAGAGGGCGGCGGCGCCCACGCAGAGCGAGCACAGGACGTGGGCGGCGATGATCGTGCGCCGGGTGCGGACACCGGACAGGCGCGCCGCGTGTTCGTCGCCGCCCGTCGCGTACAGATGATGTCCGAAGCGGGTGCGGCGGGTGACGAGCCACATCGCGGCGGCGACGGCGGCGAGCAGGAAGATCGAGACCGGGATCGGGCCCATCCGGTCGTAGCCCAGATGCTGGAAGGAGGCGGGGACCTTGCCCGCCGGGCCGGTGTAGTTGTCCTCGATCCAGCCGCGCAGGATGTACGCGGTGCCGAGCGTCGCGATGAACGCGTTGACCTTGAGGCCGGTGACGATGAGGCCGTTGGCTAGTCCGACGGCCGCCGACAGGGCGAGGACGGCAAGCACCGCGGTGACGACGCCGCCGTCCTCCATGGTGGTGGCGGCGACCAGCGTGCCGAGGCTGATGAGGTAGGCCACCGACAGGTCGAGCGAGCCGGTGAGGATGACGGCGGTCTGGCCGACGGCGACCAGGCCGAGGGCGACGCAGTTCTGCAGGATGCCGACGACGTTCGACACGGTGAGGAAGTCGCCGCCGCGCGCGGCGACCACGATCCAGCCGAGGACGGTGACGGCGGCGGCCGCGAGCCAGACGCCGACGGCCGGGTCGGTGAGCCGGCCGCGCTGTACGGCACGGGACTTCACTGCGGGCGGCGGGGCGACGGTGGTACCGGTGGTACCGCTCACGCGGCGGGCTCCTCTCCGGAGGAGTCGGACAGGGCGGACGGGCCGGTCGTGGCGAGCCGCATCACGTCCTCCTCGGCGGCGCCCGCCGGGAGCTCCCCGGCGATGCGGCCGTCGGACATGACGAGGATGCGGTCGCTCATCCCGATGAGTTCGGGCAGCTCGGAGGAGACGATCAGGACGGCGATGCCCTCGCGGGCCAGCTCGCGCACGAGGGTGTGGATGGCGGCCTTGGCGCCGACGTCGACGCCCCGGGTCGGCTCGTCGAAGAGCAGGACGCGGGGGCGGGCGGCGAGCCACTTGGCAATGACGACCTTCTGCTGGTTGCCGCCGGAGAGGTACTGGGCCTGCTGGTCCTCGCCGCGCGCCTGGAGCTTGACGCGTTCAAGGAGCGCGGTGAGTTCGCGGGCCGCGGGCGGGCCCTCGCGGGCGGGGACGGCGCGCGTGACGAGGAGGGCGTTGTCGCGCACGGACTGGCGCAGGGCGAGCCCCTCGGCCTTGCGGTCCTCGGTCACCAGGGCGATCCCCGCGCGGATGGCCTGCCGCGGAGTGGTGGGCCGCAGGGCGTCGCCGCCCACCGTCATGGCCCCGCCGGTGAACGGTGCGGCGCCGAACAGGGCCCGCGCCAGGGACGTACGCCCGGAGCCTTCGAGGCCCGCGATGCCGGTGACCTCGCCGGCCCGCAGCGTCAGGTCGATGCCGCGGAGCCGGTCGTTGCCGCCGCCGGTGACCGTGAGGCGGATCTCGCCGATGTCATCGGGGCGGGCGCGCGGCGGGTAGTAGGCGCTCAGCTCCCGGCCCACCATGGCGCGTACGACCTGGTCGGTGTCCGTGTCGGCGGTGCGCACGGTCGTGACGTGGCGGCCGTCCTTCAACACCGTGATCCGCTGCGACAGTTCGAAGACTTCCCGCAGCCGGTGCGAGATGTACAGGATGCCGAGGCCGCGGCCCGCGAGGCGGCGCACGAGGTCGTGCAGGAGGCCCGCCTCGTGGTCGGCGAGCGGCGCGGTCGGCTCGTCCATGACCAGGACACGGACGTCGGATGCGAGCGCCTTGACGATCTCGACGGTCTGCTGCCGGGCGACGGACAGATCACGGACGTACGTGCGTGGCGTGATGCCCGATACGCCGACCTCGGCGAGGAGTTCGGCCGTACGCGCCTCCATCGCGCGGCGGTCGACGAGGCCGTAGCGGGTCGGTTCGCGGCCCAGGAAGACGTTCTCGGCGACCGTGCGGTGCGCGAGCAGCGCGAACTCCTGGTGGATGATGCCGATTCCGGCGGCCTGGGCCTGCGCGGGATGGCTGAAGGAATGCTCTGTTCCGTCGAGCACGATGCTGCCCTCGTCCGGTACGTGTTCGCCCGCGAGGACCTTCATCAAGGTGGACTTGCCCGCGCCGTTCTCACCGACCAGCGCGTGCACCTCACCCGCGGCGAGGTCGAGCGAGACACCGTGCAGCACCCGCACTCCGAGAAAGCTCTTGGACACCCCTCGCATCGCCAACATCACTTGAGTCGCCTGCATCGCCTGCACCCTCGGCTCCTTCGGCAGCGGTCTGCAGAGCAATGTGATGAGCGAGCTTTGACCTGTCAAGGGCTCAAGCAGCTTTCCTTGTACGGGAGTTGACGGTGACTTAGGTCGATGACCGAACACCATCAGCCTTGTGAGCAGCAGAAGTCGTCCCTATGGTGGCTGCCATGTCTGGAGCGCCGGATCACCCCGTTTCCCTGCCGTCGTCGCCCGGCGAGGTCCTCGCCCTGATCCGGACGGGGGCCGCGGCGACCCGCGCCGACATCGCCCGGCTCACGGGGCTCGCGCGGTCGACGGTCTCGCAGCGGGTGGACGCGCTCATCGCGCACGACTTCGTCATCGAGGAGGCCGACGGCGGTTCCACGGGCGGCAGACCACCCCGGCGGCTGCGCCTGCGCACGCGCGAACACGCCGTCGCCGGCGTCGACTTGGGGGCGTCGCACTGCCGGGTCGCCCTGCTCGACATCGGCGGCGAGATGCTCGCCCTGCGCGAGGATCCGCTCTCCATCGCGGACGGCCCGCAGGAGGTGCTCGGCCATGTCGAGCGGACGCTGAACTCCCTGCTCAAGGAGGCCGATCGGGACGCCGCGTCGTTGCAGTCCATCGGGGTCGGCGTGCCGGGTCCCGTGGAGTTCTCCACGGGCCGTCCGGTGGATCCGCCGATCATGCCGGGCTGGCACCAGTACCCGATCCCCGAGTTCTTCGCCGAGCGCTTCGGTGCGCGGGCCCTCGTCGACAACGACGTGAACGTGATGGCCCTCGCCGAGCAGCGCCGCGCCTTCCCCGACACCCGCTATCTCCTCTACATCAAGGTGGGCACCGGCATCGGCTGCGGCATCGTCGCGGACGGCCGGCTGCACCGGGGCGCGCAGGGCAGCGCGGGCGACATCGGGCACATCCGGGTCGGTGACACCGAGGAGCCCTGCCGGTGCGGAAACTCCGGCTGTCTGGAGGCCGTCGCGGGGGGCGCGGCGATCGCCCGCAAGCTCTCCGGGCTCGGCCTGGAGGCCGCGTCGGGCAGTGATGTCGTACGCCTGGTGAAGTCAGGAAACCGCGACGCCGTCCGCATGGTGCGGGAGGCGGGCCGCGCGGTGGGCGAGGTGCTCGCGGGCCTGGTGAATTTCTTCAACCCCGACACGGTGGTGGTCGGCGGCGCGCTGGCCGCCGTCCACGACCAACTCCTCGCGGGCGTACGGGAAGCGGTGTACCGGCGCTCGCACCCGCTGGCCACCCATGTGCTGCGCATCGAGCCGAGCCGCACGGGCGAGAACGCGGCGGCGGTGGGCGCCGGCATCCTCGCGGTCGAACACGCCCTGTCGCCGCGGCAGGTGGACCGCGTCCTCGCGGGCGGTGAGGCCAGACGCTGAGGGACGGAGGCGGCCGTCGGAAGACGGCCGCCTCCCTACGCTCCTGAACCCCTGTCAGGCCCGCGCGCCATAGGCCTCGACGGGCTTCTTCAGGCTCGAATTGACGGAGGTGCAGTAGGCGTACGAGGTGGTCCCCGCGGCCGCCTTCGCACCCTGGGCCCACTTGCCGTTCTTGCACTTCGCGACGGCGATGAAGGGTCCGCCGCCGGTGCACTTCACACCCGCGGTGTTGTTGTCGTTCCACACCAGCTGACACCGGAAGGCCCGGGTGTCGTCCGGTGCCGGTTCACTGAAGCCGGAGGTCATCCCGGCCACCACCGAAGCTAGGTCAGGCCCCGCGCCGTGGCGTCAACTCCTGGTTGGGCATCGGGTAAACCCTCGCCGTAGACCGGACAAGCACCATGCAACACCGGCCAACCCGTCAACTGCCCTATATCGCCGGGGGACTTGCGACCGTAACTTCGGGCTATGCCCCCCAATGACGCACAGCAGATCGACCGGGCCAACGCAGCGACCGACCGCGTGCCCGTCGTGTTCGTGCACGGTTTGTGGATGCTGCCCAGCAGCTGGGATCTGTGGACCGCACACTTCGAGGCGGCCGGGTATGTGCCCGTCGCGCTGTCCTGGCCCGACGACCCGGACACGGTGTCCGAGGCCCGGGAGCGCCCCGAGGCCTTCGCGGGAAAGACCGTCGGACGCATCGCCGACCATCTCGCCGGGCTCATCGACCGTCTGGAGCGCAAACCGGCCGTCGTCGGGCACTCCGTCGGCGGGCTGCTCACGCAGATCCTCGCGGGGCGTGGCCTGAGCGCCGCGTCGGTGGCGATCGATCCGGCGCCGTTCCGCGGCATCATGGCGCTGCCGCTGTCGACGCTGCGCTCCCTGCGCCCCATGATCGCCAACCCAGCCAACCGGAAGCGCGCGCTCCCGCTGACCTTCGAGCAGTTCCGCTATGCCTACGCCAACGCGGTCAGCGAGCGGGAGGCCAGGGAGCTGTACGAGAAGTTCGCCGTCCCCGCCCCGTGCGCGCCGCCGTTCCAGGCCGCGGCCGCGAACCTCAATCCGCGGACCGAGGTGAAGGTCGACTGCCGCAATCCCCGGCGCGGCCCGCTCCTGATCATCTCCGGCGAGAAGGACCATGCCGTGCCCTGGGCGCTCGCCAACGGCGCGTACAAGAAGCAGCAGCAGAACTCCGGCGTCACGGAGATCACCGAGCTGCCGGGCCGCGACCACGCGCTGATCATCGACAGCCGCTGGCAGGAGGTCGCCGACACGGCGCTGGCCTTCGTGCGCCGCTTCGTCTGACCGCCCCGGCCTCCCGAGAGGACACCCGCATGGGCACGTTCACCACCGTCGACGGGACCACGATCCACTACAAGGACTGGGGCGAGGGCCGCCCGGTCGTCTTCAGCCACGGCTGGCCGCTCAACGCGGACGCCTGGGACAACCAGCTGCGCCTGGTCGCCGAGAGCGGCTACCGCGCCATCGCGCACGACCGCCGCGGCCACGGCCGTTCGGGCCAGCCGTGGCAGGGCAACGACATGGACACCTACGCCGACGACCTCGCGCAGCTCGTCTGGAACCTGGATCTGCGGGAAGCGGTTCTGGTGGGGCACTCGACGGGCGGCGGGGAGGTCGTCCGCAGCATCGGCCGGCACGGCACCGACCGGATCGCCAAGGTGGTGCTCCTCGGCGCCGTGCCTCCGCTCATGCTGCGGACACCGGCCAACCCGGAGGGCCTGCCCCGCGAGGTGTTCGACACCATCCGGGAACGCGTGCGCACCGACCGCTCGCAGTTCTACCGGGAGTTGAGCGAGAGCTTCTACGGCGCGAACCGGCCGGGGTCGACCGTGTCGCAGGGCACCCGGGACGCCTTCTGGCTGCAGAGCATGCAGGCCGGCGCGAAGGCGGCGTACGACTGTGTGGGCGAGTTCTCCGAGACGGACTTCACCGAGGACCTGCGGCGCCTCGACGTGCCCACGCTGATCGCGCACGGCGACGACGACCAGATCGTGCCGATCGTGGCCTCGGCCCACAAGTCGGCCCACCTGGTCAAGGACGCGGCCCTGAAGGTCTACCCGGGCGCCCCGCACGGTCTGACGGGCGCGTTCGAGGAGGCGTTCAATACGGACCTGCTTGAGTTCGTCAGCTCTTGAACTCGCCCACCGCGCCCTGGTCGTACAGCCGCTCGCACAGCGACCACACGGCCTTGCGGGTACGGGGATCGGTGGCGAAGTCCGGCCACGGGACGCGGCGGCAGCGGCTGTCGAAGTAGGCGCCGGTGACACCTGCGACCTCCGGGCTCGTGGCGAGGTGGATGCTGGACCGGGCGGGCTTGGCGAGGTCGGCGAGCAGGATCGGCCCGAGGAGCCGGACGAGCGGTGCGGCGGGGCGGTACAGACGGGGGAACGCGCGCATCGGCGTCGCCTGGTTGCCCGGCGTGTACGCGTGCCCGGGGTAGGCCACGTTGACGGTGACGCCGTCGTCCGCGATCCGCTGCGCGTACTCGTAACTCACCGCCATGAGCTGGGCCTTGGTGTGGTTGTACTGACCGAAGGTCCAGCCGATGAAGGCCTTCTCCGCCTGGAGGTTGGCCGGGTCGACGGGGCCGCGCGGGATGCCGCCGGTGAGGTTGATGACGCGGGCGGCGGGCGACTTCCGCAGGTTCGGCATGAGCAGCCGGGTGAGGGCGAAGGGCGCGAGGACGTTCGCCGCGAAGGCGGTCTCCACCCCGTCGGCGGTCAGCCGGCGCTCGGCCGGATTCATGCCGAAGTTGTTGACGAGTACGTCGAGTCCGGCGTGCCCGGCATGCCCGGCGTTCACCGCGTCGGCGACCCGTCGCAGCCCGGCACGCAGCGTCAGGTCGGCGGTCACCGCCTCCACCCGACCGCCGCCGACCTCATGTTGGAGTTCGCGTACGGCGTCGGCGGCCCGCCCGGGGTCGCGGCCCACCAGGATCACGTGCGCGCCGCGCCTGACAAGTCCACGGGCCGTTTCCTTGCCGATGCCGCCGGTGCCGCCGGTGATCAGCGCGGTCGTGCCGTGCAGGGTCGCCATGTCCGCCTTCAACTCCGCCTCCATGTCCGCCTTCCGAAATGCGTCACTCGGTGACACGTTAGGCAGTCGGTGAATCAAAGTAAACTCCGGTGCATGGATAGCCGAGCAAGCACCGAGAGCCCGGAGAGCGGCGGTCTTCGGGCTCGCGCCCGACGCACCATGCGGGCCGAACTGGCCGCGCTCGCCCTTGAGTTGTTCACCGAGCGCGGTTTCGACGAGACGACCGTCGAGGACATCGCCCGCGCCGCGGGACTGTCGAAGCGGAGCTTCTTCCGGTACTTCCCGTCCAAGGAGGACGTGGTCTTCGGCGCCGTCGAGTCGATGGCGCAGGACGTCGCCGACGAGGTGCGCGGCCGCCCCGCCGACGAGGCGCCCTGGGACTGCCTCCATCAGGTGCTGCGCGCATGGCAGCAGCGGATCCACGGCTCCGGGCAGGAGTTGGCCGAGCTCACGCTCATCGAGGCCACCCCGTCGCTGCGGGCCCGGCTGCACCAGCGGCGCGACGCGATGCGCGCCCAGGTCGCCGAGGCCCTCGCGCAGCGCCCGGACACGAAGCTGGACGCCTTCACCGCCGACGTCCTGACCTCGGCTGCGGCCGCGGCACTTGACGCGGCGGACCGGGAGTGGCTGCGCTCGGGCGGCACGGCGGACCGCGCCGCACTGGTCGACCGGGCGTTCGCGGCGCTGCGCCCCTGAGGACCACGGGGTTCGGCGCGGCCCGCAGCAGCTGGTCCACCCCGGCGGGTGCGCCCCGACCCCGGGCACACGGCCCGCCGAAATCCCGGACGGGGCCCGACCGGCTCGCTATCGTGACGCTCCTGGCCCAAAAATCGGAGAAAATGTGCGCAATTCGGAGCTGATCGAAAGACCGCCGGCCGGTCCCGACCCCGCGCCGACGGGGCCGCCGAACGGCAGCCCCGTCCCCGGCCTTGTCGCCACCGGCGTCCTTTCCGTGGCTCTGCTCCTGGCGCTGGGCTGGGCCATGGGAGGCGCGCAGTGGCTGACCCACCCGGGATTCCGGGCCTGGCAGACCGTCTGCCTGGCGATCACGGTGCAGGCCCTGCCCTTCCTGGTGCTCGGCACGCTGATCTCCGGGGCCGTCAACGCCTTCGTCCCCGCGCATGTGTTCAGCAAGATGCTCCCCCGCAACCCCGCGCTCGCGGTGCCCGTGGCGAGCGCGGCGGGCGTGGTCCTTCCGGGCTGCGAGTGCGCTTCGGTGCCGGTCGCGGGAAGCCTGATCCGGCGCGGGGTCACACCGGCCGCCGCGTTCGCGTTCCTGCTCTCCGCGCCCGCGGTCAACCCGATCGTGCTCGCCTCCACCGCGGTCGCCTTCCCCGGCGACCCGGAGATGGTCGCCGCCCGCCTGATCGCCTCACTGGCCACCTCCGCCGCCATGGGCTGGCTCTGGCTGCGGCTCGGGCGTTCCGAATGGCTGCGGATGCCGTCCCGGCACACCGGCCACCAGCACGGACACAGCCGCTGGGAGGAGTTCCGGCTCGGTTTCCAGCACGACTTCCTGCACGCCGGCGGGTTCCTCGTGCTCGGCGCCATGGCCGCCGCGACCTTCAACGTCACCGTGCCGCGCTCGGTCCTCGACACCTTCGCCGGATCGCCCTGGCTGTCGGTGCTCTTCCTCGCGGCGCTGGCGATCGTCCTCGCCGTCTGCTCCGAGGCCGACGCCTTCGTGGCCGCCTCACTGACCGGCTTCTCCCCCACGGCCCGCCTCGCGTTCATGGTCGTCGGCCCCATGGTGGACCTCAAGCTGATCGCCCTGCAGGCGGGCACCTTCGGCCGCGCCTTCGCCCTGCGGTTCTCGACGGTGACGGCAGTGACGGCCGTGGCCTGCACCGCCCTGACCGGATGGTGGCTGCTGTGAACCGGAATCTCCAGGCGGTGCTGCTCCTGCTGACCGGTGTCGCCGTGCTGCGGGCCGCCCTCTTCGACGATCTCGCGCTGCGGTACGTGAAGGAAGGCCTGCTGCCCTTCCTCGTCATCGCCGGCTTCGTCCTGGTCGGCGTGGGGCTGCTGGGTGTCGTACGTGACGGGCTGCCCTTCGCCGGGCGGCGCCGCACCAAGACACCCGAGCCCGCCCCCGAGCCGCCGAGCGACGGCGCGCACGGCCACGACCACTCCCACGGCCCCCGTGTCGCCTGGCTGTTGCTGCCGCCCGCGCTCGCGCTGCTGTTCTTCGCGCCGCCCGCCCTCGGTTCCTACACGGCCGCCCGTGACAGCCCGAAGGTCGTCGCGGACTACGACCGTTTCGAACCGCTGCCGGCGCACGGACCCGCCCCGCTCTCGCTGACCGAGTTCATCGGCCGGGCCCAACAGGACGACAAGGAGAGCCTGAAGGGACGTACGGTCCTGATGTCGGGGTTCGTCACCCCCGGCAAGGGCGGCACTTGGGAACTGACCCGCCTCCTGGTGGCCTGCTGCGCCGCGGACTCGCAGTCCCTGACGGTGACCGTGCACGGCGCCAAGGCACCGCCCGCCGACACCTGGGTGAAGGTCACCGGCACCTGGCACCCGAAGGGCACCCTGGGCACCTCGTCGGCCGCCCTCGCCCTGGACGTCGACTCGCTCGAGCGGATCCCCGAACCGCCGAGCCCCTATCTGGACCGGGCGCCTGCCCTTTAGCCACCCGGTCGGGAGCCCCGCACCTCTGCCGGCCACCCAACTCCCGTTCCGTGTCGGCCAATTGACATCCGGGTAGGACGAACGCAGATGTCGGCGCTTGGGATCCGGGGGGGACCGAATGGCACGTGAACCACGGCGACTGACCTTGACCGAGGCGATCGAGTCGCTGCGTCAGGATCTGACGGCCGCACAGCAGCAGGGGATCGGCCAGGCCGTCGGGTTCTCCGTCGACGGCATCAGCGTCGAACTGGACGTACAGGCCGAGCGGAACGACACGCTGGAGGGCGGGGTCTCCTGGTACGTGAGCGCGAAGGGGAGCCGCAGCAGCGTCCGGCGGACCGGAACCCGCCTCGTGGTGACACTGAAACCGCGCGGCGCCCTGAACGTCGGCGAACGCGGCGACCGCCCCCGGAACAGTCCACCGCCCCGCGCTCCCGGGCAGACGGCGGCCGGCAGCGGAGAGTGATGCGTGGTCGGCTCCGTCCGGCTGGTGCCGGACCGGCTGGTCGAGATCAGTGTGCGGGACGACAGCGGACGCGCGGTCGGCTACGGCTCGGGCTGGGTCATCGACACGGATCTGATCGTCACCGCCGCCCATGTGCTGCTGCCCGATGAGACCGCGGGCCACCCGGCCGACATCGGCGCCCTCGTGGTGGAGGTGCGGCAGGGCATGCACGCGGCCCATCTGCCCTGGCACCCCTGCGAGATCGTCTGGAACGGCCTGGCGCACCGGCCGTCCCGGACGCCGGGCGCCCCTGACGGCTCCCGGTGGGGCGGGGCCGTCGAGCCGAGCCCCGATCCTCCGCCGGATGCCGCGCTCCTGGTCGTGACCGGCTCCGGCTGGGTGCCCCCGGAGCCGGACACCAAGCCGCAACTGGGCCTGCTGGAGGCCGACATCGTCGACTTCCAGATCTTCGGCTTCCCCAGCTTCAACTACGAGGCAGCGCACGCCCACAATCCCTTTCAGGGCGGCGGCCGGCTCCGGCCCGCGAACCTGGCGCGGTCACAGCTGATGGCGCTGTACGTGGCCGAGGACGACTGCCCGGAGACGGGCGCCGACTGGGGCGGCATCTCCGGCGCGGCGGTCCTCGTCGACCAGCGGCGCACCCTGGTCGGGGTCGTGCTGCAGAGCGACTACGGCAGCCGCAGGAAGCTGACCGTGCTGCCGGTCGACGCGCTCCTCGACCAGGCCGACTGCCGCCACCGCCTGTCCGAGTGCGCGGGCGGCCTCAGCGAGCCGCAGAACCGGCGCCGCATCCTGTCCGACGTCCGGGCCCAGCTGGAGAAGGCGGAGTCGCTGCGCGGGCACGAGAGACGCCTCGCCCTGCTGCGTCGGCTGTTCCCGGACGTCGCCGACGACGCCAAGAGCATCGCCCTTCCCGAGGGGTTCCTGCTGCCCGTGCTCGTCGACCGGTGCGCCGAGAGCCCCACCGGGATGAGCGACCTGGTCGCGGCGTACGAAGAGATTCACCCCCAGGACCGGTCGGTGGCGGCCGGACTGCGCTTCCGGGCCGACGAGTTGGAGGCGCTGCGTCAGATGGGCGCCGACGGCTGGGTCCAACTCCGGGCCGCGCTGACCAAGTTGTACGAGTCGGATCTCAACGAAGTGCCGGTGTCCGCGCTGTACGCACGCGCGACCAGGGCGCTGAGCGAGGGGATGCCACCCCACTGCGACGGGCTGTGGAAGGCCTTCGTCAACCTCGCCGGCAGCAACATGCCCTCCGAGGGCCTGCCACCCGCCGTGCACTTCCTCGAACTCGTCGCCAGCGCCGTCGGCGGCGCGACCGCGGGGGAGATCCAGGCGTACAGCCGTGCCTGGGCGCTGCGCCTCGAAACCGACCGGCAGGGTCTGCTGCCCTACGCGGCACGGCCCCGGACGACGCGGCGCGCCGGCTACCAGGACCAGGTCGACGCCCTGCGCGCCGGCCTCGTCAAGGCCCCGGTGCAGCCGGCCACCGCCGCGAAACTCCTGGTCGAGCTGGAGCCCGATCCCGGCAACGACCCCGACGACTGGGCGGTGTCGTTCTACTTCCACTGCCGGCCGCGCCCCGGCACCTGGCTGCGGCTGCCCCTGCCGCACACCGAACGGAGCATCCGCCTGACGGATCTGCTCGCGCGGGTCGAACTGGCCAGGGAACGGCTGAAACGGGACTACGGCGTGCCGCCGGAGCGCATCGACGTCGAGTACGTACTTCCCCTGGACCTCATCGACCACCCGGACACCCTCATCCGGCGCGGCGGACTGCCCGAGTTCGGCGTGGTCTTCCCCGTCATCGTGCACAGCCGCGACCGTATGCGGCACCCTCCCTGGTGCCGGACCTGGCGGGAGCGCTGGCGTCCGCTCAGCGGCCAGCCGGAGGCGGGACGGCTGCTGCAGCAGGTCAGGCCGCTCAGTGCGGACGGCAGCGAGTTCGACGGCGACGACCCGGTGGCCGGTCTCGTCCTCGCCCACAAGCCCAGCTCGGCCGAGGGCCGCAAGGACGTCACCACGGCGCTGCGGCACGGCGTGCCGTTGGTGATGTGGCGGCACGACGAGCGGGCGCAGCCGGACTTCTCCCTGCTGTTCACCCGCATCATGACCGAAGGAGGCCTCGACGTACGGGAGTTCGGTCGGGATGATGGCGAGGACGGCGGCGCCGCCCGGCCCGAGACCGTCGGCTGGCAGCGGCAGATCGTCATCATCTACGACACGCCGGACGGGCTACCCGAGCTGATTTACGGAGCGGCTTCGTGAACTCGCCACGCAGCGCCGGTCCCCCGGCAGGCACCGTCACCGACCCCGGCCCGTACCGCGGCACGGGCGTGCCCCACCGGCCGCCCGCCGTCCTGCCCGCCGCGCCGCCCTGGCGTACGTACCGGGGCGGCCCGGATCTGGCGCCGCCGCCGGACGACGAGGCGGAGGCCGACCGCAGGCTCGGCGCGGCGACGCCGACGCCGGTGGCGACGGGGCCCGTGGCCGGTGAGACGGCCGCGGTGAACGCGGCGCTGCTGCTGCGCAGGCCCCTGCTGATCACCGGCCCCTCCGGAGTGGGCCGGTCCGCGGTCGCGTTCCGGGTGGCCCGGGAGCTGGGTCTTGGCCGGGTGCTGCACTGGACGGTGACCGGTGCCTCGGTGCTCCGGGGGGCGCTGTACACCGGCGGCCCCGCGGGGGTGCGGCTCGGGCCCGTGGGCACGGCGCTGCTCCCGTACGGCAGGCCCCGCGTCCTGCTCGTCGAGGGGCTCGACCGCGGCGACTTCGACCTGCCCGTCGAGCTGCGCGCGGCACTGCGGCGCGGCGGCTTCGACATCCCGGAGCTGGCCGACGACGCCTCCGCCACGGTCACGGCCGACGACCCGGGGGTGGTGGCTCCGGCACCGCACGGTGTCGTCGCCTGCCACGAGCCGCCCATCACGGTGATCACGGCAGGGCGCAGCCAGATCTTCCCGCCGGAGTTCCTCGCGGACTGTCTGCACTGGGAGCATCCGGTGCCGACCGTCGCGGACCTGACGGCGCTGGTGCGGACCCGGGCCGGGATCACCGACAGCGCCGACCCGCGGCTGCTCGCACTGGTGGCGGAGCTCGCCGAGGCCTGGTCGGCGGATCCGCAGGCGCTCGGACGACTCACCTCGGGCCAGGTCCTTGACGCGGTGGCCCTTGCCGCCGCCGCTCCCTGGCCGCGCGAGGAGGCTCCGGACGCCGTCGCGGCGCGTCTGCTCGGCCTGTTGCGGGCGCACGCTCCAGGCGCACCATGAACGACCGCCGCCTGCTCGACCGGCTGGACGGCGCTGTACTCGGCCAGCCGTTCGATGCCGGTCCCGGCGCGGAGCCCGGGCGGGCGGCCGCCGCGTCGGACGTACCGGACTGGGCGGTCGTCGCGCGCGGACTGCACCGGCTCGGCCACGCGCAGGGCGGCCGCCGGCTCAGTCTGGTCATCGACACCGCCCCGGGGATGGCCCTCTGGCAGCCGGTCACGTCGCGGCTGCGCGCCTTGCTGCGCGGCCAACGTGGCCTGTGCGTCCGGGAGTTCCCCTGGGACGGCGTTCAGGAGCCCCTGCGCCCGGACGGCCGCGGGCCCGACCGCTTCCCCGCCGGAAGCGAGAACCGGCTGATCCTCGTCGTCACCGACGCCCTCGCCCCGGCGTGGCGGGACGGCACCGCACAGGCCGCCATCGCCGGCTGGGCGGCCCGGCATCCGGTGGCCTGTCTGCATCTGCTGCCGCAGCGGCTGTGGTCCCGGTCCGGTCTGCCGATGCGCCGGATCCGCCTCGCCGCACCCGGCCCGGGCCGTGAACCCCCGGGCATCCTCGTCGGCGACAACGCCCTCGCCCCGCACGACACCCCGCTTCCCGGCGGAACGGTTCCCCTCCCGCTCCTCCCGCTGCGCGGCCGCTGGCTCGCCCGCTGGGCGCGGTGGCTGACCGGCGCCGCCGACGGCTGGACGGAGCTGCCGACGCACACGATCGCGCCGGGTGGCGGACCCGAACCGCAGGGCGCGTCCGGAGCTGCGTACGGAAATGGGCCGGCGTACGGAGAAGGACCGGCATACAGAGAAGGACCGACGTACGGCGAAGGACCGGCGTCCGAAGAAGCACTGGCCGCTCCCCCGTCGGATCCCGCGAGCCGGATCGCCGCCTACCGGGCGGGCTGCTCCGCGGCCGGATCGGCACTCGCCCCGCTCCTCGCCGCGGCGCCGCTGACGCTTCCGGTCATCCGCACCCTGTGCGAGCGGTTCGCGCCCGGCACCGGGCCCGCCGACCTGGCCGAGCTTGCGGCGTTCGGCCTGCTCGTGCCGGTGGCCGGCGAGGACGGCCGCTTCGACATGGACGACGGAAGCCGGGCGCTGCTGCTCGACGGGGCCCGGCGCACCGACACCCAGCGGGTGTTGCTCGCGCTGGACGACCTCGTCCCCGCGGCGGCCAGGATGCGGCGGGGCGGCTACTTCAGAGCGGTGGTCACCTCCCCCAAGACGGTGCCGATCCCGGAGGTGAACGCCGCCAACTCCCGGCTCCTGCGCATCGAGCAACTCGCCCTGCGGGCGCTGGCAGGACCCTTCCAGGAGCGCGCCCGCCTCCTGGACCGCGCCCTGGCCCACTGGCACAGCACACCGCACACGGCAGACAGCACCGCCTTTCAAGCCCGAGGGGGATCCATGACCAGCGCGCCCGTCCCGTCAGGGAACCCGCCACGGGATCCGCAGACGCCTCGGCACGCGGCGTCCTCCCCGGCCGTCTGGGAGAACGTGCCCCCGCGCAACCCGAACTTCACCGGCCGCGAGCAGCTGCTCACGGAGCTGGTGGAACGCCTCGACAGCGGCGGGACGGCCGCCGTCCTTCCCGAGGCGATGTACGGACTTGGCGGCATCGGCAAGTCCCAGCTGGCCGTCGAGTACGTCTACCGACACCAGAGCGCGTACGACTTGATCTGCTGGATCTCGAGCGAGCACACCTCCGGCATCATCAACGCCCTGGCCCAGCTCGCCCCCCGCCTCGGCATCAGCCATGGATCCGAGACGAGCAGCACCGTGCCGGCCGTCCTGGACGCCCTGCGCCGCGGCGAGCCGTACAGCCGCTGGCTGCTCGTGTTCGACAACGCGGAGAACGCCGAGACACTCGCGCCCTTCCTGCCCAACTCCCGCCTCGGCACCGTCCTGATCACCTCGCGCAATCCGCACTGGGACAATGTGGCGCGCTGCCTTGAGGTGGACGTCTTCGAGCGCGCCGAGAGCATCAACCTGCTCAACAAGCGCGGCCCGGAACTCTCCCACGAGGACGCCGACCTGCTCGCGGAGGCCCTGGGCGACCTGCCGCTGGCCATCGAGCAGGCCGCCGCCTGGCGGGCCGAGACGGGGATGCCGGTCCAGGAGTATCTGCGCCTGTTCAAGGAGAAACGCAGCGAGCTGCTCTTCGAGTCCGCGCCGTACGCGTACCAGCAGTCGATCGCGACCGCCTGGAACGTCTCCCTCGACCACGTCGAGCAGACCAACCCCGAGGCGATCCAACTCCTGCAGGTGTGCGCCTATCTGGCACCCGAGCCGATTCCGCGCGATCTGTTCTCCCATGTGCACCGCAGTTCCATCGCCCCGCAGCTGGACGCGGCGCTCGCGGATCCGCTGCGGCTGAGCCGTGCCGTCCGGGAGATCAAGAGGTACTCGCTGGCACGGGTGGACCTGCGGACCAACTCCATCCTGATCCACCGGCTCGTCCAGGCCGTGCTGATCAACCGCATGACGCCGCTGCAGCAGGAACAGATGAAGCGCGGCGCCCAACTCCTGCTGGCCACGGCCGATCCGCGCAACCCGGAGTCCAACGCGACCTGGAACCGCTACTCGGTGCTGTACCCGCACGCCGTGGCCGCCGGCACGGTCCGCTCCACGGATCCGTGGGTGCACGGCCTGGTGGTCAACATCGCCAAGTACCTCCAGCGCTGGGGCGATCACGAGAGCGCGCTGCGCTTCACCGGCGAGGCGTACGACGCGGCGCGCGAGCTGTTCGGCCCGGACGACGAGAAGACGCTGACCCTCGCCTTCTGGCTCGGCTGGATCCTCTTCAGCACGGGGCACTACACGGAAGCCGCCGAGATCAACAAGGTGACCCTCGCCGCATACGAGTCCGCCCAGCGCCCGTCCCCCGTCCCGGTGTCGGAGACCCGGGAGAGCCATCTGGACGCCATGGGCGCCGTCGCCGCCGATCTGCGGGTCAAGGGCGACTTCGAGGACGCGCTCGCGCTGACCCAGCGGGTGTACGAGCAGGCGACGGCGGCGTTCGGCCATGACGACCCGGCGACGATGAACGCCGCGCACAACCTGGGCGTGTGCCTGCGGCTCGTCGGGCGTTTCCAGGATGCGTACGAACTCGACCGCACCACCTGGGAGTTGAAGCAGACGCTGTTCGGCACCGACCACGAACTCACCCTGCTGACCCGGGTCGGCCTGACCATCGACGAACGGGAACTCGGCCGGTACGCGCACGCCCGCGACCGCCAGGAGGAGGTCGTCGCCCAGTACGAGCGGCAGGTGCAGGCCGACACTCCGGCCACCCTGCACGCCAAGCGCGTCCTGGCGGTGGCCCGGCGCAAGGCCGGTGACCACCGTGCGGCCCTCGAGGTGTCGGAGGAGGTGCTGGATGTGATGGTCAGCCGTTTCGGGCAGGAGCATCCGGACACCATCGCCGCCTCGCTCAGCCTGTCGGTCGACCTGCGCCACGACGGGCAGCTGGAACGGGCCCGCGAACTCGCCGAGGCCTGCTGCCGCCGCTACCGCCGCATCTTCGGTCCACAGCACCCGCACACCGTCTCGGCGGAGGCCAATCTGGCCATCACCCTGCGCCTGGACGGGCGTCCGCAGCAGGCGTACGACCTGGATCTGCGCGCCCATGCCGCGCTGAGCGAGAACCTGGGCGAGCGGCACCCCCTGACCTTGGTCGTGGCGACGAACCAGGCCAGTGATCTGGCGGCGCTCGAACGGTACGAGGAGGCGCTGGAGCTGGGCACGGCGACGCTGGCCCGCTGCACCGAAGTCCTCGGCCCCGTGCATCCGTCGACGCTCAGCACGGCCGCGAACCGCGCCCTCGATCTGCACGCGCTGGAACGGCGGGGCGAGTGCGACGCGCTGCACACCGCCATCCTGGACGAGCTGCGGGCCCAGCTCGGTGACACCCATCCGGCGGCCACCAACCTGGCCAACTGGACGCGCGCCAACTGCTACATCGATCCGCTGCCGTTATAAGGGACGGCTCTAGGGCGCGGTCAGGAGCGGAACGACGAGGCCAGGTGGACCGGGTCGCCGCCGCCCAGTTCGGCGTGCACCGCCATCACGAACTCGGGCCGGGTCAGGAGGACTTGAGCCGCCGTGTGCTGCTCGGCCCGCAGGGCGAGCCCGAGGCCGACCCACGCGTCGGGGGCCGCGCTGCCCGCCCGCACCCGGGCCTCGAAGCTCTGCCGGGCCCCGTCCACGTCCCCGGTGAGCAAGGCCACGTCCTCCGGGCGTGCGCCCTCGACCACCGCGCCCGGCGCCGCGCTCAGCGCCCGCAGTCCTTCGGGGTCGTCGAGCAGGCGCCGCAGCAGGACCGCACGGGTGTCGAGACCGCGCTCCGGACGGGCCGCGGCGATCGTGTTCTTGCCGCGCGGTGGCAGCCGGACCGGGCCGCTCCGGGCCGCGTATGCGGCGGCGGCTCGCGTGACCTCGTCCAGATCGGGCCTGACGTGGTGGGCGCGCCAGGTCGCGTGGTGGTCGGCGGCGGCCAGATGCGCCGCGTCACGTGCCCGCGGGTCGACCGGTTCGTCCTGCCAGGCGGTGAGGCGCCCGGTCAGCTCGTCGACCAACTCCCGTCCCAGGTCCGTGAGTCGGTCCGCGCCACGGATGCCGTGCAGGGCACGCAGCGTCTGGGCCCGCCACAGGGCGTACTCGAACTGCGCCGTCGGACCCTGCCGGTGCCGCCAGAACCGGGCGACCCCGAAGAAGGCGTACACGCCTTGCAGCAGCCCGCCGAGCGGGCGCGGATCGTCGCGCCAGGGAGCGTAGAAGCGCTCTTCGCCACCGTCGTCGTAGAGCGTGAACAGGTGCATGAAGGCGCTGAGTTTGTTGTGCTGGAACTCGTGGACGAGGGTCGCGGCGAACTGCTCCGCGTCGTCGGGTTCGGAGACGAGTACGGCGCCGAACGCGTCGCCCGACGAGGCGCTGTTCGGACGGTGACGCTCGGCGCGCGGCCGCGGGACCACCGAGCTGAGCCCGCAGGACGCGGCCCGCGCGCCTTCCGGGTCATGCCGGGCGAGCAGCTCCCATGCATCGGCGAAGAGCGCGGACCAGCGGTCGGCCGTGTCCAGGGGGTGCGGCGGCTGCGGGGCACGCAGGCCGCGGTGCGGGTCGAGGTCGTCGAGCACGAGCGTGCAGCCGTCGGCGCTCAACTCCCGCAGCGGGGACCAGCCGGGGCCGTCCCTTCGCACATCGCCGACCATCACCGCGCCCGCTTCGGAGGACACCTCGACGGTGCCCCAGCGGTCGGTCTGCGCCACGCGTGCGCCGCCCAGCATCGGCAGCACCACCCAGCCGTCCCGCACCGGCACGGAGGTCCGGAAGTCCAGACCGGCGAGTACGGCGGCGGACGCGGCCACGGCGTGCAGCCGGCCGAGCTCCACCCACAGGGGGGAATCGCCGGTCACCGCGCCGCGCACGCGCCGCAGCGCGTACGCCGCCCAGGTGCCGACCGCCGGATAGAGGAGCAGGCGCTCCACCGGCTCGGGGTCCGCCTCCCAGGCACGGGTCAGCAGCTGCCAGCCGTCGTCGAGGGACGCCAGTGACGCGGTCGGAGTGCCGTCGGCGGCGTCGATGAGCGCCCGCAGCAGAAGCAGTCGCCAACTGCGCTCGGCGGAACGCAGCGAGGCCACCGCGTCCGGACCGCACGCGCCGGAGAGCAGATCGCCGTAGGGCTTGGGGGCCACGCGGTGCGGTTGCGTGTCGAGGTGCATGACAGCTACTCGTCGCGCTGCGGGTTGTAGCCGCCCATGCTGCTCGCCGGATCGTCGATGCGGCTCAACAGCCGCTGCATCGAGGCCTCGACGAGTGCGGCGTCCAGGGTGCGGGCATCGGCCGGACTGACCCCGCTGAGGTCGACCAGCTCTGATTCGACACCGTACTGCTCAGTCACACCGCACCCATCCACGTCAGGAGTTGCCGCCGCAGGGCGGCAGGTGATGAACGCGCACGGGCGCGCGATCGTAAGCCCTGGCAGACCGCCGGACCACAATAGCGCGGATTGTAGCCCAATCCTTCCCATTTACTGCGCACAACGATCAGTTGGCCCGCTGTTCACGATCCGACCTCCAGGGGCGCGCTCTGTGATGGCTGACTCGACGCCCGCGCGGGCAGATGCTTGAATCGAGCACATGAATGCAGTGCGACACCACCTCACGCGGCGACGTCACGTCGACCTCGCGCGGGTGTGCAGCGCCTGCTGTCGCCCTGGCCGCTGAGCAACCGCCGGGCAGTACGCGCGCGGCTCGTACGCCGCAACTTCCTTTCTCTCAGACTCCGTTGACCAAGTCTGGCTGACGGGCTGCCCGTTCCGCCCCGCCCCATCGCCCGTATGCGTCGAACTCCCGCCGCGCGTACGGCACTTGAGTGTGCCCCCTCTCCCCATGACTCGTACGGCCCTCGCGGCCGCGTACCCGAAGGACTTCCACCATGGCCACCGTCCTCGCCCTGACCGGCAGCGCCTCCGCCCCCGGTTCCTCACGCACCGCGCGTCTCGTCCAGCACCTCGGCCGCGAACTGGCCGCCCAGGGACACCAGGTGCACAGCCTGGACGTACGGACGCTGCCCGCCGACGCGCTGCTGTCCGCCGACACCTCCCACCCGGCCGTCGCCGACGCCGTCGCGCTCGTGGAGGGCGCCGACGCACTGCTCGTGGGCACGCCGGTCTACAAGGCCGCGTATTCGGGAGTGCTGAAGACCTTCCTCGATCTGCTTCCGCAGTACGCACTGCGCGGCAAGAGCGTCCTGCCCCTTGCCACCGGCGGCTCCCCGGCCCATGTCCTGGCCGTCGACTACGCGTTGCGGCCCGTGCTCACCTCGCTCGGCGCCGATGTCGCCCAGGGATGGTTCGTCCTGGACCGGCACATCACGACCGCGGAGGACGGGGGCGTGACCCTGGCGCCCGACGCCGACGCCGGCCTCGGCCCGGTCGTCGCCCGCTTCCGCGCGTCGCTTCCGGAGCCGACACGGCTCGCCGCCGCATGACCAGGTGATCGGCGCGGTCAGAGTCTGAACACCACTCCGCGCCACGTCCATCCCGCGCCAAGGACCGCGCCCCGCAGGGGATCCTTCATCTCTGCGGGGTCGAAGCGGAACACCTCGGTCTTCTCCAGGCCGCCGTCGGCGCCCCGTTCGAGCTTCCACTGGCGGGAGACCATGGTCACCTGCCCTCGGGAGTACTCGCGCGACAGCGCGAGGCGCGGGGTGTCCCCGGACCAGGTGACCTCCCACTGCTCGTCGACGGCGCGGACCTCATGGTCCTTGGCGTCGAGGCGCATCCGCGTCTTGACGGTCCGGTCCAGCTGGGTCCGGACGAAGAAGGTGCGCCAGGCAGGCTCCAGAATCCGCCACTCGGCGACCAGGTCGGCGCCCTCGTCCGGGGTCGCGTCGCGTACGGCGTACGGCACGTCCGGTCCGTTGAGCGCGAGGAGCGCCGCCCGGACGCCCCCGGCCGAGCGGGGTGCGACACCTGCGTCGGGACGCTTGGTGCCGGTCAGTTTGTCGAAAAGGCCCATCGGGTCAACCTATGTCGCGGGGGACGAAGTGGTCGACCAGGAGCGCGAGGCGGTCGGCGACCCGTTCTGCGGGCAGGCGTCCCGCGTGGTCGACGAGCGGGTCCAGAGGGGCCCGGAACGCCTCGCGCAGCGGTCTGGGGGTGGCCTCGTCGGCGAAGGGGAGGCCGTTGTCGAGGATGAACATCGCGTCGTACAGGGCGTGATGGCGCGCGGCGAAGTCCGTGTAGGCGCGCGCAAGGCGCGCCACCGCGTCGCGTCCCGCGGGCCCGTCCGGCACCGCGGCGCGCAGCGCGCTCGTCAGCTCGGCGAGCCGGCGCGTGGTGACGGCGTCCCAGCCGTGCGTCTCGGCGAGTTCGCGGGCCGTGGAGACGATCAGCCTGTGGCGGTCGGCTCGCTCGCGTTCCTTGCGTCCGCGTACCGACATGACCCGATTCTAGCAGCGCTAGACAATGGAGCAATGACATGTCTAGCATTGCATCTGAACCTAGCGTCGCTAGGCACTGCTTTTGAAAGCTTGCCCTTTGGAGGGGACATGCAGGACACCCTGGCCGTCGTCGCGGTCGTCGTGGTCGGGCTGATGGTGGGCGTGGAGTTCGCGGTGGCGGCGTTCGTCAACCCGATCCTCGACCGGCTGCCGAACGACGGCGGGATCGCGGCCCGCAGCGACGGGGCACGCGTCCTCGGCCGCGTCATGCCGTTCTGGTACATCTGCTCGGTCGTCCTCGGCGTGGTCTGGGCCGCACTGGCGTGGGGCGACGACGGCACGGCGCTCGTCACCGCGGGCACGGCGCTGCTCGTCGTGAGCGTGGTCATGTCGGTGCTGCTGCTCGTGCCGATCAACTCGCGCGTCGCGACGTGGTCGAAGGAGGGCGCGCCCGCTGACTGGAAGCAGCAGGTGGGGAAGTGGGACCGGTTCCACTACGTCCGCGTCGGCATCATCGTGCTCGCCTTTGCGCTGTTCGCCGCGGCCCTCGTCTGAGCGGCCACGGCGGGCCGCACGGTCCGGGCCGCGGCTCAGGCGGGGACGGGATCCTGCTCGGCGCCGTCCAAGGGCGGATAGCTGTCGCCGCCCATCTGCTCGGCCGCATCGATGTAGTCGGCGAGAGCGGCGCGGGAGCGGGCGATGCTTTCCATCTGCTCGTCGAGTCGCCGCAGCCGCGACCGCATCGCGGCCACCAGCTCGTGGCACCCGGGCAGCTCCGGAGCCTCTCCGACCGCACAGGGCAGCAGATACGCGATGTCCTCGGAGGACAGCCCTGCGCCCAGCAGATGCCGGATCTGCTTCACCCGCAGCACGGCGTTCTCGTCGTACTCGCGATAGCCGTTCGCGCGCCGGTCGGACTCAAGGAGCCCCTGAGCCTCGTAGTAGCGCAGTTGATGGGCGTTGACGCCCGTCCGACGGCCCAGTTCCCCGATCCGCATCAAAACCTCGCTTGACCTTCATACCGGTATCAACGTTGACGATGCTGCCATGAACAACGAAACCGCAGCACCCGTTACCGTCATCGGCCTCGGACTGATGGGCCAGGCGCTCGCCGGCGCCTTCCTGAAGGCCGGGCATCCCACCACCGTGTGGAACCGTACGGCCTCCAAGGCCGACCAACTGGTCGCCGGGGGCGCGCTGTTGGCGCCGACAGTCGACGCCGCGCTCAAGGCGAGCCCCCTGACGATCATCTGCGTCACCGACTATCAGGCCATGCACGAACTGCTCGGTCCGGGCGAAGTCGAGCTTGACGGCGCCATGTTGATCAACCTGACTTCGGGCGACTCGGCCCAGGCACGGGAAGCCGCCCGATGGGCCGAGCAGCGCGGCGCCCGTTACCTGGACGGCGCCATCATGGCCGTCCCGTCCGGGATCGGGACCGACGGTGCGGTGATTCTGCACAGTGGGCCCGCATCGGACTTCGAGGCACACAAGGCGACGCTCGGCGCGCTCGGCACCGTCAACCACCTCGGTGCGGACCATGGCCTGGCGTCCCTGTACGACGTGGCAGGACTGGCCATGATGTGGAGCATCCTGAACGCCTGGCTCCAGGGCACCGCCATGCTCAGGACGGCCGGTGTCGACGCCGCGACGTACGCCCAGTTCGCACGGAAGATCGCCTCCGATGTGGCCGAATGGCTGCCCGGGCATGCCGAGCAGATAGACAGTGGCTCCTTCCCCGCCGAGGTGGCGTCCCTGGAGACCCACGTCCGGTCGATGGAGCACCTGATCGAGGAGAGCGAGGCCCTGGGCGTCAACGCCGAACTGCCGAAGCTGATCAAGGCGATGGCCGACCGCTCGATCGCCGCCGGACACGGTGGAGAGGAGTACGCGGTCCTGATCGAGGAGTTCGGCAAGCCCCGCGAGGACTGACCGATCCGCTAGCCCTCGTACGTCATCGGGCCGTACTGGGCGGCGGGCGCGTTGGTCGCCAGCGCCCAGTAGCGGTCTCCGTAGGACCAGTGCCACCACTCGGTGGGGTAGTTGACGAGGCCCGCAGTGGCCAGGGCCGCGGTGAGGGTGCGGCGGTTGCGGCGGGCGGCGGCGGAGATGCCGTCGGCGTCCATGTAGCAGCCGCCGTCGCTCTCTTCGGGGCTGGCGTTCACCGGGGTGCCGAGGTCCAGTTCGGCGCCGGAGGCCGTGCACAGCGTGAGGTCGACCGCGGCGCCCGCGACGTGCGGGCCGACTTCGGGAGGCGAGAGGGAGCGGCTCGTCTGGCGGCGCAGATGGACGTCCGACCAGTCGGGGTGGGCCTTCCTCAACTCGGCGGCGTAATCATCGAAGTACGTGATCTGCAGTGCGAGCGGGCGATACCCCTCGGTGACCAGGAAGCGCAGGCCGTCGGGCAGCAGCCGGGCTGCGCGAGCGAGGCGCCAGGCGACTCCCTCGCGCAGCTGGGCATAAGCGCCGGCCGGGTCGGCCAGGCGGTCGTCAACGTCCACGAAGGGCAGTTGACGCAGATCGACGAGGGGCTCGCCGCATTCTCTGACGGGTATGTCGACGACTCTCGGATCGTTCATGAGGATGATCGGCGGCATTCCGGCCCTTCGTGGCGTCTGTGACGGGCACAGCTCCGGGGGCGGGCTGCCGCCCGCCCCCGGAGTCCCCTCCTCGTTACTGGCGGGGTCGTGACGCGTGGAAGGGCCCACACCTCCGACGACGCCGGTGGTGTGGGCCGCGCGAGGCATCAGTGGCCTTCCCCCGTCGACCCCCGTCGAATTCCGCTGAGTCCCCCGTTATTTACCCTGAATCCCCCGTTGTGCCGGCAGGTCTCCCTGCCGACACAGACAGCCTGCCGGACGCCGCTGCAAGTTCTCTGCAATTCCACGGCAAGTGGAATGCCGCGGACCCTGGGCTCGTCAGGCCGAAGGGCAGACCCGGGGGCGCATCAGACCCAGGGCTCGTCCCGCTCCCGCGCCTCGTACGCCGTGAAGACCTCCAGCGCCTCGGCACGCAGCGCGTGTGCTCCCGCCGGGTTCCCCGCGGCCTCCCGTGCCGCGGCGAGGTCGCGCAGGGTGCGGGCGCGGGGCAGCGGCAGCTCCAGGGCTTCCCAGCAGGCGGCGGCCGTGGTCAGGCTCTGTTCCGCCGCCTCGATGCGGCCCGCTGCCAGCTCGCACTCGCCGAGGGTGCGCAGGGCGAGCGCCTCGCCGAAGCGGTCGCGGTAACCGCGGCAGACTTCCAGTACGTGGCGGATCTCGGCCTCCGCCTCGGCCGAACGCCCCAGGCGGACCCGGGACTTGGCGCGGGCCTGCATCGCGTACGCGGACATCAGCGTGTCCCCCAGGGTGCTCAGCAGGTCCACCGCGCGGCCCGCGAGTTCCTCCGCCGCCGCGTACTCGCCGAGCGCGCGCCGTACGAGGCTGATGGAGCGCAGGGTGAGCGCCTCGCCGCGGCGGCTGCCGAGCCTGCGGTAGGCGCGCAGCGACTCGTCGAGGAGCTCGCTCGCCGCGTCGTGGTCGCCCAGTTCGAGCCGGACGGTTCCGGCGTACCGGCAGGAGAGGCCGACGCCGGGGTCGTCGTCGATGCCTCGGAAGCCGGCGACCGCCTGGGCGAGGACGTCCTGTGCGGCGCGCAGCCTGCCCGCTTCGCGCAGGGCGCTGCCGAGACCGGCGAAGGCGGCGGCCCTGCCGCGCGCGTCGCCGAGTTCGGCGCAGAGCCGGGCGGCCTGCCGGAAGTAGCCCTGCGACTCGGGGAACCGGTCCTGCTCGAAGCGGAGTTGCCCGAGTCCGATGAGCAGCAGCGCCTCTCCGGAGCGGTCCTCGGCGCGGCGGGCCGCGGCCAGGGCGGCGTCATGGGTGCGCCACCACGCCTCGAAGCGATTGCCGACGGTGTACGCCGACGAGCACAGGGCGGCCGCGGCCTCGCAGGCCAGGGTGTGCAGGTCCAGGGAGGCCGCGCGTTCGACGGCGGTGGCGATCGCGTCGGCCTCGGCCTCGAACCAGGCGGTCGGATCGGCGAGGGCGCGCCGGGTGGCCTCCGGGCCGATGGGCCGCACGAACCGCCCGACCGTCCCGTCCGTCGGCCCGTCGCCGTCGAGGAGCCCGCGATGCAGTTCGACCGCGCCGGACGGCGTGTCGGACGCGACGCGGCCGGTCAGCCAGAGCCAGGCGCCGAGCGCACGGGCGATGGCGGCGGCCCGTTCGGCGGGCGGCTCCTCTGCGTCGGCGCGTTCGGCGGCGTACACCCGCACCAGGTCGTGCGGCCTGAAGCGGGCCTGCCCCGCGCGGTCGACGCCGGTGCAGTGCAGCAACTGGGCGTCGACGAGCTGCTCCACGACGCGGTCGGCGGCGGCCTCGTGCACGTCGAGCAGCGCGGCGACCACCCAGGCGGCGACGTCGGAGGCGGCGAGCAGGCCGAGGCGGCGCAGGGCGGTGCGGGCGGGGGCGTCGAGCACCCGGTAACTCAGGCCGAGACCGGCCCTGACCTCCAGGTCCCCGACCGCGAGTTCGTCGAGCCGGTTGTGCTCGTCGGCGAGCCGTCCCGCGAGCATCCCCGGTGTCCAGTGCCGCTGGGTGGCGAGGCGGGCCCCGGCGATCCGGATGGCCAGCGGGAGGCCGCCGCACAGCTCGACGATGCGCCGGGCGGCGTCCGGCTCGTCCCGCACGCGCCGCTCGCCCGCGACACTGGCAAGGAGTTCGATCCCCGGCTCCGTGGCGAACACTTCGAGCTCGGCGCGGTGGGTGCACGGCAGCGCGCCGAGCCTGGCCCGCGCGGTGATCAGCACCCCGCAGGTGGCGCTCCCCGGCAGCAGCGGGCGCACCTGGGACTCGCTGCCCGCGTCGTCGAGCACGAGCAGGACGCGGCGCCCCGCGACCAGGCTGCGAAAGAGGTCGCGCCGTTCCGCGTCCCCCTCGGGCGGGTCGGCCCCCAGGGCGCGCAGCAGCCGCCCGAGCACCTCGCCGGGCGCCACCGGGTCGGCGGTGCCGCGCAGTTCGGCGTAGAGCTGGCCGTCCGGGTAGTGCTCGGCGACCCGGTGTGCCGCCTGGACGCCCAGCGTTGACTTGCCGACGCCGCCGGTGCCCGACACCACGACGACGGGCATCGCCTCACGAGGGCCGGAAAGCGCCGCCCGTACGTCGGCGAGATGCGTGGCGCGTCCGGTGAAGTCGCCGATGGCGGGCGGCAGCAGGGCCGGAACCACCGGCACGGGAGCCGCCGGCGGGGCACCTTCGGCGGCCGCGGCCGGACCGGCGCCCGGCAGCAGCTCGTCGTCCGCGCGCAGGATCGACTCGTACATCCGCCGGAGGTCGGGGCCCGGGTCGATGCCCAGTTCCTCGGCGAGTACGTCGCGGCCCTCGACGTACACCGCGAGGGCGTCCGCCTGGCGGCCCGACCGGTAGAGGGTGAGCATCAGTTGGCCGCGCAGCCGTTCCCGCGTGGGGTGGGTGGCGACCAGGGCGGTCAGTTCGGCGACCAGTTCCGTCTCGCGTCCCGCCTCGGATAGTTCGGCGGAGATCCGCTCCTCCAGGGCCGTCTGCCGTGCCTCCTCCAGCTGGTCGGCCATGGCCCGCAGCGTGTCGCCGATGCCGCCGAGGGCGGGGCCGCGCCACAGGGCGAGGGCCTCGGCGAGCAGCCGGGCGGCCGCGGGGTGGTCGCCCGCGGCGGCGGCCTGTCTGCCCTGCGCCGTCAGATGCTCGAACGCGGTGCGGTCGACCAGGGCCGTGTCGGCGCGGATCAGATAGCCGGGCGGGCGTGTCTCGATGGCGTCGGCCGACAGCGCGCGCCGCAGTGCGGAGACATAGGACTGGATCAGGGAACGTGCCGTGCCCGGCGGGCGCTCGCCCCAGATGGCGTCGATCAGCGCGTCGACGGAGACCACACGGCCGTGCTCCAGGAGCAGCGCCGCGAGCAGTGCCCGGGGCTTGGGTCCACCGAGGTCGAGCCGACGGCCCGCGCGCCATGCCTCGACCGGCCCAAGGAGGCGGTAGTCGGTGTTCGTGTCCACGCCCTCTCCATGCGTCCCTGCCCCGCGCCGCCCCCGCTCGCCGATCCCCGGTCGACGAGTGGTCATGCTACGTCCGCCGCACTTCAACTGGCGTACCGGTGACGGGAATCAGGCCACGTCGGCGGGCCACCAGTCCTTCCGCCCCGGCCGCGCGGTGCCGCGCCTCAATCGGGGCGCGCAGACTCGTCCGGCACATCCCCGGCCGCTGCGAGCGGGTTCGCCCCGTTGCCCTGGAGCCGCTCCAGATCCGCGGGGCGCACCTGGATGACGAACAGGGCGATCAGCGCGGCGACGATCGCGAAGACGGCGGCAGCGATGAACGAACTGGAGATGCCCGAAGCAAGGACCTGGTCGCCCCAGCTCCCCGGGAGCTCCCCGGTCCTGCGGAACTCCGCCAGCTGGGCGGGGTTCGCCTCCGCCATGAACCGCGCCACCTGGTCGGTGGCCTCGTTGCGGCTCGCCGTGCCGAAGACGGTGACCAGGACGGACAGGCCGAGCGAACCGCCCACCTGCTGCGTGGCGTTGAGCACCCCGGAGGCCGCACCCGCCTCATGCGACGCCACGCCCGACACCGCCATCAGGGTCAGCGACACGAACTGCATGCCCATGCCGAAGCCGAAGACCAGCATGGGCCCGAGGATGCTTCCCGCGTAGGTGCTTTCGACATCGGTCATCGTCAGCCAGCCGAGCCCCAAGGCGGCCAGGACCGCGCCGACCACCATGAAGGGCTTGGGCCCCCACTTGGGCAGGAGCTGGGATGCGACCCCCGCTCCTATCGCGATGATCACGCTCACCGGCAGGAAGGCGAGCCCGGCCCGCAGCGGGCTGAAGTCCAGGATGTTCTGCACGAACAGCGTCAGGAAGAAGAACATCCCGAACATCGCCGCGGCCAGGCTCAGCATCATCCCGTAGACACCGGCGCGGTTGCGGTCGCGGAACATCCACAGCGGCGTGATGGGCTGCTTCGACCGGCTCTCGATGACGAGGAACACGCCGAGGAGCACCACGGCCGCCACAAAGGACGCGATGGTCAGCGTGTCGCTCCAGCCGTCCTCGGAGGCGCGGATGAAGCCGTAGACGAGGAGCACCATGCCGACGGTGGACGTGAGCGCGCCGAGGAGGTCGAAGTGGCCGGGGTGGCGCTCGGACTCCTGGATGTAGCGGGGCGTCGCGAGCGCGATCACCAGGCCGATGGGGATGTTCACGAAGAGGACCCAGCGCCAGTCGAGCCACTCCACGAGCAGCCCGCCGGCGAGCAGTCCGATCGCGCTGCCGCCCGCCGAGACGGCGGCGAACACACCGAACGCCCTGTTCCGCTCGGGTCCTTCGCGGAACGTCGTGGTGATCAGCGCGAGGGCGGTGGGCGATGCGATGGCGCCACCGACGCCCTGCAGCGACCGCGCCGCGAGCAACTGCCAGGACTCCTGGGAGAGCCCGCCGAGCAGGGAGGCGAACACGAAGAGCAGGACGCCGAACATGAAGACCCTGCGGCGGCCGAGGATGTCTCCGAGCCGCCCGCCGAGCAGGAGCAGGCCGCCGAAGGTCAGCGTGTAGGCGCTGACCACCCAGGACAGGGTCTCGGTGGAGAAGCCGAGCGAGGTCTGGATGTGCGGAAGCGCGATGTTCACGATGGTGATGTCGAGGACCACCATCAGCTGGCACGAGCAGATGACGAGAAGCGCGATACCGCTGCCCCGTCCCCGCTCCGGGGATTCGGCAGACACCGAGGGTGAAGATCGATCGGCCGTCATGGGATTGCTTACGTGCTGACGCCTCAGTCCGGCCTCACACCGCGGGCCGGCAGTGAACGGCTGCGTTCACTGGCTCAAGGCTAGTCCGGGCACTCCGGCCCCGCCAATCGAACAACCCTGCACCGCACGGTCACTGCGATCCAAAGATGTCCCGGGCCGACCGATGACTTTCCCCAGCCCCTCCCGTCTTACCTGCGACATCACCACTTGCCTGCGACACCAACACGACAGACGGGACACCGCCATCATGAGCACTGCCGCCAACGGCCCGGCCAGCTACTTTCCTTCGATCGAGAAGAAGTACGGCCGCCCGGTCACCGAGTGGCTGGAGCTCATCCGCTCTTCGCCGCTGACCAAGCACATGGAACTCGTCGCCTGGCTCAAGACCGAGCACGGCCTGGGCCACGGGCACGCCAACGCCCTCGTGGCCCACACCCTTGCCGAGGCTCGCGCCAAGTGAGGCGCGGGCGTGGCAGGTTGGGCCCTTGTGGCCCGGCTCAGCGCAGCACTCCCCCGCGACTTCTGCGCGCCGTCGGCACAAGCTCCTCCACGGTGGCGAGCTTCACCCGGGGCCTGCCGTCGCGTTCGCCCCGGGTGACTTCGGCGCGCTCGATCGCGGCCATGCCGCGGGCGTCGACGACCTTGCGGTTGCGGCGCCGGGCAAGGCGGTGGAAGGCCTTCGGCGCGCGCTCGGGTGCGGGCAGGGCGCCGGCGACCGCGTCGGCGAGGAGGGTGGTGACCGTCTCGGCGGCGCAGATGCGGTTGGCGCCGATGCCGCCGCTGGGGCCCCGCTTGATCCAGCCCACGACGTAGGTGCCGGGCCGTCCGGTGACGCGGCCGCCCTCGTGCGGGACGGTGCCGGTGGCCTCGTCGAAGGGCAGCCCGGCGACCGGAACTCCGCGGTAGCCGATCGCGCGCAGCACCAGGCCGGTACGGATCGCCCGCTCGCCCGAGGCTTCCGCGACGCGCACGGCCCGGACACCGCCCTGGCCCTCCACCTCCAACGGGGTGCAGTGGAAGCGCAGCACGATGCGCCGCCCGGCCGCGGGCGGCTCCGCCAAGGGCGGCCGGGAGCGGGGCACGCCGCACAGGACGGCGGCCTTGTCCTTCGGGCCCGCCTCGTCGATGGCCGCGGCGATCCGCGGGTCGTGGTCGTCGACGATCAGCTCCACACCCGGCAGGTGCTTGAGCGCGATCAGCTCGGATGCGGTGTACGCGGCGTCTTCGGGGCCGCGCCGTCCGAGCAGGACCACCTCGCGGACCTTGCTCGCACGCAGCGCCGCCAGGGCGTGGTCGGCGATGTCGGTTCGGGCGAGCTCGTCGGGCTCGGCGAGCAGGATCCGGGCGACGTCGAGGGCGACGTTGCCGTTGCCGACGACGACCAAGCGCTCGGCGGAGAGGTCGATCGCGTCCGGCGCCGCGTCCGGGTGTGCGTTGTACCAGGCGACGAAGGACCGGGCGGAGACCATGCCGGGCAGGTCCTCGCCCGGCACGGCCAGGGTGCGGTCGGCGGCGGCACCCACGGCGTAGATGACGGCGTCGTGGTGCGCGGCCAGCTCCTGCGGGGTGATGTCGGTGCCCACGTCGAGACCGAGGTGTATGCGCACCCGCGGATGTGTGTGGAAGCGCGCGAAGGTCTCGCCGACCTTCTTGGTCGCGGGGTGGTCCGGTGCCACGCCGTGGCGTATGAGCCCGCCGGCCACTGGAAGCCGGTCGATCAGCGTGACTTCGGCGCTGGTGTGCAGCAACAGGTCCCGCACGGCGTACATCCCGGCTGGTCCGGTGCCGACGACGGCGACCTTCAGCGGGGCGAAGTCCGACGGCAGGACCCGCGGGAAGGAAGGCTCGTCCCAGACGTGGAAGTTCGGCCCGTCGGGCTCGCCATCGGGCGCCTTCCCTTCGTAGTACGCCGAGTTGATCTCGGCGTACTCCTGCTGCGCGGCCGGCAGTCCGTCCACGGGGAAGATCGCGTCGACCGGGCAGGCGTCGGCGCAGGCACCGCAGCCGATGCAGGTCGTCGGGTCGATGTGCAGCATCTCCGTACTGCCGAACTCCCGTTCCTGCGGCGTCGGGTGGATGCAGTTGACCGGGCAGACGGCGACGCAGGTGGCATCGGTGCAGCAGGTCTGGGTGATGGCATAGGTCATGGTGGCGGCTCGACTCGTTCGGCTCGGATCGACTGAGGTCGGGTCGGATACGGGCGGTTCAGACGCGATCGGTCAGACGCGGTGGGGTCGGACGCGGTCGGGTCAGATGAGGTTGGCGCGCTTGTAGAAGGCCAGCGCCGGCTTGGTGAGGAGCCGGGCGGACGCGAGGAACTCCATCAGGCCCGAACAGCTCGACCGCATCATGGACTTGTGGTGCTCGTTGGCCTTCGCCTCGGCGACGGCGCGCTTCTCGTCGAGCCCCGCGTTCGCGTACACCTTGCGGTTCACCATGCTGGTGACGATGTAGTACGACGCGACCGCGACGACGAACGCGTTGATCTGCCGGCGGACCCGTCCCGCGCCCACGAGCCGCTTGCGCGTCTGGTCGCGGGCGAACTTCATGTGCCGCGACTCCTCGACCACATGGATGTTGTTGATCGTGCGGACGAACGGCACGACCCGCTCGTCCCGCATCCAGTCGCGCTGCATGACGTCGAGCACCTCTTCGGCCACCAGGATCGCCGCGTACGCCGCCTCGCCGAAGGCCAGGGTCTTGAACGCGCGGCCGAGTTCCATGACGGCACGGTGCGGCCGGTAGGCGGGCGCTCCCAGCTTCTGGGCGCCGCGGGCGAACATGATCGAGTGGCGGCACTCCTCGGCGATCTCCGTGAGCGCCCACTGGACCTCGGCGCTGGTGGGGTCCTTCGCGTACACGTCGCGCAGCACCATCTGCTGCAGGATCATCTCGAACCAGATGCCCGTGCTGGCCACCGAGGCGGCTTCCTGACGCGTCAGTTCCTTGCGCTGCGCCTCGGTCAACTCCTGCCAGTACGCGGTGCCGTAGAGGGAGCTCCACTCCGGGCTCGCGCCGTGGTAGTCGCGGTCGAGCGGTGTCTCCCAGTCGACCTCGGTGGCCGGGTCGTAGGCCAGCACGGCGGCCGATTCGAGCAGCCGCCGGGCCACGTCGTCGTCCTGGGAATGACCCTGTGCGGTCGGCCGAACAGTGCTGCTTGCCATGCTGCGGCTCCTTGACTCGGAGGTGTGCGCCAACGTCGAGGCAACGGACCGCCGTGCCGTCCCGCAACGCCGCCGGAGCCCTTGCTGACGGACCGTATAACAAGGGAACGGGACAGGCCTACCCCCGAGTAAGAACTATCTCGGGCCTTCCACTCACAGGGCAGGCGCGCGGAACGACTACCGGGCAGCCAGCAGCAGAGCCGCACCCGCACGCGCCGCACGCGCCGGTTCCGGTGACCCCGAGATCGCGGCCGTGGTCATGGCCCCTTCCGCCAGCAGGACCAAGGGGCCGACAGCCCCCTCCGGCTGCCCCTCGGCGGCCGCGAGTCCGGCCACGTAGTCGCGGAAGGCGTCCTTGTGCGCCCGGACGGCCTCGGCCACCGGCGGGTCCACGGCGCCGAGTTCACCGAAGGAGTTGATGAAGGCGCAGCCGCGGAAGTCCGGCTCGGAGAACCACTCGTACAGCCAGTCGTAGACCGCGAGGAGGCGGCTCTCCCCCGAGGTCCTGCCGTCCACGTACTCGGCGAGCCGCGCCCGCCAGCGGCGGTCGCGGCGGTCGAGGCAGGCGAGGACAAGCTCCGACTTCGACGGAAAGACCTGGTAGAGCCGCTTGAGGGAGACCCCGGAGGCCGCACGGACCTGATCCATGCCCACCGCCTGGACGCCGCGCTCGTAGTAGAGCGCCTCGGCGGCGTCGAGTACGCGGGCCTCTGCCTCGGCGCGATCCATGAGAGCCCCAAACCCAAGAAGGAGAACGAACGTTCTTCGACGGTACCGACCGTACTACGGGGCGGCGGGCAGCCACTCCCTTGCGCGAGAACGCGCGTTCTCCTATGGTGACACACCACGCGGAGAACGCACGTTCTCCCGACCGCCCGGAACCGACCGGAAACGAGGCACCCCGATGACCGCACGACCCCCCGTCCCCCCGTTCACCCGCGAGACCGCCGCCGAAAAGGTCAGGCTGGCCGAGGACGGCTGGAACAGCCGTGATCCCGAGAAGGTCGCCCTGGCCTACACCGAGGACTCGCACTGGCGGAACCGCGCCGAGTTCGTCACCGGGCGCGCCGCCATCGTCGCCTTCCTGTCCCGCAAGTGGGACCGCGAGCTCGACTACCGGCTCATCAAGGAACTCTGGGCCCACGACGGCAACCGCATCGCGGTGCGTTTCGCGTACGAATGGCGCGACGACTCCGGGCACTGGTTCCGCTCGTACGGGAACGAGAACTGGGAGTTCGACGACGCCGGCCTGATGCGGGCGCGCCACGCGTGCATCAACGACCTGCCCATCGCGGAGTCCGACCGCAAGTACCACTGGCCGCTGGGCCGCCGCCCCGACGACCACCCCGGACTCAGCGAACTCGGTCTGTGACGGCCTGCGGCCGCCGCTGACGCCGACCGCGCACCAAGGTGGCCAGGAACAGCGGCAGCACCACGCACTGGGCCGCCACCGCGACCCAGAACAGGCCGGTCCTGCCGGTGCGTTCGGCCAGTTGACAGCCCTCGCCTCCGGCGACCCCGCTGGCGAACGCGCCGATCCCCGCTGCCAGGCGCTGGCGGCCGAAGACGACGGCGGGCGCGCGCGGCGAGCGGGCCAGCGCCTCAAGGTCGTTCTTGAAGAAGAGGACGATCTCGCCGAGACAGATGAGAAGGGATCCCAGCAGGATCGCAACGTGGTCGCCGATGGCGAGCGTGGCCATCCCGCAGGTCATCGTGCCGAAGCCGAGCCACAGGGCACGGGCGTAGGACAGGCCCGCAATCCGGTCCGCGAGGAGCGGTTGCGCGACGACGAGAGGCCCCCGCCGACGACCGCCTCGCCCTGGGCGGCCGCGCCGAGCTGACCGGCCACTCGGCGCCGGCGACACCACGCTGTACCTGGACTCGGGCGCACTGCTCGGCGACGGGGTGCACAACCGGCTGCTGCGCATCGGCGACGAGTTCGTCCAGTACACGGTGGCGGAGCAGGACGGCGACGAGTGGCGCGTGACGGGGCTGCGCCGGGCCCAGTGGGGTTCCGCCGCGACCGGGCACGCCACCGGGGACACCGCCGCGCGCGTGATCGCCAACAGCTACGCCGGTGCGATCGGCGGCAAGGGCATCATCGACGAGATCGCGGGTCGCCTCTCCACCGCCTGGAACGACACCGGGATCATGTCCAATTCGTACGACGGCGTGGAGTCGGCGTCCGAGTCCGGCTGGGCCCCCTACGGGCAGGCCCGCCTGATCAACGGCACGTACGCGAAGACGAAGGCCAAGGACGGCTTCATCACCGAGACCAGCCGCATGACGTCCAACACCTGGGACGCGCTGACCCGCGCGAGCTGGGGCGAGGTGGGCGTCACCAGCATGGACCAGGTCTTCATCAACAACGCGTTCTACAAGGCCAACTTCCTTCCCGGAATGCTCGGTTGGATCAGCCTCAAGGGCAACGAGAGCCTGCTGAGCATCGAGAGCAAGATGGCGCGGGGCGCGGGCCTCAACGCGGGGTCGGGCTTCCAGTCGTCGCTGCGCAGCCTCACCGCGGGCGGCGACAACAGTCTCCGGGTCCTCGACGCGATCAAGCAGTGGGACACGGCCCGTGACATCGGCGCGTTCAGCGAGGCGCAGAAGGCCCGCTTCCGCGACCAGTCCACCAACTGGCACCTCACGGCCGTCAAGCCGGGCAAGGAGTGGTCGCTGCAGGAACTGGACGCCGACGGCAAGCCGATCGGCGCGGCCCAGCGGGTCGTGGCCCCGGAACCGAAGCTCGGCGCCGCCCCGCTGCCCACCGCTCAGGCGGACGGTCTCTACGAGGCCAGGGTGACCACGAACACCCCGGCGACCGTGCGGTACGAGGTGACCGGCGGCGCGCTGCCCAAGGGCCTTCGCCTCAACAAGGACACCGGGGGCATCACCGGCGTCCCGGAGAACGCCACGAAGGCCGAGTTCACGATCACGGCCCGCAACACGGACGGCCTGCCGGACGCGCGGGCGAAGTACACGATCACCGTGCGCCGTTGACGTCAGCCCGGTGACACAGCTGCCCCTGGCCGAGATCGGCCAGGGGCGGTGCTGCCAGGGGCGGTGCTGCTAGGCGCCGCTCGCCTTCAGCATGTCCTCGCGCTCGACGATCTTCACGCGCTCACGGCCCTGCGGCTCGCCCAGCGCCTTCTCGGCGGCGTCGAGGCGGTACCAGCCGTCCCACGTGGTGAAGCGGACCTCCCGCTCGCCGAGGAACGCGTCCACGGCCTCCGGGTCGGGCGATGCGGGGGTGTGCAGACGGTCGTTCGCGTGGTCGTCCAGGAGGCTGGCGACCGTCTCGTTGGCGTCGCCCTTGGTGTGGCCGATCAGGCCCACGGGACCGCGGCGGATCCAGCCGGTGACGTACGTGGACTGGAGGTGCTCCCCGCTCTCCTCGATGACCCGGCCGCCCTGGTCCGGGACGGTGCCCGACGCGACGTCCCAGGGCAGCTTGGGCAGCTCGTCGGAGAGGTAGCCGACGGCGCGGTAGACGGCGCCGAGGTCCCAGTCCTTGAACTCGCCGGTGCCCTTGACGTTGCCGGTGCCGTCGAGGGCGGTGCGCTCGGTGCGCAGTCCGACGACCTTGCCGTCCGCGCCGAGGATCTCGGTGGGCGACTCGAAGAAGTGCAGGAACAGCTTGTGCGGGCGGTCGCCGATGTCGCGGATGGCCCAGTTCTCAAGCGTCTTGGCGACCATGTCGGCCTGCTTGTTGCCGCGCCGGGTGGCGATGGAGCCGTCGTCGTAGTCGATGTCCTCGGGGTCGACGATGACCTCGATGTTCGGGGAGTGGTCGAGCTCCCGCAGCTCCATGGGGCTGAACTTCGCCTGCGCGGGGCCGCGGCGCCCGAAGACGTGGACCTCCAGGGCCTTGTTCGCCTTGAGACCTTCGTGGACGTTCGCCGGGATCTCGGTGGGCAGCAGCTCGTCCGCGGTCTTGGCGAGGATGCGCGCCACGTCGAGGGCCACGTTGCCGACGCCCAGGACGGCGACCTTCTCGGCCTCCAGCGGCCAGGTGCGCGGCACGTCCGGGTGCCCGTCGTACCAGGAGACGAAGTCCGCGGCACCGTGGGAACCGTCGAGGTCGATGCCGGGTATGTCGAGGGCCCGGTCGGCCGTCGCGCCCGTGGAGAAGATCACCCCGTCGTAGAAGGTGCGCAGGTCGTCGAGGCTGATGTCACGCGGGTAGTCGACGTTGCCGAAGAGGCGGATCTGCGGCTTGTCGAGCACCTGGTGCAGGGCCGTGATGATGCCCTTGATGCGCGGGTGGTCGGGGGCGACGCCGTAGCGGATGAGGCCGAAGGGGGCCGGCATCCGCTCGAAGATGTCGATGGACACACCGGGGTCGGCAGCCACTGCGGATTTCAGCAGCGCGTCGGCAGCATAGATCCCGGCCGGGCCGGCTCCGACAATGGCTACCCGCAGAGGGCGAGGCATGTTCAGGTTCCCTTCGAGCGATGGGTGACTCGACGGGCAGCCTAAACTAAGGCAAGCCTTAGTTAGTAACCGGGTTGGCTTTATGACCCCATAAGGCTGCCTTATGGGTCGATCGGCGGCCGATCAGAGGCCGAGACCGTAGTGACCTGCCAGTACCCAGGCCTGGTCGACCATGTGGTCGATGTAGGCGGTGCTCGGCGGGCCGCCCTCCGCGGCGTTGCGGGGCTCGTCGCGGGCCCGCCGCAGGACGCCCTCCCCGATGATCGCGATCTTCCAGACCGCGAGGACGTGCCAGAAGCCCAGCTCCGGGCCCACTTCTCGGCCGCTCGCCTCCGCGTACGTGGCGATGAGCGTGTCGCGCCGGGTGAATCCGGGCAGTGCGGTCACGCCCAGGGCGGGCCGCGCGGCCGGGACCTCGCCGGGCTCCGGCCAGTAGGCGAGCAGGGTTCCCAGGTCGGCCATCGGGTCGCCGAGGGTCGACAGCTCCCAGTCCAGGGCGGCCCGTACCGCGCCGGTGCTCGGCGAGCAGATGACGTTGCGTACGTGCAGATCGCCGTGGACCAGACAGAGCGTGTGCCGCGCGGGAACGCGCCGGCGCAGCAGTTCGGTGAGCCGGTCGAGGGAGGGCAGATCGCGGGTGCGGCTCTGCTCCCACTGCCGGGACCACCGCTTCAACTGCCGCTCGGCGTAAGGGCGGTGGCTCGCGAGGTCGTGGAGACCGGTCCGCTCCAGGTCCACGGCGTGGATCGCGGCGAGGGTGCGGGCGAGCGAAGGGCCCACGCCGGCGCGGACCGGAAGGGGCAGCGCCCGCGCGATCTCCACGCTGTCCAGCACGGCCCCGTCGACGTACTCCATGACCAGTTGATCGACGCCGGCCTCGCCGCGCAGACCGACCACCGCCGGCACGGGGACCTGCGTGCCGGCGAGCGCCGCCAGGATGCGGTGCTCGCGGGCGATGTCGTGGGCCGTGGGGAGCAGCGAGCCGTGCGGGGGACGGCGCAGCACCCAGCTGGAGCCGCCCCTCGCGTCGTCGATCCGGTAGGTGAGGTTGCTCTGGCCGAGGCCGACGCGCCGGGCGGTGAGCGGCCCGGTCACCTGCTCGCCGCGCCCGGCCAGCCATGCGGCGAGCGCTTCGAGGTCGATGTCCCGCGCCGCCCCGGACCGGGCGTCGGCCGCCCTCATACGGCTCCTGGGCCCAGGAGCTGCCCCCCGTCGACGACGAGGGTCTCGCCGGTGATCCAGCGCGCGCCGTCCCCGGCGAGGAAGGCGATCGCGGAGCCGATGTCCTCCGGTTCACCGATCCGGCCGAGCGGGGTCGCCGCGGCGACCGTCGCCTCGCGCTCCTGCCACAGTGCCTCGGCGAGCCGGGTCCGTACGACGCCGGGCGCGATGGCGTTGACCCGGACCTTCGGGGCGAGTTCCAGGGCGAGTTGCTTGGTGAGGTGGATGAGCGCGGCCTTCGACACGTGGTAGATCCCGACGTCGGCGGCGACCGAGTAGCCGCCGATCGAGGCGGTGTTGACGACGCAGCCGCCGTGCTCCCCCATCCACGCCTTCACCGCGAGCGACGTCCACAGGATCGGCGCCCACAGGTTGACGTCCATCGTCTTGCTGAAGCGGCCGTGGTCCTGGTCGATGACCGGGCCGTACGCCGGGTTCGTACCGGCGTTGTTGACGAGGATGTCGAGCCGCCCGTACGTCCCGATGACGAAGTCGACGCAGGCGCGCGCGGCCTCCTCGTCGGTGGCGTGCGCGCCGAACCCGACCACGCCGTCGCCGAGTTGGGCGGCCGCCTCCTTGGCGCGCTCCTCGCTGCGGGAGGTCACGACGACCTGCGCGCCCTGGTCGCGCAGGGCCGCGGCGGCCGCGAGGCCGATGCCTCGCGACGCTCCGGTGACGACGGCGACCTTGCCGTCGAGCGGGCCGCTCACCGCGCGGCCCGCTCGTTCTCACGGCGGCGCAGTTCCCGCACCGCGATGGTGCGCTTGTGCACCTCGTCGGGGCCGTCGGCCAGGCGCAGGGTGCGCAGATGGGCGTACATGCTGGCGAGGGGGAAGTCGTCGGAGACTCCCCCGCCGCCGTGCACCTGGATGGCGCGGTCGACGACCTTCAGGGCGACCTCGGGAGCGGCGACCTTGATCGCGGCGATCTCCGTGCGGGCCTGCTTGTTGCCGACGGTGTCCATCAGGTACGCGGCCTTGAGGGTGAGGAGCCGCGCCATGTCGATCTCGATGCGGGCCTCGGCGATCCAGTCCTGGATGTTGGCCCGGTCGGCGAGCGGCGCACCGAACGTCGTACGCGACTGCGCGCGGTCGATCATCAGGTCGAGGGCGCGCTCGGCCATGCCGATCGAGCGCATGCAGTGGTGGATGCGGCCGGGGCCGAGCCGCGCCTGGCTGATCATGAAGCCGTCGCCCTCGCCCGCGAGCAGCGCCGTGACCGGCACGCGTACGTTCTCGAAGAGCACCTCGGCGTGGCCCTCGCGGTCCTGGTAGCCGAAGACCGGGAGGCCGCGCAGGACGGTGACCCCAGGAGTGTCGAGGGGCACGACCATCATGCTCTGCTGGCGGTGGCTCGGCCCTTCCGGATCGGTCTTGCCCATCACGATCAGGACCTTGCAGTTCTGGTGCAGGGCGTTGGAGGTCCACCACTTGCGGCCGTTGAGGACGTACTCGTCGCCGTCGCGCTCCATCCGCATCTCGATGTTGCGGGCGTCGGAGCTGGCGACCGCCGGCTCGGTCATCGCGAACGCGGAGGCGATCTCACCGGCGAGCAGCGGCTTGAGCCACTTCTCCTTGTGCTCCTCGGTGCCGAAGAGGGTGAGGACCTCCATGTTGCCGGTGTCCGGGGCGTTGCAGTTGGTCGCCTCGGGTGCCAGGTGGGCGCTGCGGCCCATGATCTCGGCGAGCGGCGCGTACTCCAGGTTGTTCAGGCCCGGACCCCATTCGGGGTGCGGGTGGAAGAGGTTCCACAGCCCTTGCTTCTTCGCCTCGGTCTTCAGCTCCTCGATGACCGGGGGCTGGAAGTGCGGATCGCCGGACTCGGCCATCTGCGCCTCGTAGACGGCCTCGGCGGGGTAGATGTGCTCGTCCATGAAGGCGAGCAGCTTGTCCTGGTACTCCTTGGCACGGTCGGAAAGGTCGAACACGAATCCTCCAACGGTCAGATGCTCACGGTGTCATGGGGCGGCCGACGGCACGAGCAGCCGCGCGAGTGCGGCGGCCGTCGTGGCGGCATCGCGGTGCACTACGCCGGCGATGCCGATGCGGTGCGCCGCGGTGATGTTCTGTTCCAGGTCGTCGACCATCACGGTGTCCTCCGGGCGTGCGCCGAGGCGCTCGCAGGCGATGGCGTAGGCGCGGCGCGACGGCTTGCGCACACCGATCTCGCCGGACACGGTCACCGCGTCGAACATGGCGGGCAGGTCGAAGCCCGCGTAGCAGTTGTCGCCCAGGGAGTTGGAGAGCAGACCGACGCGGTGTCCGTCGGCCCGCATCTTCGCCACGAGGGCGATCATGTCCGGGTCCGGGCGCAGTTGCGCCTGCATCCGGCCCACCAGGCCCTCGCCCACGGCCGGCACGCCGTGGGCCCGCAGCCGCGCGGCGAAGCCGTCCTCGAACTCCCGCTCCCCGATGCGCCCTTCCTCGTGCGCGACCAGCAGTGCGCTGCTCTCCTCGTCCTTCGACAGGAGCCGCAGCAACAGCCGCCGCTCAGCGCCGAGTTCCGCGCCCAGTTCCTCGAAGGCGGCGACCACGCTGGTGGTGAGTACGCCGCCGAAGTCGAACAAGACGGCGCTGCGGGTACGTTCCTCACTCATCGCACTGCCTCCTGGTAGCGCCGCATGCCGCGCAGCCACCGGTCGTAGTCACTGCCCTTGTGCCGGAAGAAGTCGAGGACCTGCGGATGCGGAAGCACGAGGAACCGCTCGTCCCCGATCGCCTCCGTCACGCGATCGGCGACATCGAGGGGCGAAAGCACCTCTCCGGCGTCCAACACGGCCTGGGCGGCGGCCCGTTCGACGGGATCATCCGACCTCGAGCCCGCCCTGAGCAGCTCGGTCTCGACACCCTGCGGGCACAGGCAGCTGACCCGTACGCCTTCGTTTCCGTACGTCACCGAGAGCCACTCGGCGAACGCGACCGCTCCGTGCTTGCTGACGGCATACGTCGCCGAGCCGATCTGCGTGAGCAGGCCCGCGGCCGACGCGGTGCTGAAGAAGTAGCCGCTGCCGCGCTCCAGCCAGCCGGGCACGAGGAGCTTCGCGGCGCGTACGTGCGCCATCACGTTGACGTCGAGCGCCCGGCTCCATTCCGCCTCGCTCGCGTCGAGGCCCGGGCCGCCGCCGACTCCGGCGTTGGCGAAGTACAGGTCGACCGGACCGAAGCGCTCGCCGGCCGCGGCGATCAGGCGCTCCAGGTCCGCCGTCGATGCGGCGTCCGCCGCGTCACCGGACACCCTCTCCTCGCCGTGCGCGCCGGCCAGCCGCTTCACCGTCGCCGCGAGCCGGCCGTCGTCGAGGTCGGTCAGCAGGACGCCCCGAGCGCCGTGCTCGAGGAGGCGTTGCGCGATGGCGGCGCCGATGCCGCCCGCCGCGCCGGTGACGATCGCGACTCTCCCGTTGATCTGCACGAACTCTCCCACTCGGTAACCCGAAGTAGTCCGGATCTTCCCTGGCGTCCTCTCACCGTAGTTGAATCCGATGTCAACTTCAATGCATGTGGCGCGCCGGCAGCTCGGCCTGCCCCGGGTGGCCTTCCGTGCGTCACTTGGGGTCAAGGGGGCGGAACGCGGGTGCGCGGCGCTCCAGATAGCTGGTGACGCCCTCGGTGGCGTCGGGATGCCGGAAGGCCTCCGGCATGAGGGCGTCCGCCGCGCCGGCCGCCGTGGCGAAGTCGGTGTCGAGCGCCTGGAGGACCTGCCGCTTCATGACGCTCATGGATGTGGGCGAGCACCAGGTGGCCAGTTCCGTGGCGTAGTCGACCGCAGCGTCGAGGAGCAGTTCCGGCTCGACGACCCTGTTGACCAGACCCATCTCGTACGCCTCGGTCCCGCGCACCACGCGTCCGGAAAGGAGCAGATCCATGGCCCGTCCTGGCCCGACGAGCCGGGGCAGCAGCCAGGCGATGCCGTACTCGGCGATCAGGCCGCGCCGCGCGAACGCCGTGGTGAGCTTGGCGTCCGGCGTGCTCAGGCGGATGTCGCAGTACAGGGCCTGGACGAGGCCGAGGCCTGCCGCGGCCCCGTTGATCGCCGCGATCAGCGGTTTGCGCAGGGTCAGCGGGAACCAGCGCGGGCGCTCGCGCTTCGGCAGTTCCAGCGCGGCCAGGTCCGTCGCCGCGCCGACCTCGCCGACCTGCCGCAGGTCGTCCATGTCCGCTCCGGCACAGAAGCCGCGCCCCGCTCCGGTCAGGACGATCGCGCGCACCTCGGGGTCGGCGTCCGCCTCGGCGAGCAGCGCGAAGCAGCGGGCTTCCAGCTCGTCGTTCCAGGCGTTCAGCCGCTCCGGGCGGTTCAGGGTCAGCACGAGGACGGGTCCACGCCGCTGGGCGATGACCGTTTCCCGTGACTCCGTCCGACTGCTTCCGGTCACTGTCGTGGCCTCCTTCTGAACGCTTCTCGCTCCGCGCCGTGACCCGCCCTGTATATTTGAACCCAACGTCAAGTTCAATACTTTGAACATGCCCCTCACCAGCGGGAGTTCTGCACATGACGACACACATGCCGATCAGCGAGTGGGAGAGCGTCGCGGCGAGGGACGTCGCGACCAACGGCATCACGCTCCGGGTCTTCGAGCACGGGGAGGGCCGCCCCGGCAGGCCTCCGGTGGTGCTCTGCCACGGCTTTCCGGAGCTCGCGTTCTCCTGGCGGCACCAGGTCAGCGCGCTCGCGGCCGCGGGGCACCGCGTGCTGGTCCCCGACATGCGGGGGTACGGCGGCAGTTCACGCCCCGAGGACGCCGACGCGTACGACGCGCTGACGCTCTGCGCCGACCTCGCCGGGCTCCTGGACGACATCGGGGCGGACGACGCGGTCTTCGTGGGGCACGACTGGGGTTCCATCGTCGTCTGGCAGATGGCCTCGGCGTACCCGGAGCGCGTTCGCGCGGTGGTGGGGATGAGCGTGCCGGCGACGCCGCGTGCCCCTGCCCCGCCGCTGCCGATCCTGCGCTCGCGCTTCGGCGACGACTTCTACATCGTCTGGTTCCAGGAGCCGGGCGTCGCCGACCGGGCCCTGAGCGAGAACGTCCGCAGGACGCTCGTCACCAGGGAGATCTACTCCGCCGCGTGGGCCGCGAAGCCCGACGAGCAGCTGCCGCCTCCCGCGTGGCTGAGCGATGAGGAGCTCGCGTACTACGTGAAGGCGTTCGAGGAGACGGGGTTCACCGGCGGCCTCAACTACTACCGCAACCTGGACCGCACTTGGGAGCTCACGGAGCACCTGGACGGCCGGCTCATCGCACAGCCGTCGCTGTTCATCACCGGATCGAAGGACCCCGTGGGGAAGTTCATGCCCGCGCACGGCCTCGACCGCGTCCTCACCGATCTGCGCGGCCATGTCGTCCTGGACGGGGCGGGCCACTGGATCCAGCAGGAGCGCGCCGACGAGGTCAACGCCGCGCTGCTCGACTTCCTGTCCGGCCTGGGCTGATAGCATCCGCAGCCACCGGTTACGTATGTGTTCGAACGACAGTGAATGGATCGCAGTGGCTGCCCAGGCCCCGGCCGCAGACGGCGGCCAGAAGCAACCGATCACACCACGCAGCGCACGCGGTGTCAGGACGCGCAACGCCCTGATCACGGCCGCCCGTGAGGTCTTCGAGCGTGACGGATATCTGGACGCCCGGATCACGGACATCTCCAAGGCGGCCCATGTCGCATCCGGGTCCTTCTACACGTACTTCAACAGCAAGGAAGAGATCTTCCAGGCGCTCGTCGAGCAGGTGCAGGAGGAGATGCTCCACCCGCACCTGCGCGAGCGCACCGGCATCACCGACACCCGCGAGCTCATCGACGCCTCGAACCGCGAGTATCTGCGCGCGTACAAGAAGAACGCGCGCCTGATGGCGCTGTTCGAGCAAGTCGCCCAGATCGACGAGCAGTTCATGGCGCTGCGCATCGAGCGCGGCAACGCCTTCGCCCGCCGCAACGCCAAGCTGATCAGCGCGCTGCAGGAGAACGGCGAGGCCGACACCAGCCTGGATCCGCTGGTGACGGCACACGCGCTTTCGGTCATGGTGAGCCGTATGGCGTACATGGTGTTCGTGCTGGGCCAGCGCATCCCGTTCGAGCGGCTCGTCACGACGCTCAACAAGATCTGGGAGAACGGGCTCCAGCTGAAGGACGCCGAACCGGAGACGTAGAGCGCCCGTATCTGATCAGAAGGGCTCAGAAGGGCTTGGTCGGCAGGTACTTGCCGTCCAGGGTGATGACGGCGCGCTCGCCGCCCTCGGGGTCGGCGACCTTCTTCACGTCCAGCTTGAAGTTGATGGCGCTGATGATGCCGTCGCCGAACTCCTCGTGGACCAGGGCCTTCAGCGTCGTGCCGTAGACCTGGAGCATCTCGTAGAAGCGGTAGATCGTCGGGTCGGTGGGGATGCCGCCGTCGATGGAGCCGCGGGTCGGGATGGTCTGCAGGAGCAGCGCGGCGTCGTCGTCCAGGCCGAGGAGTTCGGCGACGGCCTTTGCCGACTGCTCGGGCAGGGCGTGCTGGCCGAGCACGGCAGCGGTGACGAAGGCGACCGAGAGGCCGGCGGCGTCGGCGATCTGCTGCCAGGACAGGTCCTTGCGGAGCTTGGCCTCGACGGCGGTCGTGGCGAGGGTCTGACGTGCGGTGGGGTCGAACTGGGCGTGCAGCATGGGGAGGGTTTCCTTTCGGGAGGGTTCTGCTTTTGGTCTGCTGGCTCAGGCCACGAGTTTTGGTCCTCTGGCTCAGGCCACGAGCGTGGCCGTGCGGCCGGTGGCGTCCAGTTCCTCGACGGTGCCGGTGGGGATGTCGTAGACCCAGCCGTGCAGAGTGAGCGTCCGCGCGGCCAGGGCGCGGGCCACCGAGGGGTGGGTCGCCAGATTCGCCAGCTGGGCGCGCACGTTCTCGCGCACCAGAGCGTCCACCTCGCGCTCGCCGGTCTCCGCGCTGACGCGGGCCCGTGAGGCGTCCGCGTGCCGCAGCCAGTCGGCGACCGCGGGAGCGCCGGTCAGGTCGTGGTTCTCGGCGAGCGCGGTCATCGCGCCGCAGGCGGAATGACCGCACACCACGACGTCGGTGACCCCGAGGACGGCGACGGCGTACTCGATGCTGGCCGCCACTCCGTCCGAGCCGGGAGTGTGGGCGGGGACGAGATTGCCGGCGGTGCGGATCACGAACAGCTCGCCCGGCTCGCTCTGGGTGATCAGCTCCGGCACCACCCGGGCGTCGGAGCAGCTGATGAACAGCGTCGTCGGCCGGTGGGTCGCGGCCAGCTCGGCGAAGAGCTCCGCCTTTGCCGGATAGACATCGCGCCGAAATCGCGTGACGCCCTCGGTGAGGTCTGGCATGGTCACTCCCTTCCTGGCTGCCCGCTCTGTGGGGCGGCGCTGCCGCTCTGTGGGGCGGCGAGATCCACCATGCACGACCTGCACCTATAGCGTCCAAGACGCAATATCCATGACTCCTATCGATGCGATCTATAGTTCCGTCTATGCTGGAGGGCATGGCTCCGGAGCTCCGTCATCTGCGCTATCTGCTCGCCGTCGCCGAGCACGCCAACTTCACCCGCGCCGCCGAGGAGCTGCGGGTGTCCCAGCCGACGCTGTCCCAGCAGATCAAGCAGCTCGAGCGCGCCGTGGGCACACAGCTCCTCGACCGCACCGGGCGGACCGTCCGGCTCACCGACGCCGGCGAGACCTACGCCCATTACGCCCGCAGGGCCCTGCGGGACCTCGCCGCGGCCGAACGGGCCGTCCTGGACGTCGCCGATCTCTCCCGCGGGCATCTGCGCCTGGCGATCACCCCGACGTTCACCACCTACCTCGTCGGCCCCCTCGCTGCGGAGTTCCACACCCGCCACCCCGGCATCACGCTGGACGTCAAGGAGATGACGCAGGAACGCATCGAGGCCGGGCTCCTCGCCGACGAGCTGGACCTCGGCATCGCCTTCCACGGCCCGCACGCACCCGGCATCATGGCCACCGCCCTGTTCACCGAGACCCTCGGCCTGGTCGTCGCCGCGGCCCGGCACTCCGGCAGCGACAGCGAAGCGCCTCTGCCCGTCGGCGAGTTGACGGAGCACCAACTCGCGCTCCTCAGCGGGGACTTCGCCACCCGCACCCATATCGACGGCTACTTCACCGCGCACGGGGTGCGGCCGCGCATCGCCGTGGAGGCCAACTCCATCCAGGCGCTCACCGAGATCGTCCGGCGCACCGACCTGGCGACGGTGCTGCCCGACGCCGTCACGCACGACCACCCCCATCTGACCCAGGTCCCGCTGGACCCTCCCCTGCCGGCCCGGACCGTCACGCTCCTGCACCGCGACAACGCGTACCGCAGCTCCGCGGCCCGCGCCTTCACCCGCGTCACCGAACAGCTCGTCGCGGCCCGCGCCTACGCCCCCGCCTGAGGCGGCCGCCCCCTCAAGAAGTTTCGAACAGTACGATGTGCGCTTCCTGCCCGACCACCAGTGGAGCACCCAGTGACGGCCGAACCCCCCAGCCTCTTCCAGGTCATCGGCGCACCCCACCCGGACATCGCGGCCCTGCCGCCCGCCGCCCCCTGCGAGCCGGGCGTCAGCGTGCTGCGCGGGATCCCCTACGACGTGCCCGAGGGCTGCCGCCCGCTGGAGCTCGACCTGTGGCTGCCCGAGAAGGCCGGCCAATCCCCCACGCCCGCCCCGCTGGTGCTCTTCGTGCACGGCGGTGCCTGGCGCCGGGGACGGCGCGACGACATGGGACTGCACACGCGTTCGTGGTCGCCCGGTCCCTTCGCGCGCATAGCGGCGGCGGGCTTCGCGGTCGCCTGCGTCGACTACCGGCTCAGCGGCGAGGCCGTCTTCCCCGCCCCGCTTGACGACCTGCGCGCCGCCCTGCGGTGGCTCACGCTGCGCTCCGCTGAGCTCGGCATCGACACCGGGCGGACGGTGGTGTGGGGAGAGTCCGCGGGCGGGCACCTCGCCTCCCTCCTCGCGCTCACCCAAACCGAACCGCCGGTCGCGGGCGGCGTCATCTGGTACGCGCCGAGCGATCTGACCACCGCCCGCGGCAGCTACGACCCGTCGGACCCCGCGTCCCCCGAAGCGCTGCTGCTGGGCGCGGCCCCTTCCTCCGTACCCGAGCTCGCCCGCGCGGCCAGCCCGCTCGCCCGGGCCCACGCCGACGCACCACCGCTCCTCCTCGTCCACGGCGAGGACGACCGCATGGTGAACCGCACCCACAGCGAGGCCCTGGCCGATCGCCTGCGCGAGGCCGGCGCACCCGTCGAACTCTGGACGATCCCGGGCTCCGACCACGTCTGGTACGGACTGACCGAGGCGCAGGCGGATGACATCTTCAGCCGCTCACTCGCCTTCGCGGGCGGAGTCACGGACTGACGGCGGCCGGGCGACGCCGGGGCGCAGGTCCCTCAGGCCGGCATCCCGCGCTCGGCAAGGCCGCTCTCGTACGCGATGATGACGAGCTGCGCGCGGTCGCGGGCGGTCAACTTGGCCAGGAGGCTGCCCACATGGGTCTTCACCGTCGGCAGGCTGATCACCAGGTGTGCGCCGATCTCGGCGTTCGAAAGGCCGTTGGCGATCAGCACGAGCACCTCCTGTTCCCGCTTGGTGAGCCCCACGAGGCCGGGTGCCCGCCGGTCGGGTTCGGTGCGGCCCGAGTGGTCCGCGATGAGGCGGCGGGTGACCGTCGGCGCCAGGACGCCCTCGCCGGTGGCCACGACGCGGATGCCCGCGACGAGGTCGGACGGTGAGGCGTCCTTCAGCAGGAATCCGCTCGCGCCCGCCCGAAGGGCCGGGTACACGTACTCGTCCATGTCGAACATCGTGAGCGCGAGCACCCGCACCCCCGCCAAGGCCTCGTCGGAGCAGATGTGCCGCGTGGCGGCGATGCCGTCCAGCACGGGCATGCGGAGATCCATCAGGACCACGTCCGGGACCAGCTCCCGGGCCAGTTCCACCGCTGAGGCGCCGTCCGCCGCCTCGCCGACCGTCGTCATCCCGGGCGTGGCATCGATGAGCACACGGAAGCTGCCGCGCAGCAGCGCCTGATCGTCCGCGATCAGCACTCGGATCGCATCGGCCATCCCGCGTTCCTCGCATGCTGTTCAACGGGCCTTTGGATGCGGCGACTTTAACAGTGCGGTCTCTCGTCAGGCATCCCATCGGCGGTGCCTCACACAGCCCAGAACGAGCGCCGTCACCGTCCAGACGAGCAGCACCGCGCCCCCGGTGTACGCGTCGCCCGCGTCGACGGTCAGCATCCGCGCGCCGGCCCGGTCGGGGAAGTACCGCGCCACCTCCTTCGTGGCCCCGATGACGGAGAGGATCTGGGACCCCGCGAGCACCATCGGCAGCAGGATCGCCAGCGGGACGACGGCGCTGCGGGCCGCCGCGGCCGCGCCCGCGGCGAACAGGCTCATCAGCGTCAGATACAGCACCGCCCCGGCCAGCGCCCGGGGCACGCCCTCCGCCCCGATCGAGGCACCGTGGGATCCCAGGGCGAGCTGAGTGACCAGGTAGCCGGCGACGGTGACCGGGATCGCGACGAGCAGGGCGGCCGTTGCCGTGACGGCCATTTTCGCCGCGTACAGCCTGCCGCGCCGGGGCACGGCGAGCAGCGAGACCCGCATCATCCCCGACCCGTACTCGCTGCTGACGACGAGCACACCGAACACGATCAGCGCGAGCTGCCCGTAGAGGATTCCGTCGAGGCCGGCCTGCTCGGCGGTGAAGCCGTCGCGCAGCATGCCGCGGTCGGATTCCAACGCCGACCTCGCCGACCAGCCGTCCAAGGCGGCGATGAGGAGACTCAGCGGGATGAAGAGCAGCAGCGCGAGGAACGTGCCGCGGACACCGCGCACTTTGGTGAACTCAGCCCGGACGGCTGCGAGCGTCTCAGCCACGGCTGCCCCCGACGAGCGAGAGGAAGATGTCCTCCAGGGAGCCGGTACGGGTGCTCAGTTCGTCGAGCGCGACACCGCACGCCGCGGCGAGGCGGCTGATGTCGCCCGCGGAAAGACCGCCGACCTCCAGACTGCCGTCCGCCGCGAGAACGGGCACGGCTCCCCTGCGTTCCAACTCACGTGCCAGCAGGGTGGGTTCAGAGGTCCGCACGCGTACGTATGACCGCGCATGGGTCCGGATGAAGTCCACCATGCCGGTGTCCGCGAGGAGTTGACCTCGGTCGATGACGATCACATGGTCGGCGACCAGGGACATCTCGGTCATCAGATGACTGGATACGAAGACGGTGCCGCCCTCGGCGGCCCGCGTGCGCAGCAGTTCACGCAGCCGGCGGATGCCTTCCGCGTCCAGGCCGTTGGACGACTCGTCGAGCACCAGGACGGGCGGGTCGCCGAGCAGGGCGGCGGCCAGGCCGAGCCGTCGTCCCATGCCGAGGGAGAAGGCTCCGGTCCGCTGCCGGGCCGCGTGCGTCAGACCGACCAACTCCAGTACCTCGCCGACCCGTTGCCGTGGGATCCGGTTGCTCTGCGCCAGCCACCGCAGATGGTCGACGGCCGTGAGGCTGCGGTGCGGGGCCGACGCGTCGAGGAGGGCGCCGACGTGCCGGGCCGGGTGGCGCAGTTCGCGGTAGTCGCGCCCGCCGATCCGCGCGGACCCGCCGTCCGGGTGCGTCAGGCCGAGCATCATCCGCATCGTGGTGGACTTACCGGCCCCGTTGGGCCCGAGGAACCCCGTGACGGCACCCGGTCGCACCGTGAAGGTGAGACCGCCGACGACGGTGTGCTCCCCGTACCGCTTGGTCAAGTTCTGGACGTCGATCACACGGCAAGTCTCGCCACGAACGGTGGCCCATGCATCGGCCCCGGGTCGGGATGGGCGGGACGCCCCGGGTGTACCGAACCCATACCTGCGAATGAGTCCGGATCAGTACGGCAGTGCCGCCGTCACCCGGAAGCCGCCGCCCGCCCGCGGCCCGGCGGTGAGGGTGCCGCCGTGTGCGGTGACCCGCTCCCGCATCCCGACCAGGCCGAGGCCGCCGCCGGGGGCAGCGGGGCGGTGCGCGGCACCCGCGGCGGGCCCATCGTCGTAGACATCAACCGTCAACACACCACCCTCTGCCCTGAGTTGGATCCGGCAGCTGGTCGGCGCCGCATGCTTCACGACGTTGGTCAGGGCTTCCTGCACGATCCGGTACGCGGCCGTCGCGACGCCGTCCGGAGGCCCCTCGTCGCAGCGGGAGTCCAGCTCGACACGGACTCCCGCCGCCTCGGCGGCCCGCACCAGCCGCGGCAGATCGGCGAGCCCCGGCGCAGGACCGAGGTCCTCGTCGGCCTCCCCGTCGCGCCGCAGCACCTTGAGCGTGGCCCGCAGGTCGCGCAGTGCCGTGCGGCCGACGTCCTCGATCACCGTCAGGGCTTCCCGCGCCTCCTCCGGGTGGCTGTCGACCACGTGGTTGGCGATCCCGGCCTTGACCGCGATGAGGCCCACGCTGTGCGTGACGACGTCGTGGAGGTCACGGGCGATGCGCAGCCGCTCCTCGACCTTCGCCCGCTCGGCCGTCTCCTCGATGACGCGCCGTACGCTCTCCCGGCGTTCCCTGACGGACGACCCCGCCGCCCAGGTCGCGCCGAGGACCAGCAGCCCGAACACGGCCTGCACCACGCGGGTCCCGCCGTCGTAGTCCCGGCCTCCGGTCAGCGTCAGCAGGGCGGCTCCGGTCGCGCACGCCCCGCCGATGAAGACCGCGGACGGCCCCGCCTTCCGCCGCCACTCCACCGCCACCGAATACAGCGCGTACGCGGCGGCGAGGAACGAGGTCGGCCCGAGTCCGAACGGCAGCGCCGCGCAGGCGGCGACGAGCACGAACGCGAAGACCGGCACGGGCCACAGCCGACGGACGGCGACCGGCAGCGCGGCGCTCAGGGAAAGGACCAACACGGCTGCGTCGCTCGCCTCGCCGCTCAAAGTGTCCCGCAGTGGGGCCAGTTGAGGCAGCAGCGCGAGACCGAGTGCCGCCGGCGCATCGAGCAGGATCAGGCGCCGCTGCCGGACATCCCGCACGTTCACTGCGCGGTCGGCTGTGGCCTGACGGTCAGCATCTGGTGCGCGTATCCGACAGGTCCGGTGGCGTCGTGCAGGACCGTGCTGGTGACGCCGTGCCCCGAGCCTCCGAAGACGACCGTCGTGTCGAGGCCCGTCCAGGGGCCTTCGGGCTGCCGGTACAGGTGCAGGGTCAGGTCGACGTTCGGGTACATCCAGGCGGTCGGCGGCTGGCGTACGGCGATGCCGTTGGCGGTGTCGACGAGGCCCACGTACGACGCGAGCGGACTTGCGCTCTCGCCCGCGACGAGGTCAAGTGCCGTGGAGATCCAGGCGGTTGTACGTCCCGGCTGCGGCGGGGACAGCGGACGTACGTCGATGGAGGCGATGTAACCGCCGGGCCAGAGGGCTGCCATCTCCCACGGGGCGACCTCGTCGGGCGGGGTGAGCGGGGCCGGGGCGCCGCCCGCAACAAAGCTCGTGTCGAGCGCGGCGAGGAGCCAGGCGCGGGCGCGGACCACCGCTCGTCCCGCGACCAGCACGGTGGCCTCGATCAGCTCGATGGTGCGGCCGGGGCGGACGGTCTCCACCTGGATCTCGCACTCGTCGAGCGCGAGGCGCCCCAGGATGTCGAAGCTGATCCGGCCGATGACCAGGCCGGTGTCCGCGGCCTTGCCGGTGGTCCTGTCGGCCAGATGGCGTTCGATGGCGTGGACGACGAGGCCGCCGAGCGGACTGAAGTGCAGCTCGTCGGGGTCCCAGGCGCCGCTCGCGTGGACGGTGGGCTTGTAGCGGTGCTCGTCTATCCGCTCGTAGTAGCTGTCCGGAACCGGTGCGCCGGTGTTCAACGGGCCTCCTCTGTCGTGCCTTCGGTGATCGTACGGCGCCTCCTGTCACCGCCTGCACGCAGAACGGCGTCCGGTCCGGCCCACGGGGGCCGGACCGGACGCCGTCGTCCTCTACGCCTCAGGCCAGGTCGAACCGGTCCAGGTTCATGACCTTGTCCCACGCCTTGACGAAGTCCTGCACGAACTTCCCCTTCGCGTCATCGCTCGCGTAGACCTCCGCGACCGCACGCAGCTCGGAGTTCGAGCCGAAGACGAGGTCGGCACGGGTGCCGGTCCACTTGACCGCGCCCGTGGCGGCGTCGCGGCCCTCGAACGTGTCCTGGGCCTCGGACGTCGACTTCCACTCCGTGCCCAGGTCGAGCAGGTTGACGAAGAAGTCGTTGGTCAGCGTCCCGGGGTTGGTGGTGAGGACGCCGTGCTTCGACTGCTGGTGGTTGGCGCCGAGGACGCGCAGACCACCGACGAGGACCGTCAGCTCGGGGGCGCTGAGGGTCAGCAGGTTCGCCCTGTCGAGCAGCAGGTACTCGGCGCCGAGGCGGTTGCCCTTGCCGATGTAGTTGCGGAACCCGTCGGCGCGCGGCTCGAGCGCGGAGAACGACTCCACGTCCGTCTGCTCCTGCGACGCGTCGGCGCGGCCCGGCGTGAACGGGACCTCGATCTCGACGCCGCCGTCCTTGGCGGCCTGCTCGACACCGGCGGCGCCGGCCAGCACGATCAGGTCGGCGAGCGAGATCTGCTTGCCGCCGCTCTGGGCCGAGTTGAAGGAGCCCCTGATCCCTTCCAGGGTGCGCAGCACGGTCGCCAGCTCGTCGGGCTGGTTGACCTCCCAGCCGCTCTGCGGCTCCAGGCGGATGCGGGCGCCGTTGGCACCGCCGCGCTTGTCGCTGCCGCGGAAGGACGAGGCCGACGCCCACGCGGTGGACACCAGCTGGGAAACCGTCAGGTCCGATGCGAGGACCTGGCTCTTGAGGGCGGCGATGTCCGCCGCGTCGACGAGCTCGTGCGTGACCGCGGGCAGCGGGTCCTGCCACACCAGCTGCTCCGCCGGGACCTCCGGGCCGAGGTAGCGCACGATCGGGCCCATGTCGCGGTGGGTCAGCTTGAACCAGGCGCGGGCGAAGGCGTCCGCGAACTCCTCGGGGTTGTCCTTGAAGCGCCGCGAGATCTGCTCGTAGGCCGGGTCGAACCGGAGCGAGAGGTCGGTCGTGAGCATCGTCGGCGCGTGGGTCTTCGACGCGTCGAAGGCGTCGGGGACGGTGCCCGCCCCTGCGCCGTCCTTCGGACGGTACTGGTACGCGCCGGCCGGGCTCTTGAACAGCTCCCACTCGTAGCCGAAGAGGATCTCGAAGAAGCTGTTGTCCCAGGTGACCGGGGTGTTCGTCCAGATGCCCTCGAGACCGCTGGTGATCGCGTCGGCGCCCACACCGGTGCCGTTCGTGCTCTTCCAGCCGATGCCCTGCTGCTCCATCGGGGCGGCCTCGGGGTCGGGACCGACCTTGTCCGCGTCACCCGCGCCGTGGGTCTTGCCGAAGGTGTGGCCGCCCGCGATCAGGGCCACCGTCTCCTCGTCGTTCATCGCCATCCGGCGGAACGTCTCACGGATGTCGCGGGCCGCGGCGATCGGGTCCGGGTTGCCGTTGGGGCCCTCGGGGTTGACGTAGATGAGGCCCATCTGGACAGCGCCGAGCGGGTCCTCGAGCTCCCGGTCGCCGGTGTAGCGCTCGTCGTCGAGCCAGGTGGTCTCGGGACCCCAGTAGACGTCCTCGTCGGGCTCCCAGACGTCGGGGCGGCCGCCGCCGAAGCCGAAGGTCTTGAAGCCCATCCCCTCCAGGGCCACATTGCCGGTGAGGATCATGAGGTCGGCCCAGGAGAGGCTCTGGCCGTACTTCTTCTTGACCGGCCACAGCAGACGGCGGGCCTTGTCGAGGCTCGCGTTGTCCGGCCAGCTGTTGAGCGGGGCGAAGCGCTGCTGGCCGGCCCCGGCGCCGCCGCGGCCGTCGCTGATGCGGTAGGTGCCCGCGCTGTGCCAGGCCATCCGGATCATCAGCGGGCCGTAGTTGCCGAAGTCGGCGGGCCACCAGTCCTGCGAGGTGGTGAGCACCTCGGCGATGTCGCGTTTCACCGCGGGCAGGTCGAGGGTCTTGAAGGCCTCGGCGTAGTCGAACTCCTCGCCCAGCGGGTTCGCCACTGCGGGGTTCTTGGCGAGGATCTTCAGGTTGAGCCGGTCCGGCCACCACTGGCGGTTTCCGCCGCCCTGGGTCGGGTGCGGTGCGCGTCCGTGCGCGACCGGGCAGCCGCCTGTCTCCTCCGGCTTCGGGTCGGTGACGATCGCGTCATGGTTCTCAGTCATGGGAATCCTTCCGGACGGGGCGGATCACAAAGCTCAAGAACTGCGGAGTGGTACATAGGTCGGGGCACGGGCCGCCGAAGGCGGGGTGGTCACCGACCGGGCACCGGCGCGCACACGGACGATGCGCTCGGGGTCGACGGGGGCAGGTTTCTCCAGCAGGATCTGGTCCTCGAACGGCTCCAGGCCGAGGACTCCCGCCTGCTCGCCGTACCGATGGTCGGCGAGCGGTGCGCCGGATGCCGCGTCGAGCGGACCCGTCTGCTGAAGTCACGCGCTTTTCCCTGCTGTTGCCCTGTCCCTTGGCTGTCGGCCGGATCCGATCCTACGATGGACCAAGTCCAAGTCAATACGACAGACAGGGCGCCGTACGGATTCATTCGTCGGACGATGCTCAACGACGCAAAGTTAGGCTGGTGGACATGAGCGACCTGCTCGAACGGCTCCGCGGACGTGGCTGGCGGATGACCGCTCAGCGCCGGGTGGTCGCCGAGGTGCTCGACGGCGAACACGTCCATTTCACCGCGGACGAGGTGCTCGCGCGCGCCACCGCCCGGCTGCCGGAGATCTCCCGCGCCACCGTCTACAACACCCTCGGTGAGCTCGTCTCGCTCGGCGAAGTGATCGAAGTGGCCACCGACGGCCGCGCCAAGCGTTACGACCCGAACGCCCACCATCCGCACCAGCACCTGATCTGCTCCGGCTGCGGCGCCATCCGGGACGTACATCCCGACGGCGACCCGCTGACGGCGCTGCCGCCCTCCGAACGGTTCGGCTTCCAGGTGTCCGATGTCGAGGTGACCTATCGAGGGCTGTGCCCGGAGTGCGCCGGGTAACTCACGGTGCCCGTGCGGCTGTTCCGGCACGCCGGGGCCGCCGACACCGGGCCGACCGTCCTTTGCTGTCAGGTGTCCGATGAACCAGTCCCTGGCCAGGTCGGCCACCTGGTCCAGGGCTCCGGGTTCCTCGAAGAGGTGCGTGGCCCCCGGGACGATCTCGAGCCGGTTCTCGCAGCGCAGTTCCGCCTGGGCGGCACGGTTGAGGTCGACCACCATCGGGTCGTGCCCGCCGACGATCAGCAGGGTCGGTGCGCGTACGTCGCCGAGGCGGGGCGCGGCGAGATCGGGCCTGCCGCCCCGGGAGACCACGGCGCCGACAGCCGTGTCATCGGCCGCATCGTCAGCGGCTGCCCGCAGCGCCGCCGCGGCCCCCGTGCTGGCTCCGAAGTAGCCGATCGCCAAGGACTCGCGCTGCCGCAGCCAGCGGGTGGCCCCCGACAGCCGCGCGGCCAGCGTGTCGATGTCGAAGACGTTCGCCCGGTCGCCCTCCTCGGCGGGAGTCAGCAGGTCGAAGAGGAGCGTGCCGAGGCCCGCCGCGCGCAGGGCCGACGCCACCGACCGGTTGCGCGGGCTGTGCCTGCTGCTGCCGGAGCCGTGGGCGAACATCACCACCGCGCGGGCGCCCTCCGGCAGAGCGAGGTCTCCGACAAGACCGATACCGCCCGCGTCGACCTCGACCTCAACCTCGGCCTCGACGGGTCGGGACCGGGCGGCCTGCGCCAGGTATGCGATCACTTCCTCGTCGGTGGTCTGCGAGAAGTCCCGGTACCACTGGCCCACGGAGCCGAACAGGTCCGGCGCGGCCAGGCACACCACTTCATCCGCCACCTCGCGCAGCCGGTCCAGCGTGTCCGCCGGAGCGGTCGGCACGGCGAGCACCACGCGGGCCGCGCCCTGTGCCCGTGCGACCCGGCAGGCGGCAGCGGCCGTGGCGCCGGTCGCGATCCCGTCGTCCACCACGATCACCGTGCGGCCCTCGACCGCCGTCCGAGGCCGCCCGTCGCGGTACCGCCGCGCCCGCCGCAGCAGCTCCTGTTCCTCCCGGCGCTCGACCGCGGCGCGCTCCGCGGGCCGGATGCCGCAGTGGCGCACGATCTCCTCACTGATGACGCGTACGCCGCCTTCGCCGATCGCCCCGAAGCCCAGTTCCGGCTGGTAGGGGACGCCGAGCTTGCGGACCACGATCACATCGAGCGGGGCGCCGAGCGCCCGCGCCACCTCGAAGGCCACCGGTAGGCCGCCTCTGGGCAGGCCCAGGACGACCGGCCTTTCCTTCCGCAGGTGCCGCACCGCTCCGGCCAGGCGGCGCCCGGCATCCACACGGTCGCTGAACAGCACAGTGTTCGCCCCATCTCGTTCGGCACCTTCCATTGTCGCGCTCCGACCGCGCCCGCGGCGGCACACGGCGCGACAATGGAGGTGCGGAAAGCGCCCGCCCTGGCGGAGAGGCGGGATGGAGATGCCGTACGTAACGGTCACCGCCCTGAGCCACCCGGGGCTCATGCGCGATCACAACGAGGACAGTCTGGCCGTCGGGCCATGGACGCTGTGCGGAACCGTGACCGAGAACCCGCAGACGCTGGGGTTCCCGCTCGGTACGCCGCTCGTCGTGGCGGTCGCCGACGGCATCGGCGGCCAGCCGGCCGGCGAGGTCGCCAGCAGCCTCGTCGTCCGGCACCTGGCTTCGCTCGGACCCACCCTGGACAGCGAACAAGCCGTGCGTGACGCACTGGACGCCTGCAATCACTCCGTGTACGCGGTGGCCGACGGCGACCCGGAGCTGATCACCATGGGGACGACGGTCGCGGGGGTCGTGGTCCTCCCGACGGAACTGCTTGTGTTCAACGTCGGTGACAGCAGAGTGCTCGACGTGAGCGGCGGCCATGCGGCGCTGCACCGGATGAGCGTCGACGACAGCCCGGCACCGGAGCCCGGCCGGCGCACCACGTCGATCGTCACGCAGTCGCTCGGCGGCGCTCCGCGGTTCACCGCGATCACTCCGCACATCAGCACGACGCCCCTCACCACGGGGCGACGCTACTTGGTGTGCACCGACGGCCTGACCGACCCCGTGCCCGAGGAAACGATCGACGAGGTGCTGCGGGCCCAGGACGGCGGGCGGGCGGCCTTCGGACTGTGGAAGTCCGCCATCGAGGCCGGCGGCCCCGACAACATCACCCTCGCGCTGATCGGCATCGTCGACTAATCGGCTCATCGACCCCACGACACCCCAGGGAGAGCCCGCATGACCACGCTGTTCGTCTGCGGCGACGTCATGCTCGGCCGTGGTGTGGACCAGATACTGCCGCACCCCGGCGACCCGGAGCTGCGCGAGCGATATGTGCGGGACGCCAACGGTTACGTCGCCCTGGCGGAGGCGGTGAACGGGCCCATCCGGCGGCCGGTCGACTTCGCGTGGCCCTGGGGAGACGCGCTGGAGGTCCTTGCGGCGGCCGCGCCCGACGCCCGTGTCATCAACCTGGAGACCAGCGTCACGCGCGGAGGCTCGTTCACGCCGGGCAAGGGCATCCACTACCGGATGCATCCCGGCAACGTCCCCTGCCTGGCGGCCGCCCGGCCCGACGTCTGCGTCCTGGCCAACAATCACGTCCTTGACTTCGGCCGCAGCGGGCTGACGGAGACGCTCGACTCACTGGCCGACGCACGGCTGCGGACGGCCGGCGCGGGCCAGGACGCAGACGCGGCGAGCCGCCCGGCGATCGTCCCGCTCGACGGAAACCACCGGCTCCTGGTCTTCGCCTTCGGCATGCCGTCCAGCGGCGTTCCGTACGGCTGGGCGGCGGCCGAAGACCGCAGCGGGGTGAGCTTCGTGGCCGGCGCGTCCGACGCCGCCGCTGCCGAAGTGGCCGACCGCGTACGGCGGACCAAGCGTCCGGGCGACATCGCGATGGTCTCGGTCCACTGGGGCTCCAACTGGGGGTACCGGGTGCCCCGGGACCAAGTCGCCTTCGCGCACGCCCTGATCGACGCCGGAGCGGATGTCGTGCACGGCCACTCATCGCACCACCCTCGCCCCCTGGAGACGTACCGGGGCAAGCTCGTCCTGTACGGCTGCGGCGATTTCATCAATGACTACGAGGGCATCACCGGGTACGAGGAGTACCGCGACGACCTGCGGCTCCTCTATCTGGCCTCACTTGAACCCGGCACGGGCCGGCTCGTCGAGCTGCGCATCGTCCCGCTGCAGTCCCGGCGCATGTGTCTGCGCCACGCCTCATCGGAGGACGCCGGGTGGCTGCGCGCCCTCCTCGACCGGATCGCCACGGGGTTCCGTCCCTGCGTGGCCACCGACTCGGAGCTCACCTTGCGGGCGGCCGGGGGTCAGATGCGGTCGGCGGCGATGAGGGGGTAGCTCGATGCGCTCGGCCGCCGTCACATGTTCAACAGTGACCAGAAGCGGTCGACGATCTGCTCCAGATAGGCCCGGCCCTGCTCGCCGGACGCGGACTTGCCGACCATCCCCCGGCTCAAGGTCGCGGTCATCAGGTTCTGGTACTCCTGGTGCATCAAGCGCAGCGGTGCTTCGAGCATCTTTCGGTCGATACCCGTCAGTTTCGCAAGGGCTCGGGAGTGCGCCTGCCAGCGGGTGCTGACCGCCTCGCCGAGCAGTTCGGCCAGGCGGCCGTTCCCGCCCGTGACCGCGAGACGGTCGCGTACGGAGAGCCCGAGCACGGACGCCAGCGCTCCTGACTGGCGCGCGTCACCCGTCCATACGCCCGTGCGCTCGGCGGCATCGTATTCGGCGGTGTCCATGCCGACCGCACGGGCGACATCGACGGCGGCATAGCCGCGGATCAGCCGATGCTCCCTCAACGCACGGGGTGTACCGATGAGTTGGGTCGGCTCGCACCACAGCACCGCGGCGAGTGCGGCGAGTTCGCCCGGGTTGGGCGCGGCGATCCCGCGTTCCCACGCGGCGATCGTGTCGGGGGTGATGTGCCCCATGCCGAACGAGGCGCGCATCCCGTGCGCGACATGGCCGGGGGCCATGCCGAGGGACTCGCGGATGCGGCGCGCGGCACCGGCGTCGAAGGGCGGGGGCGGGTCATGGGAGGGGGGACCAGGCACAGCCCGGGATAATAGAGACAGATGATCGATTTGGCTACTGTGCGTTCCACAGACCCCACATTTAGTGCATAGATCCAGGGGCAGTTTTCGTGCATACATCCAGCGGGCGCGGGGTGTAGCCGCAGAACCTCCATAACGTCCTTGCAACCATTGCCACTTCGGGGCAATCGAGCGCGCATCGCCGACCATCCGTCCGTATGATCCACAGCGCTTCGCATGTGCGTTCGCGCATCACGCCGCCGACGACGGAGTCGGATGTTCATCCAACAGTCCCCTGATTCCGGATGCGTTCACCCGCGCACGCTCCATGCGCTCCCAAGTCATGCGCACATCCTGGAGAGTTGATGAAACCCAGCGCGACCGGCGCTCCGCACGACGCGTACCCGGCACCCAGCGGACCCCGTGTCCCCAGCGGTCCGCTCGACCGCTACTTCCGCATCAGTGAACGCGGGTCGACCTACGGCCGGGAGATACGCGGTGGATTCGCCACGTTCTTCACGATGGCGTACATCCTGGTGCTCAACCCGATCATCCTGAGCGGCGCCAAGGACAAGACCGGCGCCGAGCTCGACCCGGCCCAGCTGGTCACGGCCACCGCGCTCGTGGCCGCCGTGATGACGGTCATCATGGGCATCGGCGGCAACCTCCCGCTCGCGCTCGCGGCCGGACTCGGTCTCAACGCGGTCGTCGCCTTCCAGCTCGCCCCGTTGATGACGTGGGACGACGCGATGGGCCTGATCGTCCTCGAAGGCATCATCATCTGCGTGCTGGTCCTGACCGGTCTGCGCGAGGCGGTCATGCATGCCATCCCGCAGCCGCTCAAGCAGGCCATCAGCGTCGGCATCGGCCTGTTCATCGCGTTCATCGGCTTCGTCGACGCCGGGTTCGTCACCCGCATCCCGGATGCCGCGAACACGACCGTGCCGGTGCAGCTCGGCACGGGCAACCTCACCGGCTGGCCGATGTTCGTGTTCTGCTTCGGGGTCGTGCTGACGATCGTGCTGCTCGCCCGCAAGGTCAGGGGCGCGATCCTCATCAGCATCGTCGTGACGACCGTCCTCGCCCTGGTCCTGAACAAGGCGGCGGACATCAAGACGTGGGGCCTGACCACGCCCGAGCTGCCGGACTCCCTCGTGGACAGCCCCGACTTCGGGCTGCTCGGCAAGTTCGACGTGTTCGGCGCCTTCGGTCAGGTCAGCGTCGTCACCGTACTGCTGCTCGTCTTCACGCTCATCCTGTCCGACTTCTTCGACACCATGGGCACGGTCGTCGGTGTCACGGCGGAGGCGGACCTGCTCGACGAGCAGGGCCAGGTGCCGGGTCTGGGCCGGGTGCTGCTCATCGACGGCGCGGCGGCGGTGGCGGGCGGTGCCGCGTCGGCCTCCTCCGCGACCACGTACATCGAATCGGCGGCGGGTGTCGGCGAAGGCGCCCGCACCGGCTTCGCCAACCTTTTCACCGGCGGCCTGTTCGCCATCGCCCTCTTCCTCACCCCGGTGCTGACCATCGTGCCCATGCAGGCGGCGGCACCCGCGCTCGTCGCCGTCGGCTTCCTGATGATGACGCAGGTCAAGCACATCGACTGGGACCGCTACGACATCGCGATCCCGGCGTTCCTGACCATCGCCGTCATGCCGTTCACCTACTCCATCACCAACGGCATCGGCGCCGGCTTCCTCGCGTACGTCATCATCAAGACGGCGCTCGGCCGGGCCCGCGAGGTGCACTGGCTGCTGTGGGGTGTCTCGGTGCTGTTCGCCGTCTACTTCGCCATCGACCCGATCGAGCAGTTGCTCGGCGTCAAGTGACGAAAGCGGGCCCAGGGTCGATCCCCTGGGCCCGCTGCACGTTTCACCCGGTCCGGCGTACTCGCGGCGCTAGCTCAGCGTCTTCAGCGCCGCCGCGTCGTACGGCTTCAGCTCCGCGGTCCGGTCCCCCAGGACCTTCGCCGCCCACTGCGGGTCCTGGAGCAGGGCGCGGCCGACGGCGACCATGTCGAACTCGTCGCGCTCCATGCGGTCCAGGAGGTTGTCGATGCTGCCGAGCGCGGCGCCCTCGCCCGCGAACGCACGGATGAAGTCACCGTCGAGGCCGACCGAGCCGACGGTGATGGTGGGCCTGCCGGTGAGCTTCTTGGTCCAGCCCGCCAGGTTGAGGTCCGAGTCTTCGAACTCCGGGAGCCAGTAGCGGCGCGTGGAGGCGTGGAAGGCGTCGACGCCCGCCGCGGCGAGCGGGGCCAGGATCGCCTCCAGCTCTTCCGGGGTCTCGGCGAGGCGCGCGTCGTAGGCCTCCTGCTTCCACTGCGAGTAGCGGAAGATCACCGGGAACTCGGGCGAGACGGCCGCGCGGACCGCCGCCACGATCTCCGCCGCGAACTTCGTACGGGCCACGGCGTCACCGCCGTACGCATCGGTACGGCGGTTCGTCCCCTCCCACAGGAACTGGTCGAGGAGATAGCCGTGGGCGCCGTGCAGCTCGACGCCGTCGAAGCCGATGCGCTCGGCGTCCGCGGCGGCCTCGGCGAAGGCGCCGATGACGTCGTCCAGGTCGCTCCGGGTCATCGCCTTGCCGGTGCCCTCGGTTCCGTCGACGCGGATGCCGGAGGGGCCGACGGCGGGCGCGTCGGGGTAGGGCGCCTCGCCCTGCTTGCGCACCATGCCGATGTGCCACAGCTGCGGGACGATCGTGCCGCCCGCCGCGTGCACGTCATCGGCGACCTTCGCCCAACCCGCGAGCTGCTCCTCGCCGTGGAACCGCGGCACACGGTCGCTCTGTCCGGCCGAGTCGTGGCCGACGTACGTCCCCTCGGTGACGATCAGGCCCACGCCCGCGGCGGCGCGACGGGCGTAGTAGGACCGCACGTCCTCGCCCGGAACGCCGCCCGGGGAGAACATGCGCGTCATCGGCGCCATCGCGATCCGGTTCGGGACGGTCAAGCCGTTCAGCGCGACGGGCCGGGACAGGATCTCGGCCGCGCGGGAGGCCGAGGACGTAGTGACGGTCACGGTGGTGCTCCTCGTGGAAACTTGACAACTTAGATGCTTGATAAACTCAAGCAACGTCTAGACGGTAAACGCCGATATTTAAGATCGTCAAGTTTCACGAGGTAAAGTGACCCTCATGACAGGCTCTCCCCGCACCGACACGGCCCGGCTCATGGAGCTGCTCTCGCTGTCGCTCGGCGCCTACTACGGCGACTTCACGCTCGCGGCGGCGAGCGAAAACCTCACGGCCAGCCAGGGCAAGGCACTGACCGTCCTGCGCCGCGGCCCCGCGGCCATGCGCTCCCTGGCCGACACCCTCACCTGCGACGCGTCGAACATGACCGGCATCATCGACCGCCTGGAGAAGCGCGGCCTGGTCCGCCGGGAGCCAAGCCCCTCCGACCGACGCGTCAAGAACGTCGTCCTCACCACGGAGGGCGAGCGCGCCACGGACGCGATCCGCGCCAAGATGCAGGCGACGCAGGAGGGCCTGGACCGCCTCACCACCCAGGAGCGCGAAACCCTCCACACCCTGCTGGAGCGAGTCTTCCTCGCGCAGCCCGCCATCTGACCCCTCAGTGCTGGATCAGGCCACCGACCGGGACGGAAGCGACGTGGCCGGTCACCGGAGTGGTCTGCGCCAGGGCGAGGCCGATGTCGACCAGCGATGACCGGCGCAGGAGAGCGACCTCGGGGATCGGGGTCCACACCGACTCGGCGGTTTCGCCGTTGGGCTCGGGCCGGAGTCGGCCGCCGGTGATGCGGACCTCGTAGAAGATACCGACGTTCTGGTGCTCGACTCCCGCACGCGCGGCGGCCGCCGGGATCACCCTTGAGTCCACGCCCAGCAGGCGTTCGACCACCGCGTCACAGCCGGTCTCCTCGGCGACCTCCCGGATCACGGCGTCGAACGGATCCTCCGCGTGCTCGACCCTTCCGCCCGGGAGCGTCCAATTGGTTTCGCCCTGCGGTGGAACGTGGTGGGCGAGCAGCACCCGCCCGTCCTCGATGCACACGGCGTACGCCGCCAGCCGGAAGCTCATCCCCCACATCTACCACCGGCCCGCCTCAGCTCACCGCCCTCTTCACGAGCGCCCCGATCCTCGCCTCGTCCTCGGCCGTCAGCTGCTTCAGTGCGAAGGAGGCCGGCCACATGGTGCCGTCGTCGAGGTTCGCCCTGTCGCTGAAGCCGAACGTCGCGTACCTCGCGTTGAACTTCTGCGCGCTCTGGAAGAAGCAGACGACCTTGCCGTCCTTGGCGTAGGCGGGCATCCCGTACCAGAGCTTCGGTGCCAGGTCCGGCACGGCCGTCCTGATCACGGCGTGGATGCGTTCGGCCATGATCCGGTCCGACTCCTGCATCTCGGCGATCTTCGCGAGCACGGCGGCTTCGTCCTCCGCCGCCTTGTCGGCGCGTGATGCGCGGCGCGCCGACGCCTTCAGTTCCTGGGCGCGGGCCTTCATCGCGCCGCGTTCCTCATCCGTGAATCCGTCGAACTTCTCGGCGGTCGCGGTGGTGCCGGTGGCGGGGCTCTGGGTGGACTTCATGGCGGGTTCCTTACGGTGCGTGGCTGCTGGGTGAGGGTGCGGGGGCAGGCCCGGGAGGAGCCGCCGTGGCGGCGGCTCCCCCCGACGGACCGGCCGGGTGGTGAGCTGGTGGGTGGGGTGATGGCGGGGCGGATGTGCCAGTCGCCGTCAGCCCCACGCGCCGGCGATCTGGCGGGTCGCGGCGTTGAGCCGGTTGAAGAGGTTGGTCACGCCGATCATGAGGACCAGCGCCGCCAGCTGCTGCTCGTCGAAGTGCGTGGCGGCCGCGTCCCACACCTCGTCGTTCACCGCGTCGGGACGGTCGGCGAGCCGCGTCGCGGACTCGGCAAGCGCGAGCGCGGCCCGCTCCGGCTCGGTGAAGTAGGGAGCCTCGCGCCAGGCGGCGACCGTGGCGAGGCGCTCGTCGCTCACCCCGGCCTTGCGGGCCGTCTTCGCGCCGCCGTCGACGCAGGCGCTGCAGCCGTTGATCTGGCTGACCCGCAGGTGCACCAGCTCCAGGGTCTGTCCGTCCACCCCTGCGGAGTGCACGGCCTTGAAGAGCGTCTGGATGGGCTGCATCGCGTCGGGCAGGACGACGGCGGGGTTCTTCATACGGGACTGCATCATGATCTGCTCCTCGTTCCGGTCGGTGCCCCGTTCCCTCGGGGCGTGACTCCATATCAGCCGGGTCTGCTCGCCACGGCCACGGCGATGGGACACCGTGGGACACGTGAAACAGCCTTGAGCTGCGGCGACTTGGCCAGGTAAGTTCCTGCCGAAACGGGACACGGGGGGGCACTTGATGGATGGTCCACAGCGGGCGACGAAGGCAGACCCACAGAACGAGCTGGCCGCCCGGCTGCGGCTGCTCCAGGAACTGTCCGGGCTCGGCGTACGAGCCCTTGCACGGGACACCGACCTCAGCTCGTCGTCCCTTTCGCGCTACCTCAGCGGCCAGACCGTCCCGCCCTGGCCCGCGGTGATCGCGCTGTGCCGGCTCGTCAAGCGCGACCCCCGTCCCCTGCGCCCCCTGTGGGAGCGGGCATCCAACCCCCTCCCCGCTCCCCCGAAGTCCAGCCGCCAGGGCCGGCCGAGGCCCCGCAACGATCTGCCGCGCGACGTGCCCGACTTCACCGGCCGCGAGGCCCAACTCGCCACCGTGCTCGCCGCGGTGGACAGCCACCGGGTCGTCGCGATCGACGGCATGGCCGGTGTCGGCAAGACCTGTCTGGCGATGCACGCCGCGCACCGGCTCGCCGCCGACTTCCCGGACGCCCAGCTCTATGTGGACCTGCACGGCTTCACCGAGGGCCGCGAGCCGCTCGATCCCGACTCCGCGCTGCGGATGCTGCTCGGCGCGCTCGACGTCCCGTCCGAGAAGGTCCCGCGGGAGGGCGTCGAACAGCTCGCCGCCTGCTGGCGCTCCGAGCTGGCCGACCGGCGGGTCGTCGTGGTCATCGACAACGCGGCCGATGCCGACCAGGTCCGCCCGCTGCTGCCCGGCGCCGGTACGTCCGTCGCCCTGATCACCAGCCGCAACCGGCTCATCGGCCTCGACGAGGTGCCCCCGGTCTCCCTTGACGTGCTGAGCCCGCAGGAGAGCGCCGAGCTCCTCGCCCGTGCCAGCGGCGACCCGAGCGGTCCCGACGGACGGCTCGGCCGCGACCCGGAGGCCGCCGCCGAGGTGCTGCGGCTGTGCGGTCATCTGCCGCTCGCCCTGCGCCTCGCCGCGGCCCGGCTGCGGCACCGGCCGGGCTGGACGGTGGGCATCCTCGTCGAGCGGATGGCCGAGGGCGCGAGCGAGTTCGACACCGCGTTCGCCATGTCCGTACGGCAGTTGGACCGCTCCCAGGCCCGCCTGTTCCGTCTCCTCGGCCTGCTGCCCGGGGGTTCCTTCGACGCGTACCTGGCGGCGGCGCTCGCGGACGTGCCGCTGCACAGCGCGCGGGCGATGCTCGAGGACCTGGTCGACGCGCACCTCGTACAGGAGTCGACGGCCGGCCGCTACCGGCTGCACGACCTGGTGCACCAGCACGCGCGGCGGGCCGGCGCGGAGCAGGACTCACCGGCCGAGCGGGAGCGGGCCCTTGGCCGCTTCCTCGACTACTACGTGCACGCGGCGGCCGCCGCCGACGCCGCGATGCCGTTCCTCTCCCCCGGCCGACCGGCCTCCGCGGGGCAAACCCCGGCCGCGCTGCCGCGCTTCACGGACAAGAACGCGGCGTTCGCCTGGCTCGTCGCGGAGTACGAGAACTTGGTGGCCGCCTTCGAGACGGCCGCCGCCGTCGGGGCCGACGCACACGTCTGCGAGCTGCCGCGCTTCCTGCGGGCGTACTTCGCGCGGCGCTGCGGCACCACGCATCTCAACGTGCTCTTCGAACGGTCACTCGCCGCCGCCGAGCGCCTGGGAGATCCGCTCCAACTGGCCGACGCACACAGCGACTTGGGCTTCGCGCGCTACAACGCGGGCCGGATGACGGAGGCCGCCGCCGCGTACGAGGCGGCACAGCCGCGGCTCTCCCAGGCAGGGGACTCGGCGTCGGAGGCCGAACTGGCCATGCGGCGCGGCTATTTGAAGTGGGACGAAGGGCATGTGGAGGAGCCGCTCGAACTCTTCAAGCAGGCAGGGAAGTTGTACGAGCAGGCCGGCTGCCCGGCGGGCGAGGCCCAGGCGGCCGCGTCGGAGGCCTGGGCGATGCTGCAGCTGGGACATCGCGAGGAGGCGGCACAGCGGGCCAGGGAGGTGCTCGGCATGCCCCACACCGACCCCGCGTGGCCGCCCGCGCTGACGGCTCGGATCACCCTCGGCGTGGCCATCGCCCACGAGGAGCCGGACGAGGCGGCGGAGCACCTGCGTCAGGCGCTGGCGCTGGCACGCGAGGACGGGCACCTGCACAACGAGGCGTGGTGCCTCAACTGCCTGGGTGTGGCACTGCGGCGGATGGGCCGCTACGAGGAGGCGCTGGCCAGCCACCGGGAAGCGTTCGCGCTCCTTGACGAGCTGTTCGAGGAGCACTGGAAGGTCCGCTTCCTGAACGGCTACGCCGAGACCTGCCGCCTCGCGGGCCTCCCGGACGAGGCCCTGCGCCTGCACCGGCAGGCGCTGGAGCTCGCCCCGGTCCTTGGCTACGGCCACGAGGCAGCGCTGGCCCACGAGGGCATCGCGACCGTGCTCGACGAGACGGATCCGGCGGCGGCCGCGGAGCACCGCGCGGCCGCCCAGGCGGTACCGGTGCCGGTGCCGGTCCCTCGGGAGACGACAACCCCCTGACGAACTACGTCACTTGACGGAATCCACCGCACTCGCGCCCTCCTAGCTTGCTTCGCGTGGCCGCAATGGCCCGAGACACCGAGGGAGATGTCATGAGCGCGAGTCCGGAACCGAGGAACGTCGTTCTCGTCCACGGAGGCTTCGTGGACGGATCAGGCTGGCAGGCGGTGCACGACAGCCTCACACGGGACGGGTACGACGTCAGCGTCGTCCAGAACCCGACACTGTCCCTCGAAGGGGACGTCGCCGCGGTGCGTCTGGTCCTCGACGCCCAGGAGGGGCCGGTCGTCCTGGTCGGTCATTCCTACGGCGGCGCCGTGATCTCCCAGGCGGGCAACCACCCGAAGGTGGCGGCGCTGGTGTACATCGCGGCGTTCGCGCCGGACAAGGGCGAGTCGGTGAGCACACTCATCGCCGACCCTCCGCCGGGTGCCGCCGTCCCGCCCATCCTGCCGCCCAGGGACGGCTTCCTGTTCCTGGACCGCGCGAAGTTCGCGGATGCCTTCGCCGGTGACCTGCCTGCCGAGCAGGCGGCGTTCCTGGCCGACGCCCAGGTTCCGTGGGGAGTCGACGCGCTGTCCGGAGCCGTGGTGGAGCCGGCCTGGCGGGTGAAGCCGAGCTGGTATCTCGTGGCGACCGAAGACCGTATGATCCCGCCGCCCGCGCAGCGTGCGATGTCCGAGCGGACGGGCTCCCAGGTCGTCGAGGTCGCCGCAAGCCACGCCGTCTATCTCTCGCAGCCCGCCGCGGTGGCCGCCTTGATCAGGCAGGCAGCCGGCAACTGACGCTGAGGCACGCCCCTCCTGCCCTCGGCCGCCCCGGGCGTACTGTGCGGGATGGGGCAAGGGGGGCGTGCATGGGCGGCGAGGGTCCTCAACCGGTGGAGCCGGCAGGTGAGTTGATCGGGCGTGGCCCGGAACTCGACATGATGCGGCGGTTCGTCGACGGGGTCGCCACGTTCGGGGGCGCACTCCTGTTGTCCGGGGAAGCCGGTGTCGGCAAGACGGTTCTGCTGGACGCCGCGGCCTCGTATGCCCGCGGCGCCGGCCTGCGGGTGGTGCGGGCCGCCGGTGTGGAGTTCGAGAGCACGGTCAGCTTCGCGGGGCTCCACCAGATTCTTCACCCGCTGCTGCCCGGGCTCGGGCAGCTGACCGGGCCGTACCGCGGGGCGCTGAGCGTCGCGCTGGGCCTGGACGACGGTCCTGCGCCTGATCAACTCCTTGTGTCGAACGCGGCGTTGGCTCTGCTCGTCCAGGCAGCGGCAGAGCGCCCGTTGCTGATGATCGTCGACGATCTGCCGTGGCTCGACCGTGCCAGCGCGGTGGTCCTCGGCTTCCTCGCCCGCCGCCTCGATGCCGGCCGGGTCGGCCTTCTCGGCGCGTACCGTTCGGAAGAGGGCAGCTTCTTTGAACGCGGTGGAGTGCCCGTCCACCCCGTACAGCCCCTCGACACGAGCGCGGCGACAGAGCTGATTCAAGGCCACTTCCCGTCGCTGGCACCCCGCGTACGCGACCGGCTGCTCGCGGAAGCGCAGGGCAACCCCCTGGCCCTGCTGGAACTGCCCATCGCGCTCAGCGGCACGCAACGCTCCGGATCCGGAGTGCCCGACGTACTGCAGCTGAGCCGTCGTCTCCAGGCCGTTTTCGCCTCCCGTGTCGAGGCCCTGCCCGCCCGAACCCGGCTGCTTCTGCTGTACGCGGTCCTCGACGGCACCGGCGACCTCAGTGTCCTGGCGTCTGCCGGGGCCGGGCGGATGAGCGTGGCGGATCTGGCGTACGCGGAGCGGGCGGGCCTGGTGCGGGTATACGACCGGACCGGCCGCTTGGCGTTCCGTCATCCGCTGACCCGCTCGGCCGTCGTGGATCTTTCGACGAGCGACCAGCGCCGCACGGTGCACCGGGCACTGGCCGAGCACCGGGCCGATCGGTCCGAACGACGCGCCTGGCACCTCGCGCAGGCCACGGTCGAGCCCACCGAGGAAGTCGCGCGGCTGCTCGAACAGGTGGCACACGACATCGTGCGGCGCGGCGACGCGGCCGGCGCCGTCGCCGCACTGCTGCGCGCGGCGGACCTCAGTCCGCGCGGCCACGACCGCAGCCGCCGGATCGCCGAAGCGGCCTACCTCGGCGCGGATCTGACGGGCGATCTGCGCGATGTGCCCCGACTCCTCGAAGAGGCCCGCAAGGCCGACGGCGGACGGGCCGGGCCGCTGGTCGCTGCGGTCGCCGCCGCACACCACATCCTCCTCAGCGGTGAGGGTGACCTCGACACGGCCCACCGTCTCCTGGCCGGCGCGATCGAGATGCAGCACCAGCCGTACGACGCGACGGACACCACCATGGTCGAGGCGCTCTACACCCTCGCCTGGGTGTGCCACGGCAGTCACCGTGCCGCACTGTGGAAGCCCCTGCACCAGGCGCTCGGCCTGCTGAAACCGGAGGTCCCGGACCGGCTGGCCCTGATCCTCGGCACCGTCGCCGACCCGGCCCGGACGACACCGACCGCACTCGGCAGGCTGGATGAGGCCATCGCCTCCCTCGACCAGGAGGCCGACCCGGTCCGCGTCATCCGGATCGCCATGGCATCCCTCTACGTCGACCGGCTCGCCGGGTGCAGGACGGCGCTGCGGCGCGTGCTGCGTGACGGGCGGGACACCGAATCGGTCACCCTGGAACTCCAAGGACTTGTCTTCCTCGGCAGGGACTGTTTCGCGGCAGGCCAGTGGGACGAGCTGGAGACGCGGGCAGACCACGGCCGGCGTCTCGGCGAAGCCCACAGCTACCGGCTCCTCTCGACGGACTTCCTGTACCAACGGGCCCTGGTCGCCGCGGCACGCGGCGACGACAGCGCCACGAGAGCCCTGACGGACGAGATCACCTCGTGGGCCGCGCCCCGCCACGTCGGGTTCTTCCTGTCCTGCGCCTCGCACGCGAAGGCACTTGGCGCGCTCGGCCACGGCCGGTTCGAGGACGCCTACCGGCACGCGTCCGCGGTCAGCCGCGCGGGAGAACTCGCCCCACACGTCCCCACGGCCCTGTTCCTGATCATGGACCTCGTCGAGGCCGCGGTCCGGACAGGACGGAGCGTGGAGGCGGCCGCGCACGTCGCGGCGGCGCACGAAGCCAGCGTCGCCGCGATCTCGCCCCGGCTCGCCCTGGCCGTGAAGGCATCCGCAGCGATCGCCGCGGACGGTCTCCGCGCGGTCGAGCTCTTCGAAGAGGCACTCGCCATACCCGCCGCCGACCGCTGGCCGTTCGAACTGGCCCGGGTCCACCTCACGTACGGCGAACGCCTCCGACGGGCAAGGTCCACCAAGAAGGCACGCGTACACCTTGGGGCCGCGCTCGACACCTTCGAGCGGCTCGGCGCCGCCCCGTGGGCAGCCCGGGCGCGCAACGAACTGCGGGCCACCGGGCTTTCCCTGGGGCACGGCACAAGAACCGGACCCGCCTCGCTCACCCCACAGCAACGGGAGATCGCCCTGCTCGCGGCCGCCGGCCTCACCAACAAGCAGATCGGCGAGCGGCTCTTCCTCTCCCCGCGCACGGTCTCCACCCACCTGCACCAGCTCTTCCCCAAGCTGGGTGTGACCTCCCGGGCGGCGCTGCGTGACGCGTTGGGAAACGTGCCTCAGGAACCGCCGATCTGATCGCGGGGGACGTGTGCACCCACCGCGGGGCTCACATGGATGCGCAGGTCGCCGAACCGGTGGGACGGCCAGCCGTCGGCGTACTCCGGCGGCTCTTCGCTCGCCGCGGCGAGAGCGGCCGTCGGCGTGTGCTGTGCGGTCCGCAGGATGTCCGCGCCGGTGGTGCTGGCGTTGTGGCCGTCCGTCTGGGCGGAGGCGCACCCGGCGTAGAAGGCGATCGGCAGGGCTTCGGGCCCGGACAGCACGCACGGCGGCCGCACGCCGAGGCGGTGGAGTTCGGATGCCGTGCCGGCCCAGTCGCGGCGCGAGGCGGTGGAACCGTCCACGGCGTCCTCCAACACCGCGTACTGCACGGCCAGATGCCCGGCCATGGCGAGCGCCACCAGCGTCACGGCCACCGGCCGCCATGCGCGGCGCGTGGTGGTGACCAGGTGGGTGAGGGCGTCGGCGACCGGGATGGCGAGCAGCGCGTAGAAGGGCAGCAGGAAGCGCGGCGCGGCGTATCCGATCATGAACAGGTACGGGATGCTCGCCGTCGTGGCGCAGGCCAGCGGCAACAGTGTGCGCGCGGTACGCCCGGACCTGACCGCGACCACGAGGCCGAGTCCGGCGAGCAGTGGCAGGACGAACCACCACGCGATCAGCTCCGGGGGCGGAATCGAACCGGTGCACGGTCGGCACAGCGTCTGGCCGCGCAGGCTGCGCAGCTGATCGCCGATGGCGATGTTCCAGCCGAGACCGCCCTGGATCCGGGACGCGTCGGCGAGCCGCGCGCCCAGACCGCCGAAACTGACGTACGCCTCGACGATCCACCCGGCGGCGCCGGTCGCAAGACCCGCGACGAGCGCCGCCAGCGGACGTGGCCGGCGGTGGACGCAGACCAGCAGAGCGAGCAGGGGGAGGGTCACCCAGACGGCGTCGGTGGGCCGCATCCACGCCATCAGCGCCGCGCTCGCGCCCAGGCCCCACAGCGCGGCCCGGTCGGAGCGGTCCGCCTGCGCCCGCAGGAGACAGCCGACACCCGCCAGGGCGCCGATCGCGACCCAGTAGTTGGGCATGACCTCCGGGCCGTAGAAGACGGTCACCCAGAGCGTCGCGAACAGGGCGCCGGCCAGGGCAAGCACTCGTACGGGAAACAGCCCGCGCCAGGCGCGCAGCGCAAGGAACAGGCCGAGCCCGGACAGCAGGGCGAGATAGACCCGCAGAAGTTCGGTGGACGACGACCACGAGGCGATCGGCGCGACGAGCAGGGAGATCCCGCGGGCACGGGGCGCGCTGAAGAACGCCGCCGGGGCGTGGCCGCTGACCTGGCTGACGTACACCGCCTCGTCCCAGCCGAGGCCCATCCCGGGCCGTACCAGGGCCAGTTGGGCCAGCACGAAGCCGACCGCCACGGCCGCCGGCAAGCCCCGCCCTCCGGTACGTCGCGTACGTCGCGAAGTGCGGACGGCCGGCACCGGGCCGTGGCGCTCCGCTTCGACGAGCCGGACGTTCAAGGTGTTGACCATCGCCTGCCTTTCACCCGTCCACGCCTGAGGGTTCCTCCGCTCCGCAGGACGCAGACCGAAGGAACGTAAATCAGTAAAAACGTGGACAAATTACCCCGTGATGGTCAGAAGCGCAGAGTGAAGGCGTCCATCCGGAGGAGCAGCCTGCGAGCCTGATGCCTCGTCAGCCCAGGAAGCTCAGTCGCACTTGACGCATCGTCGAGGAGAACGGGGCCGTCCCAGCGGCCCGCTGCCCCGCTCCCCCTGCGACGTATGCTTGCGCCGGTCAGGGGAGGAGGGGCCATGGGGCGAATGCCGTCGGCGCAGCGGCGCAGGCAACTGGTCGAGGCCGCGATCCGGGTGATGGCCCGCGACGGCGTCGCGAAGACCACGACACGGTCCGTCGTGGCGGAGGCGGGCGTCTCGCTGAGCGTCTTCCACTACTGCTTCGACTCCAAGCAGGAGTTGCTCGAAGCGGTGATGGACACCATCTCCGAGCACTCCGAGTCGGACGTCCTGACCACGCTCATCCGCAGACCCACCCTGCGCGAGACGATCCGCGCCGGGCTCCAGGCGTACTGGGACCATGTGCTGGCCAATCCCGGCGAGCACATGCTGACGTACGAGCTCACCCAGTACGCCCTGCGGGAGCCCGGCTACGAGCATCTCGCCCGGCGGCAGTACGAGCGCTACGTCGCGGCCCACACCAAGGTGATCCGCCAGCTCCCCGCCGTCCTCGGCGTGGAGCTGGCGGTGCCCGAACCCGCGGCCGCCAGGTATCTGGCCGCGCTGACCGACGGGCTCACCCTCAACTTCCTCGTCCTTGGCGACGAGGAGAAGGCGGGCGACGTACTGGACATCGTCGCGGACCAGATCCTGACGCTCGTACGGGAGTAGCTCGTACGGGAGTAACCGGGTCAGCGGCTGTAGACCGCTGCCTCATTGATGGAATAGCCGTACTTGGTGGCCCGCGTCACGCCGTGGATACGGACGTAACGCGCCTCCACCGGCTTGAACACCGCGTTGTCCAGGCCTCCGTCCGCGCTGTCCGTGGACCACACGGTCCGCCACTCGGTCCCGTCACCCGAGACCTCGATCCGGTAGCCCCGCGCGTAGGCCTTCTCCCAGTCGAGGGAGACCTTGCCGACCGTACGGGTGTCGCCCAGATCAAGCCGCAGCCACTGGTCGTCCGACCAGCCGCTCGCCCATCGCGTGCCGGTGTCGCCGTCCACGGCCTTCCCGGCGGCGTAGCTGGTGAACGGGTTCCACTCCGTGTCACTGGCGCTCGCCGCCGCGTTGGCGGCGAGGTTGGGTGCGGGCTTGTGGCCTTCGGTCGCCTTCCAGGTGCGGAGGTAGGACTCCGCGCCGCCGAGCAGGTCCTCCACCGTGCCCTTGCCGCCGCTGAGCCGCATCTGCTCGAGCCAGTCGGGCACCATGCCGACGTGGGCCGCACCGTCGGTGTTGAAGTCCCAGGTGCGGTCGCCGGTGCGCTGCCGGTCGACGACGGAGCCGCCGTCGGCGGTGCGGAAGGGGTACTTGACCGCGTTGGGGGCATCGGGTCCTTCCGGTCCCGGCCAGCCGCCGACGCCGTTCATGTCGGTGCCGTAGCCGAGTCCGACGCCGTACTTCTCGCGCAGCGGCTTGGTCCCCGCGGACTCCTTGGCGAAACTGTCGGCGCTGGACATGTACGAGGACTTGAAGCCGCCGAGACGGTAGAGCCGCTCCAGCCAGCCGTCGTCCATCCAGCTGTGGCTGGAGAGCGCGCCGGGGTAGTCCGCCGACTCCAGCATGTCCAGGGCGCGGTCGGCCGCCTTGACGCTCATGTGGTCGACCTCGAGCATCATGTTGCGTTTCATCATCCCCTTGACCGCGTACTCGCCCAGGCGGGTAAGACCGCGGGTGTTGCACTGCGCGTCGCTGTCGTACGTGGGGACCTTGGCGCCGGCGGGGAGCAGCTTGCTCACCTCGGCGGGGGCGGCCGCGTTGCCGGAGGGGTTGTCGTGCTGCGGACCGCTGCACTTCTCCGTACGCCAGAAGGTGCCGGTGGAGAGGAACTGGCCGATGTTCACGGCCGTTCCGATGGTGCCCGAGTCCATCCGCACCCCGCAGAGCGCGTTGTCGAACTTGTGGCACAGGAACATGCTGCGCACACCCAGCTTGTGCAGCTCGTCCAGACCGCTGTCGATGTCGGCCTGGCTGCACTGGGGTACGCCGAGGATCTGCTTGCAGCCGAAGGGCTCCGAGGTCTCGACGCCGAGCACCACGGCGAGCTTGCCCTCCTCAGCGACCTGGCGGGCCTGGGCGGAGTCGGTGACGATACGGAAGAAGCCCTTGCCCTTTCCGCCGTAGATCTTGTCGATGTAGTCCTGCATCTCGTAGGTCTTACGGGCCTCGAGGCGGATGGCGTCCATCTCGTTGCAGCCGCGGTCCCTGACGTAGATCGAACACAACAGGCCGTTGGAGACCAGGTCGTTGACCAGGATCCGCTGGCCGCCGCGCCAGGCTCGCTCCAGCCATGCGTAGTAATTCTGCTGGTGGCTGAGGGAGTTGTGGGCCGGCCAGTCCTTGAACGTCGGCCAGCCCACCGGGTCGTGGTGGCCGTCCGCACCGCCGGTGACGTTCTCGAAGAGAGCGAGCGCGCCGTCGGGATAGTGCTCGGGGCAGTCCTTGAGGGCATCGGCGACGCCCTCGGTGGAGAACGCCTTGCCGCAGATGATGCGGCCGCCGAAGCCCTCGTTGGACATCAGGTGATTGTGCCCGTCGACAAATCCGCGGACCCGGCCCTTGCTGTCCGTGCCGCGGAAGGGTTCGCCGGTGACGTTGATCTGCGAATCGGCGGCGGGCCGCGCGGTGGGCTCCCACCAAGGGGTGTCGGCGCCCGCGGCCGGTGGGGAGCCGACGGTGAAAGCCAGCAGGAGGGCGACGACAGCGGCAAAGAGTCCGCGTCTGCGGAGGAGGGTCATCCGGGGCTACCTTCGCTGTCCGGGATGGGCGCGCGCTAACTTACTCGCGCGTAGGTCCCGTCGAGGATGGCGCGACCCTGACAACCAGTCAATAGTCCGGGACAGATGACCTATTTGACAGGTCGTCAGCCTCGTCGGCGGTCAGAGCCCTGACCCCGTTTGCCCCCTTCAGGAACCCCCAAGAAAGCTCAACCGCACCTGACGGTCGGGGTTGTCCCGGTTCGTATCCACCAGGCACACCGACTGCCACGTCCCCAGCTCCAGCCGGCCCCCCAGCACCGGCAACGTCGCATGCGGGGCCACCAGCGCCGGCAGGACGTGGTCGCGGCCATGGCCGGGGCTGCCGTGGCGATGCTGCCAGCGGTCGTCGGCCGGGAGCAGGGTGTGCAGGGCGGCCAGGAGGTCGCTGTCGCTGCCCGCGCCCGTTTCCAGGATCGCGATGCCGGCGGTCGCGTGGGGGACGAAGAGGTTGAGGAGGCCGTCGCGGCCGGCCGCCGCCACGCGCAGGAAGCGCTCACAGTCGCCGGTGAGGTCGAAGACCTTCTCGGTCGAGCCGGTGTTGATGTTCAGGACATGGGTGGTGAAAGCGTCGGACATGGGGCCATCCTCCCGCACGCCACTCCCATTCACTGATACGCGGCGTCCGCCTTTCGAGACGGCGTTGACCGTACGTGGACGATCTCGCTACGTTCTGCGGCATGTTGCGTTCAGCTCTGCTCACCACGCGCGGTCACATCGACCTGCTGCGGGTGGCTTCTGCTGCGTGTCGCCCCGGCTGCTGACGTTCCTCCCTCAGCCCGCTTTTCACTCTTCGCGGTTCTCTGCCGCGCCTGCCTTCGCCGCCCTCTCTGCCCTCTCCGCCCTGCCGCTTGCGCGCGGTTGATCTCACCGTCCCGCGCGTAGGCCTTTCGGGCATCGGGCAGCCCTCCCTCCTGCCGAGGAGCACCCATGAGCATCAGTCATGCCCCGCCGGATTCACTGCCAGACATTTCGGAAATATCCAAGTCTGTCGAGGGCACACCGCCGACCGGGCCCGAACTCGTCCCCATCATCCCCTCGTCCACCCGCCGCACCCGCGTCCCCCGCTGGCTGCGCCGCACCTCAGGCCCGCTCGCGCTGCTCGCCCTGTGGCAACTCCTCAGCTCCACAGGGGTATTGGCCAAAGACATCCTCGCCTCGCCCGGGACCATCGCCGGCGTCGCCCGCGACCTCATCGCTGACGGGTCGCTGACCTCCGCCATGGGGGTGTCCCTGCAGCGCGTCGCGATCGGGCTGCTGCTCGGCGCCCTCGTGGGGACCTCACTCGCCCTCGTCTCGGGGCTCTTCCGCATCGGTGAGGATCTCGTCGACGCCAGTGTGCAGATGCTGCGCACCGTGCCGTTCGTCGGGCTCATCCCGCTGTTCATCATCTGGTTCGGCATCGGCGAGGCGCCCAAGGTCGCCATCATCACGCTGGGCGTGTCGTTCCCGCTGTACCTGAATGTGTACGCCGGGATTCGCGGGGTCGACTCGCAGCTCATCGAGGCCGGGGAGTCGCTGGGGCTCTCGCGGTGGGGGCTCGTGCGGCACGTGATCCTGCCGGGCGCCCTGCCCGGGGCGATGACGGGGCTGCGGTACTCGCTCGGCATCGCCTGGCTCGCTCTCGTCTTCGCCGAGCAGATCAACGCGGACTCGGGCATCGGCTTCCTGATGGTCCAGGCGCGTGACTTCCTGCGGACCGACGTGATCGTGGTCTGCCTGATCGTCTACGCCTTCCTCGGCCTCGTCGCCGACTTCATCGTCCGCACCCTCGAAAGGCTGCTGCTGCAATGGCGACCGACGTTCACCGGCCGGTGACCCCCACCGCCGGCAAGGCCCCGACCGCCCCCGCCGCCCAGCCGACTTCGGCCGTACGGGTCGAAGGTCTTACCCGCTCCTTCGACGGGCGCGCCGTCATCGATCAGCTCGAACTCGACGTGAAACCGGGTGAGTTCGTGGCGCTGCTCGGGCGCAGCGGCTGCGGCAAGTCGACCCTGCTGCGCATTCTTGCCGGGCTCGACCGGGACATCCGGGGCACGGTCCTCGTGCCGCGCCGCAAGGCCGTCGCGTTCCAGGCGCCGCGCCTCATGCCGTGGAAGCGCGTGTGGCGCAACGTACTGCTCGGCCTCAAGGGAAAGCCTCAACGTAGCGTCGCAGAACGGGCGTTGGAGGAGGTCGGCCTCAAGCACCGTACGAACGCCTGGCCCAAGACGCTCTCCGGCGGTGAGGCCCAGCGTGCGTCACTCGCCCGTGCCCTTGTGCGCGAGCCCGATCTGCTGCTGCTCGACGAGCCGTTCGGCGCGCTCGACGCCCTCACCCGCATCAAGGCCCAGCGGCTCGTCGACGAGCTGTGGCAGCGGCGTGGGTGCGCCGTGCTCCTTGTCACGCACGACGTCGAGGAAGCGGTGCTCCTCGCCGACCGGGTGCTCGTCATGGACGAGGGAGTCATCGCGTACGAGACACAGATCGATCTGGACCGGCCGCGCGGCATCTCCGACCCCCGCTTCGCCGAGCTGCGCGCCGAACTCCTTCGACGCCTGGGCGTCGACGCACCCGCCCACGCGGAACCCGCCGCCGCGGCGTGAACCACCGGCCGCTCCCCTCCCCCGTGAACAGCACGAACCCACCGAACGGACGCACACTCACCATGCGACGACACCATGCCGCCCCCGCTCTGCTCCTCCCCCTGGCCCTGCTGCTCGCCGCCTGCTCCGGCACCTCGTCCGCCGGCACATCGGCGGGCGGCGCGGGCGGCGGCACCGACGGAAAGGGCTCGCTCACCCTCAACGTCGGTGACCAGAAGGGCGGTTCGGAGGCCGTGCTGCGCGCGGCCGGGGAACTCGACGACCTGAACTACAAGATCCGCTGGTCGACCTTCACCTCCGGACCGCCGCTCCTGGAGGCCGTCAACGCCAAGGCCGTCGACATCGGCGCCGTCGGCAACACGCCGCCGGTCTTCGCGGCGGGCGCCGGCTCGAAGATCTCCGTGGTGGCCGCCAGTCACGGCACGGCGGCGGGCGAGGCGATTCTCGTCCCGAACGACTCGCCCCTGAAGAAGCCGCAGGACCTCAAGGGCAAGTCCGTGGCCGTGGCGCAGGGTTCGTCGGCGCACTTCCAGTTGATCGCGTCCCTGAAGGAGGCCGGGCTCGCCTTCAAGGACGTCAAGGTCAAATATCTGCAGCCGGCCGACGCACTGGCCGCGTTCACCAGCGGCAAGGTGGACGCGTGGGCCGTCTGGGACCCGTACACCTCGCAGGTCCTGCAGGGGAAGAAGGGCCGCGTCCTGACCGACGGCGACGGAGTGGTGAACGGCCTCAACTTCCAGGTGGCCGCGCCCGGCGCGCTGGGGGACAAGAAGAAGTCCGCGGCCATCGCCGACTACCTGAAGCGGCTGCGCAAGGCGCAGGACTGGGTCCACGACCACCCTGAGGCGTGGGCGAAGGTCTGGGCGAAGGACACCGGTCTTCCGTACGAGGTCGCGCTCGACGCGGTCAAGCGCAGCAACGGCACCCGGGTCTCGGTGGCCGTGGACAAGAACGCGATCGCCTCCGAGCAGGACATCGCGGACACCTTCACCGATCTGAAGCTGATTCCGCGCCGCATCGACTTCGGCGACTTCGTCGACACCCGCTTCAACGGCGACCTGCCGCCCTCCACCAGCAAGCCGCGCACCTACGGCAAGGAGTCCTGACCATGACTGTCCACCTCAACTGGTTCCTGCCGACCGGCGGCGACGGCCGTACCCTCGTCGACCGGCACGCCTACACCGACGGCGGCGTCAAGCGCTCCCGCGTCACTCCGGTCAGCGGAGTGCGGGCCCCCGACATCGACTATCTGATCCAGATCGCCAAGGCGGCCGAGCAGTTGGGCTTCGAGGCGGTGCTCACGCCGACCGGAACGTGGTGCGAGGACGCCTGGCTGACGACGGTCGCGCTCGCCCAGCACACCGAGCGGCTTAAGTTCCTGGTGGCGTTCCGGCCCGGTGTCATCTCCCCCGTGCTCGCCGCGCAGATGGCGGCCACGTATCAGCGCATCACGCGGGGACGGCTGCTCCTGAACGTCGTCACGGGCGGCGACTCCACCGAGCAGCGGCGCTTCGGCGATCATCTCGACCACGATCGCCGGTACGCCCGTACCGACGAGTTCCTCTCGATCGTCCGGGGAGTCTGGAGCGGCCGGCCCTTCGACTTCGACGGCGAGCACTACCAGGTGGAGGGCGGCCTCACCGCGCTGCCGCCGGACCCGCTGCCCGAGATCTTCTTCGGTGGTTCGTCGGCGGCGGCCGGTCCTGTCGCGGCGCGGCACACGGATGTGTATCTGACGTGGGGCGAGCCGCCGGAGCAGGTCAAGCAGAAGATCGACTGGATCGCCGGGCTCGCCGAGGAGGAGGGGCGCACGGTCCGTTTCGGGATCCGACTGCACACGATCTCCCGCGACTCCGCCGCCGAGGCATGGGCCACGGCGAACCGGATGCTCGACGATCTCGACCCGGACACGGTCGCCGCCGCGCAGCAGGCGCTCGGCCGCAGCGAGTCCGTGGGCCAGCAGCGGATGCTCGCGCTGCACGGCGGTTCCCGAGACGACCTGGAGATCTCGCCCAATCTGTGGGCCGGGGTCGGTCTGGTGCGGGGCGGCGCGGGCACGGCCCTGGTGGGCAGTCACGCGGATGTGGCCGACCGGATCGAGGAGTACCACTCCCTCGGCATCGAGCACTTCGTCCTGTCGGGCTATCCGCACCTGGAGGAGGCGTACTGGTTCGGGGAGGGCGTGATCCCCGACCTTGCGGCGCGCGGGCTGCTGCCGCGCATTCCGGCCTCGCAGCTGGCCGGGGTTCCCGCGGTGAACGGACGTCCGGCGTCCGCTCCGGGGGGTGCGCCGCTGCTGGTGGCCGGAGGCCGCTGACCTGGCCTCCTTGGTCCGCTGACCAGCGGGTGCGACGCGCGGGAAGATCCCGGGCCCCGATGGAGTTAGTAGAAACGTGAACGACATCGGGGCGCGGGACGCGGCCGCACAGCAGGCGGCACAAGAGGTGGACGTGGTCGTCATAGGCGCCGGGCAGGCGGGTCTGTCCAGCGCCCATCATCTGCGCAGGGTCGGCTTCGAGCCGGACCGGGACTTCGTCGTCCTGGACCACTCGCCCCGGCCCGGCGGCGCATGGCAGTTCCGCTGGCCGTCGCTCACGTACGGAAAAGTGCACGGCATGCACTCGCTGCCCGGCATGGAACTGACGGACGCCGACCCCGCGCGCCCCTCGTCGGACGTCATCCGCGAGTACTTCGACGCCTACGAGCGGCGCTTCGACCTCCGGGTGCGCCGTCCCGTCGACGTACACAAGGTGCGCGAGGGCGACGGCGGGCGGCTGCTCGTCGAGACCTCGGCCGGAACCTGGGCGACGCGGGCGCTGATCAACGCCACGGGCACGTGGGACCGGCCGTTCTGGCCGCGCTATCCGGGGCAGGACACGTTCCGTGGGCGGCAGTTGCACACGGCCGTGTATCCGGGGCCCGAGTCCTTCAAGGGGCAGCGGGTGATCGTCGTGGGCGGCGGGGCGTCAGGCACCCAGCATCTGATGGAGATCGCGCCGTACGCCGCCGAGACCACCTGGGTCACACGGCGGGAGCCCGTCTTCCGCGAGGGACCGTTCGACGAGAACTGGGGGCGCTCGGCCGTCGCCATGGTCGAGGAACGGGTGCGGCAGGGGCTCGCGCCGCGGAGCGTGGTGTCGGTGACCGGACTGCCCGTCAACGACGCCATCCGGCGGGCGCGAGCCGACGGGGTGCTGGACCGGCTGCCGATGTTCGACCGCATCACGCCGAGCGGCGTGGAGTGGGACGACGGGCGGCGGGTGGATGCCGACGTGATCCTCTGGGCCACCGGATTCCGGGCGGCGATCGAGCACTTGGCGCCGCTGCGGCTGCGCGAGGCCGGGGGCGGAATCCGCCTCGAAGGCACTCGGGCCGTCGCCGACCCCCGCGTCCACCTGGTGGGGTATGGGCCTTCGGCCAGCACGATCGGCGCGAATCGCGCGGGGCGTGCGGCGGTGCGGGACATCCGGCGGCTGCTTGACGGGGTGCCGGTCGCGGTGTGATGCGGGTGACGCCGCACCGGCGGTGCGGCGTCACCGCTCGGCTCAGGGCGCGGGGATGTTCTCCAGGCTCTTGTACGGGAAGTAGCGCTGCACGCCGAGCCGGGCTCCGCCCGGGGTGACGCCGTCCAGGGCGCCGACCACGGTGCGCAGCTCGATCGAACCCTCGTCCTCGGCGAAGCGCTCCCAGGCCGGCATGTCCTCCCACTCCGCGTAGTTGAGCACCCGCCGGCCGTCCTTGCTCGCATGGAAGTGCGCTCCCAGCAGTCCGGCGGGACGGATCCGCTCCAGCATCTCGATGACCGCGTCGCTCAGGGCTCGCTGGCTCTGCGGCCCCTCGGTCTCGAAGGTGGGCGTGACGAGCACACCCGGGCGTCGGCCCGCGCTCTCCTGCGGTACGTAGCTGCGGTGCAGCGCATAGCGCACGACGCCGGGGCGTTCGATGCCGGGCACGGCCTCGTCGACCCTGCCGATGGCTGCGGGGCGCCGTGTCCGCACCCACTCCCGATGGGCGTCGTCGTCCGTCCACTGCGCGTAGTTGAGGACTTCGCCGCCGTCCTCGCTCAGGAACGCGGTCAGTGAGAGCATCGCGTCCGGGCGCTCCTGGCGTTCCCACTCCCCGATCACGAGGTCGGCGGCGCGGCTCTGGACGTCCGGGGACGGCACGATCCAGGAGCTGACGAGGATGGTGCCGGCGTCCGTGCGGCGGACGTCGGGGAAAGTTGTCGCTATCGGTGCGGGCATGGTTGCGTCCTCCTGAGCCTTGTGGCGCGGTCGACACAGAGCCTCGCCCCTGAAGCGCGGTTGAGGTCAAGCGAGGGGATCGCCCTCGGGAGGGCGATCCCGTGGGGCGCCTGACTGGCGGACTCGCTGGTGGACTAACTGGCCGACTTCTTATGCTTGTTGAACTCCGCCACGTTCTTCTGCTGCTCCTCGAAGCTCGACGTGAAGCGGGTGTCGCCCGGCTTCACCGTCACGAAGTACAGCCAGTCGCCCTGTGCCGGGCTCGTCGCCGCACGCACGGCCTCCTCGCCGGGGTTGCCGATCGGGGTGGGCGGCAGCCCCATGCGCACGTAGGTGTTGTACGGGCTGTTGATCTTTGTGTCGCTGTCGCGGGTGTCCAGCGTCGACCGGTTCAGGGCGTAGTTGATCGTCGAGTCCAACTGCAGGGGCATGCCCTGGTCGAGGCGGTTGTAGATGACCCGGGCCACCTTCCCCATGTCCGCCTTGGAGCCGGCCTCGGCCTCGATCATGCTCGCGATGGTGACGGTCTGGTAGATGTTCACCGCTTTCCGGTCGGCGCCCGCCGTGACCTTGCCGCCGTTGAACCTCTTGGTCGCCGTGTTCACCATGTACGACAGGACGGACGCCGGAGTCGACCGGGAACTGATCGGATAGGTCGCCGGGAAGAGATACCCCTCGGGGTTGCCGCCCGCGTCACCGGGGAGTTTGAGGCCCGCCTTGGGCAGGCTCTTCTTCGTGGTGCCCGACGGCACCCCGAGCACCTTGTCGATGGCGCCGTACACCTGGCCCGATCGCCAGCCCTCGGGGATGGTCAGCGACTCGGGGCGCGTCGGCTTGTCGTCCGGGAGGAGAAGCGGCACCGCCACGGCGGTGGCGGCCACGACGGCTCCGGTCGCGATCAGGGCGATCCAGCCCCGACGCGTCAGTCGAATCGCGCCCCGGCGCGGAGTCTTGGTCTGCAGCATGCGGGCACGGTATCCCGCAGATGCGGACATTCCGTGCATATCTTCATGTCGCTGGCTCCAGTTGGGCGTCTCTGCGGACCAGGGCGGCGTAACGGCCGTCCCGCTCCAGGAGCTCCTCGTGGCTGCCGCGCTCGGCGGTCCTGCCCGCGTCGAGGACGACGATCTGGTCGGCGCCGCGGACCGTCGAGAGCCGGTGGGCGATGGTGAGCGTCGTCCGATCGGCGGACAGCGCGTCGATGGCTTCCTGCACGGCGTGCTCGGTGTGGGTGTCCAGGGCGCTGGTGGCCTCGTCCAGGATGAGCACGGGCGGGTCGCGCAGGATCGTACGGGCGATGGCGAGGCGCTGCTTTTCGCCTCCGGAGAAGCGGTGGCCGCGCTCGCCGACGACGGTGTCGTACGCATCGGGCAGGGACGCGATGTGGTCGTGGATCTGGGCGGCGCGGGCGGCCGCGATCAGCTCCTCGTCGGTGGCGTCCGGCTTGGCGAAGCGCAGGTTCTCGGCGACCGAGGCGTGGAAGAGGTACGTCTCCTGGGAGACGACGCCGACCGCGCGGGCCAGCGTGTCGAAGTCCAGGTCGCGCACGTCGACGCCGTCGATGGTGACGCGGCCGCCCGTCACGTCGTACAGCCGTGGCACGAGATAGCTGAGCGTCGACTTCCCGGAGCCGGTGGGGCCGACGACGGCCAGGCTGCCGCCCGCGGGGACGGTGATGTCGATGCCGTCGAGGATCGGGCGGCTGCGGCCCTCTTCGGTGTCGCCGTCCGCGTCGTAGCGGAACTCGACGCCCTCGAAGCGGACCTCGCCCTTGATCTTGTCGAGGCGCACGGGGCGCTCCGGCTCGGTGATGTCGATGGGCAGGTCCAGATACTCGAAGATGCGCTGGAAGAGCGCGAGCGAGGTCTGGATCTGTACGCCGGTGGAGAGCAGGCTCACGGTCGGCCGGAACAGGCCCTGCTGGAGCGAGACGAAGGCGACGAGCGTGCCGATCGAGACCGTCGGGCCGCCGAGCTGGAAGGCGAGGCCCGCCGTCCAGTAGATGACGGCGGGCATGGCGGCCATGACGATCGTGATGACGGCCATGCGCCAGCGCCCCGCCATGTTCGACCGGACCTCGAGGTCGACCAGTTGCTCGGACTCGTCGGCGAAGGACTTGGTGAGCGAGTCGGCGCGGCCCATGGTGCGGCCGAGCAGGATGCCGCTGACGGAGAGCGACTCGGTGACCGTGGCGGCCATCGCGGCCATCTGCTTCTGGCGCTGCGTGGCGATCTTCTTGCGCTCGCGGCCGACCCGGCGGCTTATCCACACGAACACGGGCAGCAGGAGCAGCGAGACGACGGTGAGGCGCCAGTCGAGGGCGAGCATCGCGACGATGGTGGCGACGACGCTGGTGAGGTTGGAGACCAGGGACGTGGCGGTGGAGGTGACCGTCGCCTGCATGCCGCCGATGTCGCTGGCGATGCGGGACTGGACCTCACCGGTGCGGGTCCTGGTGAAGAAGGCGAGCGACATGCTCTGCAGCCGGCCGTAGACGGCCGTGCGCAGGTCGTGCATGACGCGCTGGCCGACCGTCGTGCTGATCAGTGTCTGCAGGACGCCGAAGACGCTGGTGACGACCGCGCTGAGGATCATGCCGAGGGCGAGCAGGCTCAGCAGGCCCGTCCGTCCCTGCGGGATGGCGGTGTCGAGGATTTCCCTCAGCAGGAAGGGGGTGGCGACCGAGACCAGGGAGGCGGCGCCGACCAGGAGGCCGACGATCGCGAGGCGGCCGCGATAGGGGCGGAAGAGGCGCAGGATGCGGCGGATCTGCCGAGGCTGCTCCTCTTGGCCCGGGACCAAGGGCGGCTGCGGTGTCCACCGGGGTTCGTCGTGACGCATGGGCTCCTACGGGAGGTGAGGCGGCCGTCGGCCCGCGGGCCGCCCATGACGGACGGTCCACGAGCCGACGATGACTGATGGAGCATAGCTCACTGTTACCTATGCTCACAATGCACAAGGTCCTGATAATGTTCCCGCATGAACACCCCGGACGCCGACGGCCTGCTCGCCGAACAGCTGCTGCGGCTGACCCGCAGGCTGCACCGCATCCAGAAGCGCCATCTGGTGCCGATCGGCATCACCCCGGCCCAGTCCCGTCTGCTGCGCACCCTCGCGCACTGCGAGACGCCGCCTCGCATGGCCGACCTCGCCCAGCGCCTCGAAGTGGTCCCGCGCGCGGTGACGAGCCTGGTGGACGGCCTGGAGGCGAGTGAGCTCGTCCGCCGCGTGCCCGATCCCACCAACCGCCGGGTGATCCGCATCGAGCTCACCGACGCCGGACGCGGTGCGCTCAGGGAGCTGCGCAGCGCGCGCCGGGCCGCCGCAGAGGACATCCTTGCTCCATTGGACGCCGAGCAGCGTGCGCAGCTCGGCGGCCTGCTGAACGCGCTGTTCGATGTGCCGGACGTCCGCCGCCGCTGAAATCGTCTCTCACACCGCCGAGGAGAGCCCATGCCGCTGCTGGAGCCGAAGCCGCAGGCCCTGCGCCCCACGTCGCGCGCGGAGGGCCCGGCCCCCGACCGGGTGCCGGACCGGCGGTCCACGGGCACTCCGGAGCCGCTGCGCTCGGAGCTGTCCGCGCTGCTCGGCGCCGACAAGGTCCTGACGGGCATCTCCGACCTGGTGCGGTACGCGTCCGATGCGAGCCCCTACCGCTTCGTGCCGCAAGTGGTGGTCGTCGCGGAGGACATCGACGACGTCTCCGCCGTCCTGTCGTACGCGCACGGCAGGAGCCGCGAGGTCGTCTTCCGCGCGGCGGGCACCTCGCTCAACGGCCAGGCGCAGGGCGAGGACATCCTGGTCGACGTGCGCGAGCACTGGGCTGGCGTCGAGGTCATCGGCGACGGGGAGCGGGCGCGGCTCGGCCCGGGGACGACGGTCGTGCGGGCCAACGCCACGCTCGCCCGGCACGGACGCGTGCTCGGCCCCGACCCGGCGAGCGCGATCGCCTGCACGATCGGCGGGGTCGTCGCGAACAACGCCTCCGGGATGACCGCGGGCACCACCCGCAACTCGTACCGCACAGTCGCATCCCTCACCTTCGTCCTGCCGACGGGCACGGTCGTCGACACGGCGGAGCCGGACGCGGACGATCAGTTGGCGCACGCCGAACCCGCCCTCTGCGAGGGCCTGTTGGCGATCAAGCGCGAGATCGAGGCGGACCCGGAGCTCACCGCCCGCATCCGCGCCAAGTACGAGATCAAGAACACGAACGGCTACCGCCTGGACGCCTTCCTGGACGGCGCCACGCCCGTGGAGATCCTGCGGGGTCTGATGGTGGGCTCCGAGGGCACCTTCGGATTCATCTCCGAGGTCGTCTTCGACACGCTCCCGCTGGACCGCCGGGTGACCACGGGCCTGCTCTTCTTCCCGTCCCTGCCGGCCGCAGCCGCGGCGGTCCCGCTGTTCAACGAGGCGGGGGCGCTGGCCGTCGAGTTGATGGACGGCAACACGCTGCGCGCGTCGACCCGTGTGGCGGGGGTGCCCGCCGACTGGGGGCAGCTCCCCAAGTCGACGGCGGCGCTCCTGGTGGAGTTCCGTGCACCGGACGAGGCGCGCCAGGAGGCGTACGAAGCTGCGGCCGCCCAGGTCGTCGAGGGGCTCGAACTGGTCGCGCCGGTCGCCTCGGTGACGAACGCGTTCACCCGCGACGCGAAGACGATCGGGGGCTACTGGAAGGCGCGCAAGGCTTTCGTGACGGCGGTCGGCGGATCACGCCCCTCCGGGACGACGCTGATCACCGAGGACTTCGCGGTGCCGCCGTCCCGACTCGCCGACGCCTGCGAGGCCCTCCTCGATCTCCAGACGCGGCACGGCTTCGACGCGGCCGTCGCGGGGCACGCCGCGCACGGCAATCTGCACTTCCTGCTCGCCTTCGACGCGGGAAAGCCGTCGGACGTGGAGCGCTATGCCGCGTTCATGGACGACTTCTGCCGGCTGACCGTCGAGCGCTTCGACGGCTCGCTGAAGGCCGAGCACGCGACGGGGCGCAACATCGCGCCCTTCCTGGAGCTCGAATGGGGCGCCAAGGCCACGGAGTTGATGTGGCGCACGAAGCAGGTCATCGACCCGGACGGGGTGCTCGCGCCGCGCATCGTCCTGGACCGCGACCCGAAGGCCCATCTCCGGGGACTGAAGACGATCCCCAAGGTGGAGCTGATCGCGGACCCGTGCATCGAGTGCGGCTTCTGCGAACCGACCTGCCCCAGCGAGGACTTGACCACGACACCGCGCCAACGGATCGTGCTGCGCCGCGAGATGATGCGCCAGGCGGCAGGATCACCGGTCGAGAACAGCCTGGTCGACGCGTACGGCTATGACGCCGTGGACACCTGCGCCGGGGACTCGACCTGCAAGCTCGCCTGCCCGGTCGGCATCGACACTGGCGCCCTGATGAAGGAGTTCCGGCACGCGCGGCACTCCCCGCGCGAGGAGCGGGCGGCCGCGCTCGCCGCCAAGAACTTCAAGGCGGTCGAGGCCTCCGCACGGCTTGCCGTGGCCGCCGCCGACCGGATCAGCGACCGGCTGCTGACCACGGTGACCCGCGCCGCGCGCAAGGCCGTACGCCCCGATCTGATCCCCGAGTGGCTGCCGGTCATCCCCGGAGCGGCCGCCCGCCGGCTCCCGTACACCGCACGCGTGGGCGCGAGCGCCGTCTACTACCCGGCGTGCGTCAACCGCATCTTCGGCAGCCCCGGTGACCGCTCGCTGCCCGAGGCGCTGGTCGCCCTCTCCACGCGCGCGGGCAGGCCGGTCTGGATTCCGGACGATGTCGCCGGGACGTGCTGCGCGACGATCTGGCACTCGAAGGGGTACGACGCGGGCAACACCGTCATGGCCAACCGCATCGTCGAGGCCGCCTGGGGCTGGACGGCGGGCGGCCGGCTGCCGCTGGTCGTGGACGCCTCGTCCTGCACGCTCGGCATCGCGCACGAAGTCGTGCCCCATCTCACCGCCGACAACCGTCAGTTGCACCAGGAGCTGACCGTCGTCGACTCCCTCGTCTGGGCCGCCGACGAGCTGCTCCCCCACCTGACCGTGTACCGCACCGTCGGCTCCGCCGTCCTGCACCCCACCTGTTCCATGAGCCACCTCGGCGACGAGGCGCAGCTGCGGACCTTGGCCGAGGCCTGCGCGGACGAGGTGGTCGTCCCGGACGACGCCGGGTGCTGCGCCTTCGCGGGCGACCGCGGCATGCTGCACAAGGAGCTGACGGAGTCGGCAACCCGCAAGGAGGCGGCGGAGGTCACCGCCCGCGACTTCGACGCCCACCTCTCGGCGAACCGCATGTGCGAGGTCGGCATGGACCATGCGACGGGCCGTCACTACTACTCCGTACTCCTGGAGTTGGAGCGCGCGACCCGTCCGTGATGTCACCCGGAGCCGGTCAGTCACGACCGTCACCCGGGACCGGTCAGTGCACGGCTTCCCGATCGTGGTGCGGCCGGGAAGCCATGGGCTCGGCGTGCCGGCGGCCATGGGCGCGCCCCGGGCGGACCGGCCACCAGGTGCTGCGCCCGAGGATCGCGGCGAGCGCGGGCACCAGGACGATGGAGAGGACGAAGGCGGAGAGCATGATGCCCAGCGCCGTCGCGAAGCCGATCTGCTGGGTGCCGGGGTTGGAGTTGACGCCGAGGCTGCCGAAGGACGCGGCGAGGACGACGCCCGCCGTGGCGATGGCGGGCGCGGTGTGGCGCACCGCGCGGGCGACGGCGGCGCGGGCCGGTCCCGGGTGTTCCATCTCCTCCCGGATGCGGTCGCTGATGAGGATGTTGTAGTCGGTGCCGAGGGCGACGACGAAGAGGAAAAGGACCAGCGGCAGAACGAAGTTGACGCCCGGCTTGTCGAGAAGGTGCTGGAAGACGAGGGCGGAGGCGCCGAGGGTCGCGGCGAAACCGAGACCGACGGCGATCATGAGGATGGCCGGGGCGAGCAGACTGCGGAGCAGGACGAGCAGGATGAGGGCGATCAGCGCGGCGGCGACCGGGAACACGATCTTCAGGTCGTGGTCGACGGCGGTCGAGATGTCGGCGAAGATCGCGGCCGTGCCGCCGACATGGGCTTCGGTCCCGGCGGGGGTGTGGTGGGCGACGGTGTCGCGGACCGGCCCGGAGACGAGATCGCGGGCCTGCTGGCTCTGGGTGTCGGCGGTCAGATAGAGGTCGATACGGGCGGCCGAGCGGTCGCCGTTGAGGGCGGTCTTGCCGACCTGGCCGACGCCCTTGACCTCGGCGAGGGCCTTGGGCAGGGCGCCGATTCCTTCGGCGGTGAGGGTGCGGCCCTCCTTGGCGGTGACGTAGACGGTGGTCGGGTCGGACACTCCGGCGGGCAGCGTTCGGGAGATCTCGGCGGCGGTGGTCGCGGCCGGGGTGTCCTGCTCACCGGTCGTCTGCCCGAAGTCCATCCGGATGCCGACCAGTCCGGCCGCGAGCGCTCCGAGCAGGGCGACGGAGGCAAGGACCAGGGTGAACGGGCGGCGGGCGACGAGATCGCCGACGCGGGCGGCCGCGCCGGGCCGGGGCTCGCGCTTGAGGGAGCGTGAGGGCCAGAACATCTTGCGCCCGGTGACCGCGAGCAGCGCGGGCATCAGCGTGAGGCTGGCAAGGAGCATGACGAGCACCGCGACGGCGATCGCCGGACCGAGCACACGGAACTGCCCGAAGGTCGCGATCCCCAGCGTCGCGAAGGCGGCCACGATGGTGAGGGCGGCCGAGGTGATCGCGGTGCCGACGCGGGCGCTTACCTCGCCCGAAATGGTCCGCGCGGGCGCGTCGGGGTGGGCCCGCAACTGTTCGCGGAACCGGAAGAGGAGAAAGAGGAAGTAGTCGACGCCGATACCGATCAGGACGACGCTGATCATGCTCGGCGTGGAGGGGTCGAGTTTGATGCCGGTGAGCATCGCGGCGCCGACGACCGCGCCCGCCGCCGCGCCGCCGATGATGACGACGGCGAGCAGCGGAACGAACGCGGCGAGCACGCTGCGGAACACCAGGATGTTGATCAGCACGATCAGGCCGACCATCAGGATGCCGACGACCTTCTCGGTGTTCTCCTCGGCGTCGCCGGTGTCGACGAGGTCCGCAAGACCGCCGGTGAATCCGGTGCGCATCCCGGCCTCGGCGAACTCGTCCTTCGCCTCCTCGCGGAAGGCGCGGTAGAGGTCGTGCAGGCCGGGGTCCGTGGAGTTGCCCGTCAGCTGTACGGAGAGCAGCTCGAAGTCGCGGTCGGGCGCGACCATGGCGGGGCTGACCTCGGGCGTCTGGGAGTGGTCCTCGGTCAGGAAGGCGGGGGCGTCCTCCTTCGGCTCGGGCATCTCGACCCGCTGGCGGCCCAGCTTCTCGGCGACGGCGCCGACACGGCGGTGGTCGGGTCCGGTGAGGGGCTTGCCGTCCTCGCGGGCGACGAGGACGGTCACCGCGTTGGCGTCGGGCTGCACCCCGAACCGCTCCTCGGCGATCTTCAGTGCGGCGGCCGAGTCGTACTTCGCGGGCAGGAAGTCGCCGCTCTGGGTCTCGGTGACGCGGTAGACGAGGGCCTGGCTGAGCAGGGTCAGGAACATGCCGATCACCGCCCAGAGGGCGATGACCTTCCATGGATTGCGGGTGGAGAACCCGGTCAGGGCGCGGATCACTTTTTCCTCCGGCAGTGGGTGGAGCGCCGGGTTCTCCCGGCCTGTGACCAGCTCATCAGCGCGGATCCGGCGAATCGTCCGAGCGCGGAACGAGAAGCGGACTGGGAGCAAGGGCCGTACGAGGCCACCGACCAGGACCGTGGTCCCAGACCGAGGATCGGACCGGAGGAGGGGGTGGATCTGAAAGCCGATGCCAGAATGGATCAAGACATGACAGTCGTGACGTACCGGCAGCGGCCGGCGCGGGCGGCTGGGGGGAGGACCAGAATGTCGACGACGCGCCCTGCCGGCGGGGGTTCCGGGGCTCCGGGGGCTCCGCCGAGCGGCGAGACGCTGCCATGGACGCGCAACGACGGCCTTGTCGCGGTCGGGGCCGCGGCCCTTGACCTGATCGGCTTCACGCTCAGCAGCCACGCCGACCTCGGGTATGTCCCGGCGGCCGGGTTCGCGCTCCTCGTGGTGTCCGCGCTGCCGCTCCTCGCCCGCCGCCGCGCCCCGCTGTCGGCACTCGCGGCCGTCCTGCTGGTGAACCTGGTGCTGAACCTGACCGTTCCGGTCTCGCAGCACTTCAACATCACCGTCGTGGTCGCCCTCTACACGGTCGTGCGGTTCCGGGGCCCGGTCGTGACGGCGGCGGCGACGCCGGTGGCCGTGGCGATGCCGCTGGTGGGGCAGGCGCCGCCGCCGACCGTCGTGGACGTGCTGGCCAACGCGGCCACCGGGGTGCTCGTGCTCATCGGTGCGGCCGTGATGAACCACTGGCAGCGGGACATCGAGGCCAAGCGCCTGCTGCTCGCCGACCGTGCCGTGACCGACGAACGGCGGCGCATCGCCAGGGAGTTGCACGACATCGTGGCGCACCACATCACCACCATGCAGCTGATGGCCGGGGGCGCCCGTGCGAACCTCGCCGGTGATCCGGAGGTGGTCAGGGAGGCGCTGGTCACCCTGGAGGGTTCCGGGCGGATGGCTCTGCGCGAGATGCGGCAGCTCCTTGACGTGCTGCGCGCCGGAGACGAGTCGGAGGACGCGCCGACCGCACCGCAGCCCGGGGTCGGGGACCTGGAGCGGATCGTGGCGGAGTCGTGCCGGGCCGGACTGCCGACCGAACTCGAGGTACGGGGCGATGAGCGGCCGCTGCCGCCGAGCGTGGGCCTGACCGTGTTCCGGATCGTGCAGGAGGCGCTGACCAACGCGCGCAAGTACGCGGGCGAGGCGCGGGCGACCGTACAACTGACGTACGAGCCGGACGGGTTGGCCGTCGAGGTGTCGGACGACGGCGCGGGCAGCGGCTTCGGGGGCTCCGCGTCGGGTTCCGGTTACGGGCTTGTCGGGATGCGGGAGCGGGTCGCGCTGTACGGCGGGACGCTGGAGACCGGTCCGCTGGACGAGGGCGGGTTCCGGGTGTCGGCCCGGCTGCCGCTGAAGGCCGAGGAGGGGGCGCTGCGATGAGCGAGACGGCAAGTGAGTCGGCGGACGGCTCGATGAGTGGACGGACCATCAGGGTGCTGATCGCGGACGACCAGCCGCTGGTGCGGCGCGGCCTCGCGCTGATCCTTTCGCCCGATCCGGCCTTCGAGGTGGTGGGCGAGGCGGGCGACGGCGCGGAGGCGGTGGCCCTCGCGCACCGGCTGCGGCCCGACGTCGTCGTGATGGACATCCGGATGCCGGTCCTCGACGGGGTCGGCGCGACCGGCCTGCTCGCCCAGGAGTTGCCCGGGTGCCGGGTGCTCGCGCTGAGCACCTTCGACATGGACGAGTACGTGGTGGCGGCGCTGCGCGCGGGAGCCTACGGCTTTCTGCCCAAGGACATCTCCCCGGAGGAACTGGTCGCCGCGGTGCGCGTGGTGCACACCGGGGAGGCCGCGGTCGCACCCCGGCTGCTGACCCGGCTGATCTCCACGTACGTCAGGACCCCGCGCCGCCCGGAGCCGCCCTCCGTGAGCGTGAACGACCTGACTCCGCGCGAGTCGGAGGTGTGGCGCCTTATGGCCACGGGGCTCGACAACGCGGAGATCGCGGACACGATGGACATCAGCGTGTCGACCGTGAAGAACCACATCACCAGCGTCTTCGGGAAGCTCGGCGTCCGCGACCGGGCCCAGGCGGTGATCGCCGCGTACGAGACGGGGCTTGTCTCGGTGGGCGGCCAGGGATAGCAGGGAGCGGCGCTGCGAAACAGCTGTTTCAGGCCTGCCGCGACGACGAGTCCATGCATTGGGCAAGGAAGTCCAACTCTCTGGCCACTTCGGTCCCTTGCGCACCCGCCGCACCGCTATCAGGGTGGCTTCCGCCCCAGTGGTAGAGACCAGCCGCCCATCGCTACGGAGGTCCCGATGCACGACGAGAACGCGACACCGGCCCCTGACGAGTCCACCGAGGGCCACACGTCCTCCGACGGCCACTCCCGCCGCACCGTGCTGCGCACCGCAGGACTCGCCGGTGCCGGGCTCGGGCTCGGCGCCTTCACCGGCGGCACCGCCCAGGCCGACACCCCGCAGGGGGCGACCGCCGAGGCCGCCGAGGCGCCCGCCCGCCAGGGCGAGACCATGGTCGGCGTGCCGTTCGAGCGGCGCTCCACGGTGCGGGTCGGCATCGTCGGGCTCGGCAACCGCGGCGGCAGCATGATCGACCTGTTCCTCGCGATCCCGGGGGTGAAGGTCGTCGCGCTGTGCGACCCGGTCAAGGACAAGACGGCGCAGGCCGCGAAGAAGGTCACCGACGCGGGCCAGCCCGCCCCGGCGACGTACACCAAGGGCGATCACGACTACGAGAACCTCTGCAAGCGCGGCGACATCGACTTCGTGTACGTCGCGACGCCCTGGGACTGGCACTTCGACATGGCCAAGTCGGCGATGCTGAACGGCAAGCACGTCGGCGTGGAGTGTCCCATCGCCCTGCAGCTCGACCAGTTGTGGGAACTCGTCGATCTCTCCGAGCGCACCCGCAGACACTGCATGCAGCTGGAGAACTGCTGCTACGGCAAGAACGAGATGCGCGTCCTGCGGATGGCTCACGCCGGAAAGTTCGGTGATCTGCTGCACGGTGCGGGCGCGTACAACCACGATCTGCGCGGCCTGATGTTCGACCCGGACTACTACGAGGGCCCGTGGCGGCGGCTGTGGCACACACGGCTGCGCGGCGACCTCTACCCCAACCACGGCTTCGGCCCGGTCTCCAACTACATGGACATCAACCGTGGTGACCGCGTCACGCACATCTCCAGCTTCGGCACGCCCGCCCTCGGTCTCGCCGAGTACCGCAAGGCCAACATGCCGGCGGGCGACCCGAGCTGGAAGGAGACGTACATCGAGAGCGACCGCACCATCAGCCTCGTCCAGACGGCGAAGGGGCGGGTGATCCGTCTGGAGCACGACGTGTCGACCCCCCACCCCTACAGCCGCATCAACAGCCTCGGCGGCACGAAGGGCGTCTTCGAGGACTACCCCTCGCGCATCTACATCGAGCCGGACCACACGAACGACGAGTGGGGCGACTTCGCCAAGTACGCCGAGGAGTTCGACCACTGGCTGTGGAAGGAGCACTCCAACCCGCCCGGCGGGCACGGCGGCATGGACTACATCATGATCTTCCGTCTGATGCAGACCATGCAGCTCGGCCTGGTGCCCGACTTCGACGTCTATGACGCCGCGACCTGGACGTCGCCCGTGCCGCTGAGCCACCTCTCCATCAAGGCGAAGGGTGCGCCGCAGGCGATTCCCGACTTCACTCGCGGGCTGTGGAAGAAGGCGCGTCCGGGAGTGGACTCGGAGAAGCCGCAGGCGTAAGGGACTTGGGCCCGGCAGTGCTCGTCTCAGCGCTGCCGGGCTCCTGTGCCTGTTCCGGCTGTTCCGGCTGTTCCGGTACGAAGGCGATCTCGCCGCCGAGGACCTTCTTGGCGCGTGCCGTGTCGAGGGCGCCCTCCCAGCGGGAGACCACGAAGACGGCGACGCAGTTGCCGAGCAGGTTCGTGGCGACGCGCATGGCGTCCATGATGCGGTCCACGCCGAGCAGCAGCGCCACCGCTCCGGCAGGGATGACCCCGAGCGCGGAGGCCGTCGCGGACAGCGCGAGGAAGGCCGAACCGGGCACGCCCGCCATGCCCTTGCTGGTCAGCATGAGCACGAGGACCACGGTGATCTGCTGGCCCAGGCTCAGGTCCACGCCCACCGCCTGCGCGATGAACAACGTACCGATGGAGAGGTAGATCGAGGCGCCGTCGAGGTTGAAGGAGTACCCCGTCGGCAGGACAAGGCCCACCGCGTCGTCGCGGCAGCCCGCCTGGCGCAGCTTCTGCATCATGCGCGGCATGACGGTCTCGCTGGAGGCCGTGCCGAGCGCGAGCAGCATCTCCTCACGGGTGTAGCGGACGAACTTCCACAGGCTCAGGCCGGTGAGCGCCTTGAGGGCGAGACCGAGCAGTACGAGGAAGATCAGGGCCACCGCGTAACAGACGCCGATGAGCTTGCCGTACGTCGACAGGGCGCCGAGGCCGTACTCCCCCACCAGGTGGGCGGTGGCTCCGAAGACGGCGAGCGGGGCCAGCTTCATGATGAAGCCGACGATCGCGAAGACGATCTCCTGGCCCTGTTCGATGGCGGGCAGGATCGCGGGGACCTTGGTGTTGCCGAGGTGCAGCAGCGCCGCGCCGACCAGGCAGGACAGTACGAGGACTTGGAGCAGGGAATTCTCCGCGAAGGCTCCGACGGCGCTGTCCGGCAGCGAATGCAGGATGAACTCGCTGGTCGAGGGCAGTTCACCGCCGCCGGTCTTCTCGTCGACGGCCGAGGCGTCGAGCTGGGAGGGATCGACGTTCATGCCGGCGCCGGGGCTCACCAGGTTCCCGGCGAGCAGGCCGACCACCAGGGCGACCGTGGTGGCGACTTCGAACCAGATCAGCGCCTTGAGCCCGATGCGGCCGAAGGCCTTGAGATCTCCGGCCTTGGTGATGCCGGCGACGACCACGCAGAACACGAGCGGGGCGATCATCGCCTTGATGAGACGTACGAAGCCGTCGCCGAGCGGTTGGACGGCCGTGCCCGCGTGGGGCCACAGCCGTCCGACGACGACTCCTATCACCAGCGCGCAGGCGACCTGCGCGAACAGTGAGGTTCGCAATGTGCGTGCGACGCGTCCCGGTATGGACGGTACGGACTGCGGCACGGGCACTCCTGTAGAAAGACTTCAAGTGACTTCTGCCATGCGGAAGTTTGTTTCCGCGGTGCGTCACTATTGCGGAGTGCCCGCTTCCGTAGAAGACCTCCAGATCACATCGGCGTAAATCTTGGATCTTGCTCCAAATCGGCCCTGGGCGGACCGACCCGTTCAGCAGCGCAGCCGGTCCTCCGTCAGCGTCCCCTGCACGGTGGCAAGCGTGCGGTCGTGGCAAGGGCCGTCCCCATACACGCGGTAGCGCTCGCGGGAGGTGCCGACGGCGTGCCGGTCCTCGCGCGGGACGTTGGCGGTGTACGTCGCATCGCCCTCGTACCGGTCATCGGCCACGGACCGTCCGGTGCGGCGGCCGTCGTGCGCGGTGACCGTCTCCGTCCGGTCCCCGAGCGCGATCTCGGTGCGCAGACGGTCGCCGGCGCCGAGCGTCGTCGTGCCGTCCATCGTGTACGTACGGTCGGTGTGCACCGCACGGCCGTTGACGGTGACCGTCTCGCGGTCCGTCCAGGTGGATTCGAGCGCGTCCGTGGACTCGCCCTCGGTCCAGCGGTGCACGGAGGTGTTGCCGAGCGCGCGGGTGACGGTGGTCTCGACGCGGCCGTGGGAGGTGTCGACGTACCCCGAGACGCTGAGCCGGTGGCTGCCGCGGGTGTCGAGGCGGTGCTCCTGCTCCGGCGAACCGGGGGTGTACGTCGCCTTGTTGGCGAGCTCGCCCGCCCGGTGTCCGGTCAGCTTCCCGGTGACCCGCTCGCTCTTCTCGTCCTGCCAGACCAAGATGTTGGTCGGCGTGTGCCAGCCGGTCGTCGCCTCCGGCCTGCCCGCGACGGAGACCTCCACCTGGTGCGGGCGGCCGTCGTTGAGCAGCCCCGCGAACGGCGTCAGGTCGTACTCGATGGGCTTGATGTCGAAGGCGCGGGGCCCTGGAATGACGTACCACAGGAAGGGATTGGACCAGCCACCCGTCCACACGGTCGGGAACGGCGTGGCGATTCCGGCGAGTTGACCGTCCACGGTGACCTGCACCTCGCGGTAGGGGCCGTCATCGGCCTTGCAGGAGTACGGCGCGGCGTCGGGCACCGTCAGATACCAGTACTCCTCACAGCCGCCGCCCGAGCCGGTCGCGTAGACCTCGGCGACGATGCGTTCGCTGTTGCGCGGGGTGGTGACGGTGGTGGCGTCGCCGAGGGGCAGGACGCGGTCGGGCGGTGCCTGCTTGGTGGTGTGCTTCTCCGGCTCGTAGAACGTCAGCGTGGCCTTGACGTCGATGATGCCGGTGTACGTCTCGTTGACGACGTTCCCGATGAGCATCTCGACCTGCTGGTCGCGGCTCAGCGTCTCGCGGTAGCGCGTGACGTCCTTCTCCACGGACCAGGTGATGCCGTCCACCGACGGCTCCGGAGTGGACGTGCGGAAGACCTCGACACCGCCGATGCGGAGATAACCGAGGCGGTCGTACTGCCGGCCCTTCACCTTGCCGTCGAGGCGCAGCACGACCTTGCCCCAGTTGCCCTTGCCGCACTTCTCGGGCGGGGCGTAGTCGCCCTTGTAGGGCGTGAAGTCCTTGAACTGGGCCTCGGCCACGGTCACTTCGCACGACTTCGTGTGCGGCTTCTCGATGGGCGGGGCCGCCGTGACCGGGTCGTGCCAGTCGTTGCCGAATTCCGGCGGGGGTGTGTCGGCCGATGCCGGGCCCGAGCTGTCGGCCCATGCCGGGCCCGCGCTGAGGAGTGTGCTCGCCGCGAGGGTGACCCCGACGAGCATGGACATGACGCGTCTTCTCATGGGGGATTTCTACGCCCGGGGGGCCTGGCGGAGCTAGCCCTTCAGGTTCGTCATGTCAGCCCTTCAGGTTCGCCTTGTCACCCATGACCACGACCGGGTGCCGCTTCGGATCGAGGTTCTTCAGGAGGTACTCCATGCCCGGCTTCGACAGGCTCACGCACCCCGACGTACCGCTCCCGTGGTCCATGTGCAGCCAGATGCTGCCGCCCTTGGCCTGGCCCTGGGGTCGGTTCGGGTCGTTGGGCGGGGTGCCCTTGGCGCGGTTGTAGTCGATGGCGATCACGTAGTCGAAGTCGTGCCAGTGGGTCTTGGGCCAGTAGTGCGGGGCCTGCATCGACGCGCTTTGCGTGTACGGGAACTTGGCACCCGGATCGGCGAGCACACCGCCCGCGTCGGTGAGCGTGAAGACACCGACCGGGCTGCGCTTGTCGTTCTCGCGGTGGTCGGTGGTCCAGCCCTTCTTGCCGTTGTGGGCGGGCCAGCTGCGGGTCTTGTCCCAGGTGCCGTCGGACTTCGTGTACAGGACGACGGTGGACTTCGCCGAGTCCTCGCCCTGTCCGTAGACCGCGACGAGCTGTTGCGCGTTCGCGGGGATCTTGCCCTGGAGGCGGTCGCCGACGTCGGGGATGCGCTTGAGGTCCTCGGTCGCCGGCGCCTCCGCTCCCTTCGCCTGGCCCGCGCCCGTGTCGTCCTTCTTCGCCGCGTCCTTCGTCCCGTCCTTCGCCCCGTCGTCCGAACTTCCGCAGGACGTCAGAAGAACGCCGCAGGCCGCGACCGCGACCGCCGCTCGCACCGCACCAGCTCTACGCATCCGTCCATGGTCGCACCCGGCACGGCGAACCCGTCCCGAGCCCCTGGCCCGCCCGGAGAACGGGCCGAATCTTTACTCCCCGGCAGAAAACCGTTTGCCTCGGCCCACCGTACGAGGCGAACCTTTCACGGCCTGTTACCGCCGACTCACCGCCGCACCACCGCTGGCACACCCCTGCCATACCGCCGCCCGCACACGGCCGTCCGTTCACGCCGGCTCTCTCCGCCGAACCGACGGTCCCCCGCTCCTAGCTCTGGGACGTCATGCAGATTCGCGATCTTCCGTACGCCGACCCGGGCATGCCGGATGCCCGCTCGGGCCCGCGCTTCCTGCTCTGGCTCGGACGGAACCAGCTCGGCGGTCAACTCAAGTCGCTCGCCTGGGGGCTGCTGCACTTCGGCTCCATCGCGGTGCTCCCGTACCTGGTCGGCGTGGCCGTGCAGGCGGTGGTCAACCGCTCCGGGGACCGGCTCGCCCTTGCGGGCGGGCTGATGCTGCTGTGCGGGCTCGCCATCGCCGTGGGCGACACCATGCTGCACCGCACGGCGGTCACCAACTGGATCACCGCGGCCGCCCGTGTCCAGCAACTGCTGGCCCGCAAGACCGCGCAGCTTGGCTCGGCGCTCACGCGACGCGTCGCCGCCGGTGAGGTGGTCGCGGTGTCCACCGGTGACGTCGAGAAGATCGGCTGGTTCGTGGAGGCGGCCTCGCGGTTCCTGGCGGCCGCGCTCACGGTCGTCCTCGTCTGTGCCGGGCTCGTCGTGTACCAGCCCGCGCTCGGCGTGTTCGTCGCGGTGGGCGTCCCCGTGCTCGCGCTCGCCGTCCTGCCGCTGCTGCCGCGCGCCACCCGGCGCGCCGACCATCAGCGCGAGAAGGCCGGGCGTGCGACCGAACTGGCTTCGGACACGGTGGCCGGCCTGCGCGTGCTGCGCGGCATCGGCGGCGAGGAACTGTTCCTCGACCGCTACCGCCGCGCCTCGCAGGAAGTGCGTACGGCCGCCGTGCGCAGCGCCCGGATGTGGGCGACCATCTCGGCGGTCCAGGTACTGCTTCCGGGGCTGCTGCTCGTCGTGGTCGTCTGGCAGGGCGTGACCCTGGCCCGCGAAGGGCGGATCACGATCGGTGAACTGGTCACCGTCTACAGCGCGATCACGATGCTGACCTATCCCCTGCGGCACTTCGAGGAGATCGCGATGGCCTACAGCTTCTCGCGCCCCTCGGCCAAGCGCGCGGCCCGCGTGCTCGCCCTGGAGCGGGTGACGCACCCCGGCGGTCCTGACGAGGACGTGGAAACGCCCTCCGGTGACCTCTACGACCCGGCGACCGGGCTGCTCGCTCCCGCGGGCGTCCTCACCGCCGTCGTGTGCGGTGACCCGGACGAGGCGGGGCGGCTCGCGGAACGGCTCGGCGGGCACGCCGCGTTCGACGGTGCGGAGAAGCTGCCGTCGGTGCTGCTCGGCGGGGTGGAACTCGACGCGGTGCCGCTGGCCGCCGCCCGCACCGCCGTCCTCGTCCAGGACAAGGACCCGGTGCTGCTCTCCGGTACCCTCCGCGGGCTCCTCGACGTCCCCGCTTCGGGAGCGGTGAGCGCCGACGATGCCCTGACGGCCGCGCAGTGCGCCGACGTTCTTGACGCCCTGGCGCAGGCCTCGGTGGACGAGGCCCCGCTGGACGCGCATGTAACGGAGCGCGGACGTTCCCTGTCCGGCGGGCAGCGGCAACGGCTCGCGCTGGCCCGCTCGTTGGTGACCGACGCGGGCGTCCTCGTCCTCGACGAGCCGACGTCCGCCGTCGACTCGCACACCGAGGCGCGGGTCGCCGACGGCATCAGGGATCTGCGCCGGGGACGCACGACCGTGGTCCTGACGTCGTCGCCGCTGATCCTCGACCGGGCCGAGCGGGTCGTCTTCCTGTACGAGGGCGAGGTCGTGGCGGTGGGCGAGCACCGCGAGCTGGTGCACAGCGAGCCACGCTACCGCGCGGTCGTCACGCGTGAGACGGACGACGAGCTGGCCCCGACGCTCATCACCAACCACGACATCGATATCGACATCGAGGAGACGGCATGATCGGCCTGGCGCCACCGGAGTACGACCCGGCGGCACCGACGACCGCGGAGACCCTGCCCGTCGGCGCGCCGGCGACCGTGGGGGCGTACGTCCGCGAGCTGCTGCGGCGGCACCGCGGGGCGTTCGTCGCCCTCGTCACCGTCAACACCCTGGCCGTGATCGCCTCGTTGGTCGGCCCCTACGTACTCGGCGATCTCGTCGAGAGCGTCTCGGACGGCGCGCGCGATCTCCATCTGGAGCGCACCATCGGCCTGTTCACCGTGGCCCTGGTCGTCCAGGCCTTCTTCGTCCACCAGGTGCGGCTGCGCGGCGCCATGCTCGGTGAACGGATGCTGGCCGATCTGCGCGAGGACTTCCTCGTGCGGTCGGTCGGACTGCCGCCCGGTGTGCTCGAACGGGCCGGAACCGGTGACCTGCTGTCGCGGATCACCACGGACATCGACCGCCTCGCGAACGCCATGCGGGAGGCGGTGCCGCAGCTCGCGATCGGTGTGGTGTGGATCGTGCTGCTGATCGCGGGGCTCACCGTGACGGCGCCGCCGCTTGCGCCCGCCGTCCTGGTCGCGGTGCCGCTGCTGGTGGTCGGCTGCCGCTGGTACTTCAAGCGGGCGCCGTCCGCCTACCGTTCGGAGGCCGCCGGGTACGCCGCCGTCGCCGCCGCGCTCGCCGAGACCATCGACGCGGGCCGGACCGTGGAGGCGCACCGGCTCGGGGAGCGCCGGGTCGCGCTGTCGGAACGCCGCATCAAGGAGTGGACCGCGTGGGAACGGCACACGCTCTACCTGCGCTCCGTCCTCTTCCCGGTCATCACCTTCACGCACACCATCGTGCTGTGCTCGGTGCTGATGATCGGCGGCGCGTTCACCCTGCAGGGCTGGATCAGCGTCGGCCAGCTGGCCACGGGCGCGCTGATCGCGCAGATGCTCGTCGATCCGCTGGGGATCATCCTGCGCTGGTACGACGAACTGCAGGTCGCCCAGGTGTCGTTGGCCCGGCTCGTCGGCGTACGCGACATCGAACCGGACGCGGGCGACTCCTCGGTGGCTCCGGACGGGCGTGACGTGCTCGCGGACGACGTGCACTTCGGCTACCGGGCGGGTGTCGACGTGTTGCGGCAGGTGTCGCTCGCCGTCGAGCCGGGCTCGCGCGTCGCCCTGGTCGGCCCGTCCGGCGCGGGCAAGTCCACGCTGGGCAGGCTGCTCGCCGGGATCTACGCGCCGCGCGACGGCCGAGTCACCCTGGGCGGCGCCGAGTTGTCGGACATGCCCGCGGAAGCGGTGCGCGCACATGTGGCCCTGGTCAACCAGGAGCACCACGTCTTCGTGGGCTCCCTGCGCGACAACCTTCTGCTCGCCAGGACCGGGGCGCGGGACGCCGAACTGTGGGCCGCGCTCGGTGCGGTCGACGCCGACGGCTGGGCACGGGCCCTTGACGAGGACCTGGACACCGAGGTCGGCTCGGGCGGCTTCGCGCTGACCCCGGCACAGGCCCAGCAGATCGCGCTGGCCCGTCTGGTCCTCGCCGACCCGCACACCCTGGTCCTCGACGAGGCGACCTCCCTCCTCGACCCGCGCGCGGCACGCCACTTGGAGCGCTCCTTGGCCCGCGTCCTGGACGGCCGCACGGTCGTCGCGATCGCGCACCGACTGCACACCGCGCACGATGCGGACGTCATCGCGGTGGTCGAGAACGGGCGGATCAGCGAACTGGGCAGCCATGACGAGCTGGTGACCGCGGACGGGGCGTACGCGGCGCTGTGGAGGTCTTGGCACGGGTGAGGCGACCGGCAGCCGGCAGCCGGCAGTGGATGGTTGTCGCCGGATGTGGACAAGGCGGGGCGCCGACGGACCGTACGGTTTCGGGGAAATCGGCGCTCTGGAGGCGTACATGGACAGCAATCGCGGTGCGCGGACGGCCTTGATCGTGGGTGCGGGTGTCGCGCGTCTGACAGCGGGCATTGCCCTGGCGCGAGCAGGGGGTGGCGGGTCGACATCGCCGAAGTCGCCCGGGCGGGGGCGACTTCTGGCTGGGAGCTGTGTCTGACCAGACCCTCATTGCGGGCGCTGGACGAGCTGGGTCTCGCGGACACATGTCTGGTCGAGGGCTTCGGCATGAGCGTGATCACGCATGTGGACGGGCAGGGCGAGCCCGCGGGCCAGGTCAGGTTGCCGCGCCTGATCGGTGCCGAGCGGCCGGCGTTGGTCGGCATCGCGCGACCCGTCCTGCACCGCATCCTGCACGCGGAAGCCGAGCGGTGCGGCGTCGTGGTCCACCACTCGCTGAGTGTCGAGGCGGTGGCTCAGGAAGGGGACATGGTCCACGTGGTGTTGTCTGACGGGACGTTCGGCGGGTCACGCTGTTGGTCGGCGCGGACGGGATCCGCTCGTCGACGCGGAGTCTGCTGAGCCTGGGCCTTGAGACGACGCCCGACCATCACGGGCAGATGGTCTGGCGGGCTCTGGTGCCCCGCCCTTTGTGGGCCACCGGATCCATCAGTTCGCCGGGGCCGTCCACACCGCCGGCACCCTCGACAGGGCGACGGCGGGAGTCGTCAACCCCGGAGACACCCAGGAACTCCGACCGCTGCCGTGCAGTCGGACGTGGTTTGTGGGGCTGCGGATCGACACCGCCCTGATCGACCAGGAATTCACCGCGCTGACCGGGCACCCGCCGGTGTCCACCGTGCGCTTCAACTTCGCCCTCGACCTGGCCAAGGCTAAGGGCCGGGCCGTGCAATTCCTCGTCCGTTCCCTCCTGGAGCAACTGGACTACTCCGGGGACCCGCTGTTCCGGCGTGCGGAACTGCAGCGCATCCAGCTGCGATCCGTCGTCACCGCCCTCCTCCTGGCTCAGCCTCACTCACACACGGGCGAACTGCGCGACGGGCCTTCGCCAGTCCACCCGCGCTCCTTGCGGGCAGCCCTCGCCTTCATCGAGGCGAACCTCACAGAACGCATCCGCCTCGCCGACATCGCTCGGGCCGCCGGCTGCAGTCCCCGGACCGTCAGCCCTGCGTTCCGCGACCGGCTCGGCCTGTCCCCCATGTCGTACGTACGCAATCTGAGGCTTGACCGGATTCGTGCGGACCTCCTCGCCTCCACCGACCCGGTCGGCACCATCGCCTACCGGTGGGGCGTCTCCCACCTGGGCCGCTTCGCCGGCGAGTATCGCCACCGCTTTCACGAGCTGCCCTCGCACACCGCAGCCCGCAGGTGACCGCGGCCCCGGCAGGCCTCCCCGCGGGCCGCGTGTGGGCGGGCCCGCGAGGGAGGCCGCGGTCAGCGGGTGGTGTAGCCGCCGTTGAGGAAGAGCGTCTGCCCGTTGGCCCACCAGCCGTCCGTGAGGAGATGGCGGACCCAGGGGACGATGTCCTCGATCTTGGTGAGGTCGCCGTTCATGGCCGACGACTTGTGGTACGCCACGGAGTCGTCGGCCTCGGCGGGATAGAAGAACGAGGTGTCCATTGGGCCCGGAGCGATGTTGTTGACCGAGATGTTGCGGCCGAACAGCTCCTTCGACAGCGCCCGCGCGAAGTGCTCCACCGGCGCCTTGCTGCCCGCGTAGGACGAGTACAGACCGGTGTACGCGGCGAGCAGCGAGGTCACGATCGTGATGATCTTCCCGCCGTCCTCGATGCGCCGTGCGGCCTCGCGCATCACGAAGAACGCGGCCTTGGAGTTGACCGCGAACATCTGGTCGTACTCCTCCTCCGTGATCTCGGTGAGCGGCTTCTTCAGCACCATGCCTGCGGTGTTGACGCTGTAGTCCAGCTTTCCGAACCGGCTGACGACCTCGTCGAAGACCCGCTCCACCTCGGCGACCCTGGTCAGATCGCCCTGGATCGCGAACGCCCGGCCAGGGCCCGCGTTGATCTCGGCCACCACGTCCTCGGCCTTGGCGCGCGACGATTCGCTGTTGTAGTGCACGGCCACCGATGCGCCCTCGGCGCCCAGGGTCGTACTGATCAGCCCGCCGAGATTGCGGGACGCCCCGCCGACGAACGCGACCTTTCCACTGAGGTTCTTGTCCGGGTTCTGCACCATGACAGCCTCCTGCGATGTGTGTGAGGACAGCTCATGGCCCGGTGATCCGTGCTCATGAACCGGGCTCCACACTCGCCGCAGAGACGTGCGCCGATCTTGAACGATCGGAGCACGCGTGGAACAAACCGCTCACCGCTTGGGGCATAGGCAGGTGCATAGTGTTCCTGCCGGGCGGGCCCTCGGGTCTCAGACCGTGCCACGGCTGTCGCGCAGGAGGCGCGGGGTGGCCCCGCCGTGGCGGCGCATCATCCGCGTGAGGTGGCTCTGGTCGGCGAACCCTGTCTCCGTCGCGATGTCCGCGATCGCCCTGTCGGTGTGCAGCAACTCTTCGCGGGCCCTCTCCAGACGCTGCTGCAGCACGTACTGGTGCGGGGACTCGCCCGTCGATACCCGGAACACCCGGGTGAAGTGGGAGGCGCTGACGCCGGCCACCGCGGCCAGATCCGCGAGCGTGACGCGCTCGGCGAGGTTCGCGTGGATGTAGTCGATGACCTCGGCCAGTCTCCTGGGCGGCAGGCCGCCCTCGCGGACCGGGGCCTGCCCGCCGTCGGTGGCCAGGCGCAGCACCGTGGCGGCTGCCGCCTGCACCAATGACTGCGCGTACAGGGAGTCCGCGGGACCCGGCCCCGCGTACTCCGCCGCCAGTCGTTCGAGCAGCAGCTTCAGAAGCGGGTCGGTGAAGTGGAATCGGGGGACGATCTCCAGCGGGCCGGCGGCACCGCTCTCCGCCGCCATCTTCTCCAGCCACACCGGGTCGATGCCGAGCAGCAACAGCTCGACGTCGTCCTGCCAGCGCGGCCGTGAGGCCCACCCGGCCGGATTGACCAGTGCCTCCCCGGCGTGGAATCTCTCCCGCCGCGCCGTGCCATCCGCCGACCAGCGCAGATTCGCCGAGCGTCCGGTGTGCACCACCAGGACGTGCACCGGTGGGCCGACCGGCAGCGGCGCCACGTCCGACACGCCCGCCGCGCGCTCCCTCGACCGCTCCACCACGGCGTGGCCGAGCTCGGGCCCGCTCCCGTGGAGACACCGCAGATGAGGCTTGATGTGCGAAACACCCATCAAGCCATTGTCCGGCCGGACCCGCCGAGCCGCAGCTCGCCGCGAGACCCGCTGCCTCACGCCGCCCGCCGGTCCACGCGGTCCGCGCGGAGCGGGACCCTGGCGACCATGCTCGTACGGTCTGCGCCCGCGCTTGAGTTTCCGCCCGGGCTGCCCGCGCCGACGCCGTCGTCAGATGAAGTTGAGCGCGGCCGCGCCGCCCACGCCCCCGAGCAGCATGAACACCGGCATCAGCACCTTCAGCTCGATCCAGCTGCCCGCCCGGAACCGCATCACCTTCGGCGGCCCGATCGGGTACCAGCGCTTGCGGCCGATGGGAATGGGCCACAGGATCGGGCAGCCGGAGACCGTGAGGGCGTCGCCGATGTCGTGCACCAGCGCACCGAGCACGATCGGCAGGCCCAGCCACAGATACTCCTGGCCCGGTGCCGTGAACAGCCAGTCCGCGCCGTTGCCCGGCTTGTCCAGCACTCCGGCGAGGATCCAGGCACTGGTCGCGGCAAGGAGCCACACCAGCACATCGCTGCTGGATCCACGGGCGGCGCGCCACAGCAGGCCCTCGATGGCGAGCACCATGTGGACGAAGAGAATCGCGAGGACCGCCCAGCGCCCGCCGAAGATCGCCAGGGCCGCGGTGCCTGCACCGATCAGCACGGCCCACAGCCAGGTGTGCGTGAGGGTGCGGTGCCCGCCCGCGCGGCGCGGGTCGCCCTGCTTCCGGGTCGCCTTGTAGACGGCGGCCGACAGCTTGTCGACGATCTCGCACAGGCCCTTGGAGACCGGACCGAAGGCTCGCGAGATGGTCGCCGACTTGTGGTCGAGGTCCGGTGCGAGCGCCGCCCCGGCGCAGATCAGGGCCCCGACGAGGAGAACCGGCCAGGGCATCGTGTGCCCCGCGGCCGCCGCGGCCGCGCCGACGCCGAGCCAGGCCGCCGCCCCCGACAGTGAGTGTGCCGGTCCCATCATTGCTGTTCCCCGCCCCATTTCCGTTGTGCTGACGCCCCGTTGGCGACACAGCGTAGCGTTCGTGATCTTCGTGCGGACCTCCGGTTCCCTGATCGAGTGCGAAGGAGGGCAAGATGGGGGTGTGACCCTTATTGATCAGCTGCCGCCGGATGCCGACCCCGATGCCCTCTTCGAAGCCTTCTCCTCGTGGGCCGAGGACCAGGGGATCACTCTCTATCCGGCTCAGGAGGAGGCACTGATCGAGGTGGTCTCCGGAGCCAATGTGATCTTGTCGACCCCGACCGGCTCCGGAAAGAGCCTGGTCGCGGCGGGCGCGCACTTCACGGCACTGGCCCAGGACAAGGTCACCTTCTACACGGCTCCGATCAAGGCTCTGGTGTCGGAGAAGTTCTTCGACCTGTGCAAGCTCTTCGGCACCGAGAACGTCGGCATGCTGACCGGCGACGCGTCCGTGAACTCCGACGCGCCCGTCATCTGCTGCACGGCCGAAGTCCTCGCGTCGATCGCCCTGCGCGACGGCAAGGACGCCGACATCGGCCAGGTCGTGATGGACGAGTTCCACTTCTACGCGGAGGCGGACCGCGGCTGGGCCTGGCAGATCCCGATCCTGGAACTGCCGCAGGCGCAGTTCATCCTGATGTCCGCGACGCTCGGCGACGTCTCGATGTTCGAGAAGGACCTCACGCGTCGCACGGGACGCCCCACCTCCGTGGTCCGCTCGGCGACGCGCCCCGTGCCGCTCTCGTACGAGTACCGGCTGACGCCGATCACGGAGACGCTCACCGAGCTCCTGGAGACCAAGCAGGCGCCGGTCTACATCGTGCACTTCACGCAGGCGCAGGCCGTCGAGCGCGCGCAGTCGCTGATGAGCATCAACATGTGCACCCGTGAGGAGAAGGACCGGATCGCCGATCTGATCGGCAGCTTCCGCTTCACCACCAAGTTCGGCCGCAACCTCTCGCGCTATGTCCGCCATGGGATCGGCGTGCACCACGCGGGCATGCTCCCCAAGTACCGACGGCTCGTGGAGAAGCTGGCACAGGCCGGCCTCCTGAAGGTCATCTGCGGCACGGACACGCTGGGCGTCGGCGTCAACGTCCCGATCCGCACGGTGCTGTTCACCGCGCTGACCAAGTACGACGGCACGCGCGTACGCACACTGCGCGCGCGGGAGTTCCATCAGATCGCCGGGCGCGCCGGGCGTGCGGGCTTCGACACCGCGGGCCTGGTGGTCGCGCAGGCTCCCGAGCACGTCATCGAGAACGAGAAGGCGCTCAACAAGGCGGGCGACGACCCGAAGAAGCGCCGCAAGGTCGTGCGCAAGAAGGCTCCCGAGGGCTTCGTGGGGTGGACCGAGAACACCTTCGAGAAGCTGATCGGCTCCGAGCCGGAGCCGCTGACGTCCCGCTTCCGCGTCACGCACACCATGCTCCTCGCGGTGATCGCCAGGCCGGGCAACGCCTTCGAGGCCATGCGCCGCCTCCTCGAGGACAACCACGAGCCGCGCAAGCAGCAACTGCGGCACATCCGCAGGGCGATCGCCATCTACCGTTCGCTGCTCGCCGGCGGCGTGGTCGAGAAGCTCGACGAGCCGGACGCCACGGGCCGCATCGTGCGCCTGACGGTGGATCTGCAGCAGGACTTCGCCCTGAACCAGCCGCTGTCGACGTTCGCCTTGGCCGCGTTCGACCTGCTGGACAAGGAGTCCCCTTCGTACGCCCTTGACATGGTGTCCGTCGTCGAGTCCACCCTCGACGACCCGCGCCAGATCCTCGCCGCCCAGCAGAACAAGGCGCGCGGCGAGGCCGTGGCCCTGATGAAGGCGGATGGCGTCGAGTACGAGGACCGCATGGAGCGGCTCCAGGACATCACGTACCCGAAGCCCCTGGAGGAGCTCCTCTTCCATGCGTACAACACCTACCGGACGAGCCACCCGTGGGTCGGCGACCACCCGCTCTCCCCGAAGTCCGTCATCCGTGACATGTACGAACGGGCGCTGTCCTTCACCGAGTTCACGTCCTTCTACGAACTGGCCCGCACCGAAGGCATCGTCCTTCGCTACCTCGCGAGCGCGTACAAGGCCCTTGAGCACACGATCCCGGACGATCTGAAGTCCGAGGACCTGGAGGATCTGATCGCCTGGCTGGGCGAGATGGTCCGCCAGGTCGACTCCAGCCTCCTCGACGAGTGGGAGCAGCTCGCCAACCCCGAGGTGATGACGGCCGAGGAGGCTCAGGAGAAAGCCGACCAGGTCAAGCCGGTCACGGCCAACGCCCGCGCCTTCCGCGTCCTGGTGCGCAACGCGCTCTTCCGCAGGGTCGAACTGGCCGCCCTCGACCATGTCGAGGAGCTGGGCGATCTTGACGGCGAATCCGGCTGGGACGCGGACGCCTGGGGCGAGGCCATGGACAAGTACTGGGACGAGTACGAAGATCTCGGCACCGGCCCCGACGCGCGCGGCCCCAAGCTGTTGCTCATCGAGGAGGATCCCGAGCACGGTCTGTGGCGCGTCCGGCAGACGTTCGCCGACCCGAACGGCGACCATGACTGGGGCATCAGCGCGGAAGTCGATCTCGCGGCGTCCGACGAGGAGGGCCGTGCCGTCGTCCGGGTCACCGACGTCGGCCAGCTCTGACCACCCCGAGCACCCCTCAGACAGGAGTCGAGGAACTGTCATGAACAATCCCGCCGACCGGCTCGTCGATCTGCTGGACCTGGAGCAGATCGAGGTCAACATCTTCCGTGGCCGCAGCCCGCAGGAGTCTCTGCAGCGGGTGTTCGGCGGGCAGGTCGCCGGGCAGGCCCTGGTGGCCGCGGGGCGTACCACCGAGGGCGAGCGTCCGGTGCACTCGCTGCACGCGTACTTCCTGCGGCCGGGCCGGCCGGGGGTGCCGATCGTGTACCAGGTCGAGCGGGTGCGGGACGGGCGCTCCTTCACCACGCGCCGCGTCACCGCAATCCAGCAGGGACGCACCATCTTCAATCTCACCGCTTCCTTCCATCAGCCCGAGGAGGGCGCTTTCGAACACCAGCTGCCGCCGCGCATCTCGGCTCCGGACCCGGAGTCGCTGCCGACGGTCGTCGAAGAGATCAAGGAACATCTGGGCGCGCTTCCAGAGCAGTTGGAGCGCATGGCCAGGCGTCAGCCCTTCGACATCCGCTATGTGGACCGGCTGCGCTGGACCTCCGAGGAGATCAAGGGCGCCGAGCCGCGCAGCGCCGTGTGGATGCGGGCGGTCGGCCCGCTGGGCGACGATCCGCTCGTCCACACCTGCGCGCTGACGTACGCGAGCGACATGACGCTCCTGGACGCCGTCCGCATCCCGGTGGAGCCCCTGTGGGGCCCGCGGGGTTTCGACATGGCCTCGCTCGACCACGCCATGTGGTTCCACCGGCCCTTCCGTGCCGACGAGTGGTTCCTGTACGACCAGGAGTCCCCCATCGCTACGGGGGGACGCGGTCTCGCGCGCGGCCGCATCTACGACATCGAGGGCAACCTCCTCGTCTCGGTCGTGCAGGAAGGCCTCTTCCGGCCGTACGGCGAACGGCACATGGACGGCCGTCCGTCGTCTGAAGGGACGCAGTCGTGAGCGGGAATCGGGAGAAGCTGCTTGCCGAGGCCGTGCGGCTGCGCGAGGACGGCCGCCGCGAGGAGGCTCGGCAGCAACTGCTCGCCCTGTGCGAGCAGTTCCCGCAGGACCCGGAGGTCGCCTACCAGACCGCCTGGGTGCACGACACGCTCGGTCTGGAAGCCGAGGCGGTTGCGCACTATGTCCGCGCGGTCGAGCAGCAGGGCCTGTCAGCCGATGACCGGCGGGGAGCCCTGCTCGGCCTGGGCAGCACGTACCGCATCCTCGGCCGGTATCCCGAAGCCGTCACGACCCTGAGCGACGCGGCGGCGGAATTCCCCGACGACGGCGCACTCAAGACGTTTCTGGCCATGGCGCTCTACAACACCGGCCGGAACCACGAGGCCATGGAAATCCTGCTGACCCTGCTCGCCACCACGAGCAAGGACCCGGACATCTCCAACTACCGGCCCGCGATCGAGCACTACGCCATGGACCTCGACGCGACGATGTAGCGCGACCGCCGGCAGGTCAGTTCGCCCTCTCCCGTCGGCCCGGTCAGCCGCCTCTGCGCCGCAGCCATTTCAGCAGGCCGCGTGGCTCTGGCCCCCGTTCCGCGGATGCGTCGTCGGGCTGCTCGGCTGGCGGCGCCACGTGCTCCGTCTGAGGGTCCGGCGTGGGACCCGGTGCGGGGCGGGGCGCGGGGCGCGGGGCGGGGCGTGGTGCAGGGCGCTCCCTGCGGGCCTGGGAGAGGCCGATAGTCAGGTTCGCCCGCAGCCAGCGGATCTCGTCGGGATCGTCGGCGGTAGTGATCTTCTGGATGATCCGTGCCGCAGGCGAGTCGGCCGGGCCGCGGGTAAAGGGGTCGGGCATGAGCCTGTTCAGATAGGCCCGTTCGTACGGATCCTTGATGAGCTCGGCGATCTGCACCGGATCCAGCAGTGAGGCCACCGCCGCTGCGCGCTCCCAGGGATCGTCGGACTGGCGCAGCAGCGATCCCGCGTGACGGCCCCGCCAGTTGCGCGCCCGTACGTCCACTCCCGCTTCCAGTTGAGCACGGATCGCGGCGGGCGCCCGCCCCGTGAGCAGGGCGGCGTTGACTTCGGACTCGGCGAACTGGCGCAAATCTTCGGCGAGATAGAGCCAGACGACCGCTCGATAGCGGTTCACATAGAACTTCACCGGGGTCACGAAACCGGCGCGGCTGAGGCGGGTGAAGCGGGTCGTGGTGATGCCCATGAGCGACGCGCCCTCCGTGGTCCCCACGGTTCTGATGCGCTCCATCCACGCCTCGGGAAAGCCCTCCGTGGCACGGACGCGCTCGATCTCCTCGACCGTGACGCGGCGCGGCCCGCCCACCGTGTCGCTGCTGGTGCGGATGCGGCCCAGCATCACGGCGAGCTCGAACTCCCCGCGTTTCAGTCCCAGTTCCCGCGCGGCGCGGCTCGTCGCGACCGATGTCGGTGCGGCGGCCGCCGTGGCGGCCGCGCCGACGGATTGCGTGATCGTGTCACCTGTCATGGTGGTTCTCCCCCGTGAAGCGTCTTCGCTCTCGGGAAAAACCGTAGCGCGATCACCGCGATTCTCGCTGAGCCTGTGGATAACTCTGAGCGCGTCAGCGTTTGTGCAGGTCAGAGGTCCACGACTGGTGTTCGCTCCGGCTGCCGGGCGCCCACGCCGAGATGTTCGCCGACCCGGTTGACGAGCAGGGTCATCTCGTACGCGACCTGACCGATGTCGGCCTCGGCGGAGCTGAGAACGCACAGGCAACTGCCGTCGCCCGCCGCGGTGACGAAGAGCACCGCGTCATCGAACTCGATCATCGTCTGGCGCACGCTGCCGGCGTGGAAGTGCCGCCCCGATCCCTTGGCCAGGCTGTGCAGACCCGACGAGACGGCGGCCAGGTGCTCCGCGTCCTCCCTCGCCAGATCCGAACTCGCGCCCGTCACCAGGCCGTCGTTGGACAGCACCAGCGCATGCCGTACGGGTTCCATTCTCTTGGTCAGATCGTCGAGCAACCAGCCGAGCCCGGTGTTCTGCTGCCCCATGTTCCCGTCTCCCCGCGTCCTGCTCCCCCTGGCTGGAGGAACTGACCTGCCAGCCTTCCCCACCATCGGCGCCCCGGCAAGCATGATGAGGACATGGCACAGAAGATGACCGACGACCAGTGGCGGGCTTTCGTCTCGCACGGCACCCGCACCGGCAAGCTGTCGACCGTCCGGGCGGACGGCAGCCCGCACATCGCACCGATCTGGTTCCTGTTGGACGGGGACCATCTGGTGTTCAACACCGGGGCTGACACGGTCAAGGGACGGAATCTGGCGCGGGACGGGCGCATGGCCCTCTGCGTGGACGACGACCGGCCGCCGTTCGCGTTCGTGGTGCTGCAGGCGCGCGCCGAACTGAGCCGTGATCTCGACGAGGTGCGGCACTGGGCGGCGCGGATCGGCGCCCGCTACATGGGCGAGGACCGCGCCGAGGAGTTCGGCGCGCGCAACGGCGTGCCCGGTGAACTCCTCGTCCGCGCGAAGGTCGACAAGGTGGTCGCGCTCGGCGACGTCTCCGACTGACGTGTCAGCCCACCGTGTCGAGCAGCCGGGCGGTGTGCATCCGCCCGGCGTACTCGACGAGACGTATCAGCACCTCCTTTCCGGAGTCGCGGTCCCGTGCGTCGCACAGGACCACAGGGGTTCCGCGGTTGAGGTCCAGGGCCCGGGACACTTCATGCGCACCGTACGTACGCGCGTTCGCGAAGCAGTTGACGGCGACCACGAACGGGATGTGCCGATGCTCAAAGTAGTCGACGGCGGGGAAGCAGTCCTCGAGCCGTCGGGTGTCCGCGAGGACGACGGCACCGAGCGCGCCCTGTGACAACTCGTCCCACAGGAACCAGAAGCGGTCCTGGCCGGGTGTACCGAAGAGGTAGAGCGACAGGCCCGACCTGATGGTGATGCGGCCGAAGTCCATGGCGACGGTCGTCGTGGTCTTGCGGTCGACGCCGCCGGTGTCGTCCACCGACTGGCCCGCCTCGCTGAGCAGTTCCTCGGTGCGCAGCGGGCGGATCTCGCTGACCGCGCCGACCAGGGTGGTCTTGCCCACCCCGAAGCCGCCGGCGACCAGAATCTTCAGCGCCATGGCGGTCGTGTCCCCGCCCGTGGCGTCAGAGCGCTCGGAGCCCATCGATCACCTCTCGCAGAATCTTTTCGTCAGGTAGCTGTGCGGGCGGCACGGGTCGGCTCACCTTCACGCAGCCCATCTCCAGCAGGTCGCCGAGCAGTACCCGGACCACGCCCACGGGAAGGTCGGCGCCGGCCGCCAGTTCGGCGACCGACTGGGTCTCGGTGCGGCACAGTTCGATGAGCGCCCGGTGTTCGGGCCCGAGCGAGGTGTCGTCTCCGGGGCCCGGCGCGTTGTCGTCCAGCGTGACGAGCGCGATCAGGTCGAAGCGCACTCCCGTGGGACCCGGTTTGGTCCGCCCGCCGGTCATCGCGTAGGGGCGGACCAGGGGTCCGGCCTCGTTGTCGTACCACTGGCTGCCCGCGTCGCGCGGGGTGGCTCCGCCGTCCTCGGTCATCTGCGTCGACCGCCCTGTCTCATCCGACGGCCGGTGGCTGCGCGGCGAACCGCGGCGGCGTGTAGAGGTGCTCGCCCACCCGCTTGACCAGGCGTGCCATCTCGTAGGCGACCAGGCCGATGTCGGCGGTGACGGAGCTGAGTACGGCGAGGCAGGAGCCGTCGCCCGCGGCTGCGACGAACAGGAAGCCGTCGTCCATCTCGACCATGGTCTGGCGCACTCCCCCGGCTCCGAAGTGCCGGCCCGCTCCCTTGGCCAGGCTGTGGAATCCCGAGGCGACCGCGGCGAGGTGCTCGGCGTCCTCGCGGGTCAGGGCGGTGGACGCGCCGACGGCGAGCCCGTCGTTGGACAGCACCACGGCATGCCGTACCTCGCCGACGCGCAGGACCAAGTCGTCCAGCAGCCAGTCGAGTTCGCCGGACCGCCCGGCGCTGATGCTCTGGTCCTGGATCATGCGTGGTCTCCTTCGGTGCTGTCGGCCGCTTCGGACCCTGAGGTGTCGCGGACCGCGCCGACGATGCCCGGGCGGCGGCCACCGCCGCGGGCCCATCCCTCGCGGTAGGCGGTCATGCGGTCCCGCACCTCTTCGGGACTGCGTTCGGCGTCCTCATGGATGCCCGCGACCAAGGGCGCTTCTTCGGGGCGTTGTTCGCGCAGTTGGGGGGCGAGGCTTGCCTGGCGTACGCGGCGCGGGAGGTCGTCCGAGACTTCCTGATCGCCGGCGGTGTCCGGTTCTGGTGGCTTGTGCAGCCGCAGTGCGGTGACGCCAGGGGGTGTGGGAGTCGTCGCCGGGGCTTCGGCCGATGGGGCGAGTGCGGGGCGTGCGGCGCCGGCGGGAACGGAGTTGCCGTTCATCGGCGCCGCCGCACCCGGCACGCGCGCGTGCTCTTGCTGGTCACGTTCGCGTTCCATGGTGTGGGTCTGGGGGCTCTCTGCTGTGCTGCTCTGGAGCAGGGCGGTGGGCAGCAGGACGACGGCGGTGGTGCCGCCGTAGGGGGACGTACGGAGATGCACCTTGATCCCGTGCCGGGAGGCAAGCCTGCTGACCACGAAGAGCCCGAGCTGGTCGCTGTCGAACAGGTCGAGCGCTTCGGACTGCTCGATGCGGCGATTGGCCTCGGCGAGGGTCTCCCCGCCCATGCCCAGGCCACGGTCCTCGATCTCCAATGCGTAGCCGTTGCCGACCGGTTCACCGGTGACCCGCACCTTGGTGTGCGGTGGTGAGAACTGGGCGGCGTTCTCGACGATTTCGGCCAGCAGGTGGGTGAGGTCGGCGACGGCCGTACCGATGACCGAGGCGCCGGGGAGTTGTCGTACCTCCACGCGCGCGTAGTCCTCGACTTCGGAGACGGCGGCCCGCACGACGTTCGTCAGGGAGACGGGCATGCGCCAGGCGCGTCCCGGTGCGGCTCCGGAGAGGATGATCAGGCTCTCCGCGTGCCGCCTCATCCGAGTGGTGAGGTGGTCGAGCCGGAAGAGGTCGCTGAGCTCGTTCGGGTCGTCCGCCCTGCGCTCCATGCTGTCGAGGAGGCTGAGCTGACGGTGGACGAGGACCTGGCTCCTGCGGGCGAGGTTGACGAAAACCCCGGAGATGCCGCTGGCCAGTTCCGCACGCTCGATGGCGGCCCGCAGGGCGGCCCGGTGCACCGTACCGAGCGCTTCGTAGACCTGTCCCGTCTCGTCCTCCGCCGGCGGCCCAGGCGGTGCTTCGGCACGGACGTCGATCTCCTCGCCGGCCCGCAGCCTCCGCATGGCCTGCGGGAGTTTACGGCGGGCGATCTCCAGCGCGCCGTTGCGCAGGCTCACCAGCTCGACCACCAGGCCGCGTCCGATGCGTACGGAGATGACCAGCGAGGCGGCGACGGCCGCGAGCCCCAGGAGCACGGCGGCGCCCGCCGCGGTGAGCACACCACGGGTGAACGGGTCGGCGCGGTCGGCGGCGCTGCGGCCCGCGCCCGCCTCGATCGCGCGGACCTCGTCCCGCACCGTGGCGTGGGCGGTGTCCCACTTGCCGACCGGAGCCGCGTCGGCCGCCGCACGGCCCGGCGTTGCAACGAGCACCTTGTCCTCGACGGCGCGCACATCAGCGTACGCGCTCCCCTCCACGAGGTCGTGCCACGCCGCCCGTTCGGGTCCGCGCAGATCCGCAACGGCCGATTCTGTCAGGGTCCGCCGGGTCTCGACGGCCCCGGTGAACTGGCGCAGCCGCTCGCCGTCGAGCGAGCCGGCGAGCCGGGCGCTGGACAGCACCACGTGTTCGCGTGCCAACATCTCGCCCGCCCTGGAGAATTCGAGCAGCACGCGTGCTTCGGAGCCGAGTTCGGCGTCCTGAATGCCGGTGAGCGCGCCGCCGACTCCAAAGGCGGCCGAAATGGTCTTCGTGTACTGCCCGTACGTCGCGTCCCAGCCGGTGCCCCGGTCGAGCACTTCGGTGCGCAGCGTGCTCAGCCCTTCCGCTCCGGAGACGAACGTTTCGAGCCGGGCGGCCACACCAGTGGGCAGGTCGGCGCCATCGGCGACCGTCCGTTGATCGCCACGGCGCAGTTTCGCCACCGCGCGGTCGGTCCGTGCGGCCTGCGTCTTGAGGTCGGCGGCACGGTCGGGCGCGGGTTCCGTGGCGTAGCGCACGGCGGCCACCCGCTCGGCCTGCAGTGCGGCGACGGCCGCGTCGACCGGGCCGCGCACCTCCGTGTCGACGCGCTGCAACTGCCGCAGGCGCGCCACGTCCTGGGCCGTGCTGACCGTCGCGTACCCCCACAGGGCGAGCAGCGACACGACGGGCACCATCAGGAGGCACACGATCTTGGCTCGTACGGTGCGGGGGCGCGGCCACCAGCGTCCCTTGCGGGCAGCGGAGTTGGTGGGCGGTCCGGGCTCCAAGGGGGCTTCCGTGTCCGGGTGTTCGTCGGCGGGAGGTCCCGCGTGCGCGCGGCGGCCGCGCGCCGGTGCTGCCACGGGTCCCGGCGGCACGGTGCCGTCGGCGGTTTCGGGGGTCCTACGGGGTGTACGCATGGCCTCCTCGCTCGGAGAGATGTCGGGGCGTGTGCCCGCCCGGCCGTGACCGGTCCAGGTGCGCCGCTATCGGGCGGCGCTCTCCACCGGCCGCTGGGCCGACACGGAGGCCTCGCGCTCCCCCGCGGTCGGGGACAGCGCGACAAACGCCGAGGTCAGGAAGAGATAGGACCCGAGGCCGACGGCGAGGGGGAAGATGAACTGCATCGTCGTGGCCCCGGGCAGCGCCCCGCCCGACTCGCTGACCCGCACGCTCACCGCCATCATTCCGGTGTAGTGCATGCTGCTCACCGCACCGCCCATGACCAGGGACGCGACGGCGACCGCGAGGGGCGACTTGATGTTGAGCGCCGCCCACAGGGCCGCGGTCGCGGCGACGACGGCGATGACTACGGAGAGGCCGACCAGCACCGGGTCGTAGCTCACCTCGCCGTGCAGCCGCAGGGCGGCCATGCCCAGGTAGTGCATGCTGGCGACGCCGAGCCCGGTGGTCAGCCCGCCGAGCGCCAGCGCACTCCCGCGGTCACGGCCGTAGCCGACGGCGAAGACACCACCTCCCACGACGGCCATCGCGACGATCAGGCTCAGGATGGTCAGCGGCACGTTGTAGTGAATCTCCGTGCCGCTGACACCGAAGCCGAGCATCGCCACGAAGTGCATCGTCCAGATGCCGGTGCCGATGGCGGAGGCCGCGGTGATCAGCCAGTTGCGCCGTGACCTGCCCGTGGCGGCGAGGGCACGGACGGTGCAGCGCAGCCCGAGGGCGGCGCCGATACAGGCCATCGCGTACGACAGCACGGGTGTCAGCCAACCGAAGGTGGCGTGGTCCAGGTGTCCCATGGCTCCGGGACGCTAGTCCTGGCGGGGGCGCACAACGGGGGCGCAGTTCGAAAGGTGCTGGAATATGACAGAGAGAGGCTCCTGAACGATCGCGTCACGCTCGAACGTGTGCCCCCGACGCGCATGCGCGTCGTTGAGCAATCATGTCCACATGAGCGATGACCACACACGCGTCCGTGACTTCTTCGCCGCCCGTGCGGCCGACTGGGACAGCAGGTTCCCCGACGACGGACCCGCCTACCGGGCCGCGGCCGGCGAGCTCGGGTTGCGGCCGGGCGCCCGTGTCCTGGACGCCGGGTGCGGCACGGGACGGGCCCTGCCCGCGCTCAGGGACGCCGTGGGACCCTCAGGAGTCGTCCTCGGCATCGACCTGACCCCCGCCATGCTGGAGGCCGCCGTACGGGCGGGCAGGGACCACGACGGGCAGCTCCTGCTCGCTGACGTGACCCGGCTCCCGTTGCGCGGCGGGAGTCTTGACGCAGTGTTCGGCGCCGGTCTGATCTCCCACCTTCCGGATCCGGCGCGGAACTTGCGGGAGTTGAGCCGTGTCGTACGCCCAGGAGGGCTCCTCGCGCTCTTCCATCCCATCGGCCGTGCGGCACTCGCCGCACGGCAGGGCCGCCAGATCACCCCGGACGACCTGCGCGCCGAGGCCAACCTCCGTCCCCTGCTTGCCACTTCGGGCTGGCAGATGACGTCGTACGTCGACGAGGACGCACGGTTCCTGGCACTGGCGGTGCGACAGGCCTGACGCGGGGCGGCCGCCGGCCAGGCCCTGCGGATACCGTCTGCTGCATGGACGAAGAGGCCCTGCTCAAGCGCTCCGACGGACCGGTCACCCGTAGTCGGCTCATCCATGACCTGACCGTGCTCGGCCTCACCGAGGGCGACATCGTCATGTTCCATACGCGGATGTCCGCCGTCGGTTACGTGGCCGGCGGCGCCCAGACGCTCATCGGTGCCCTCCGCGATGTCGTCGGCGAGCCGGGCACCCTGATGGTGACCTGCGGCTGGAACGACGCGCTGCCCTACGGCTTCAGCGACTGGCCGCGCGCCTGGCAGGACGCCGTGCGGGCCGAACACCCCGCGTACGATCCCGGGATCAGCGAAGCGGATCACGCCTACGGGCGGCTGCCGGAAGCTCTCCGTAGGTGGCCAGGGGCTGTGCGAAGCCGTCATCCCGATGCCTGTTTCGCCGCGCTCGGCGCATCGGCGACCGCGCTGATGGCCGACCATCCCTGGGACGATCCGCACGGCCCGGGCAGCCCGTTGGCCCGGCTCGTCACCTTGGGCGGCCGGGTTCTCCTGCTGGGCGCCCCGCTGGACTCCCTCACGGTCCTGCACCATGCCGAGGCACTCGCCGAAGCTCCCGGAAAGCGATTCGTCGACTACGAACAGCCGATCCTTGTGGACGGCGAACGGGTCTGGCGGCGCTTCCACGACATCGACTCGTCGGCGGGCGCCTTCGACTACTCCTCCGCGGTCCCCAAGGGGCAGGACCCCTTCGATGCCATCGCCCAGGACATGCTCGGCGCCGGAATCGGCATCAGGGGGCGGGTCGGCGCGGCCGAATGCCACCTCTTCGAAGCCGGTGAGGTCGTGAACTTCGGGATCGGCTGGATCGAGGAGAGGCTGGGCCACAGCGCCTGACACCGACCCCGTCTCCGGCCTGGCCGGTGTCAGAGCCGTGACAGTCGCGTGTCTGCTCCGTCGGCGAGTGTTGCCGCAACAACCCGCCACGGAAGGCAATCCCATGACGCAAACCGCTCCTATCCCGCACGGCCTCCCCATGGAGCGCGATGCGGGCCCCTTCGACCCGCCGAGCCAGATCACCGCGCTGCGCGAGGCCCGCCCCGTCAGCCCCCTGATCTTCCCCGACGGTCACGAGGGCTGGCTCGTCACCGGCTACGACGCGGTCCGCCGGCTCATGGCCGACACCCGGTTCAGCTCCCGCCAGGACATCGGCCCCGTCCACGTGCCGTACGAGGTCCCCGGCATGCCCGCCGTGACCGAACCGTCCCCGCAGATACCGGGCGTGTTCATCGCCATGGACCCGCCGGACCACACCCGGCTGCGGCGCAAGCTCACCGGCGCCTTCACCGTCAAGCGCATGAAGCAGCTCGAAGAGAGCATCGTCGACATCGCCGAGCGGCAACTGGACGAGCTGGCGCGCCTTGCCCCGCCGGTCGACCTGGTCAAGGAGTTCGCGCTGCCGGTGCCGTCCCTGGTGATCTGCGAACTGCTCGGCGTCCCCTACGAGGACAGGGAGACCTTCCAGACCAACTCCGCCAAGTTCATGGAGAGGGACATCGGGCTCGAAGACAAGATGGCCGCGTACACCGGCCTGACCACGTACCTGGCCGAACTGGTCACGCGTAAACGCGCCGAACCCGGCGAAGACATCCTGTCCGACTTGGCCCGCCACGACGACCTCACCATCGAGGAGCTGACCGGCGCCGCCTTCCTGCTGCTGCTCGCGGGGCACGAGACCACCGCCAACATGCTGGGCCTCGGCACCTTCGCACTCTTGGAGCACCCCGAGCAGCTCGCCGAACTGCGCGCCAACCCGGAGCTGATGCCGGGCGCGGTCGAGGAGCTGATGCGCTACCTGTCCGTTGCCGACATCTTCTATCGCTATGCCACGGAGGACATCGAGCTCGGCGGCGAGACAATCCGCGAGGGATCGACGGTCGTTGTCTCGCTGCTGGCCGCCAACCGCGACCCCCTGCGCTTCGACGACGCCAGCACGCTGGACATCCACCGCCAGGCCCGCGGTCACACGTCCTTCGGCCACGGCATCCACCAATGCCTCGGCCAGCAGCTGGCCCGGATCGAGATGCGCGCCGGTTTCGAGGGACTGCTGCGTCGCTTCCCGAGCCTCAGGCTCGCCATCCCCGCCGGTGAGGTGAAGCTCAGGAGCGACATGAACATCTACGGAGTGCACGAACTGCCGGTCACCTGGACGGAAACGGCCCGGTAGCGGCGCAGGCAACTTGCTGGTCAGTCACCCGGCGACGGCCGACACAAAGGCATCCGGATCGTCGAACATGACGTTGTGCCCGGCCTCCGGAACGGTCACCACCCGCACTCCGGAGGCGGCCAACTCGTCCCGGCCGTCCAGTTCGCCGCTCAGCCCGCCCTGCACGAAGACCCGCTCCACGGGCAGATCCATGAGCATCCTGCGCATCGTGGGCCGCGTCCCCCTCACGAGCCCCGTCGCACTGCGGTGCAGGGCGCGCGGGTCGGCGAGCCGCATGGTCGCCGCCCACTTGGAGCCGACCTTGTCCAGCACGCGCGCGTAGCCGTCGGTGACGAACTCATCCTCACCGTAGGAAGCGATTCCGCTGCTGCCCGCCGTCGCGACGGGGTTCGGATCGAGATTGGCTTCGGTGAGCACGAGCCGTGACACAAGGTCCCCGCGCCGGTGCGCGAGCACGATGGCCACGGCGCCGCCCATGCTGTGCGCGACGATCTCCGCTCCCGAGATCGCCGCATCGTCCAACACCGCGGCCAAGGCGTCCGCGTGGTTCTCCAGGGTGTAACCGAAGTCCGCCGGGCGGTCGCTGATTCCGTGGCCGGGCAGGTCGACGAAGAGTGATCGGCGTCCGGCCAGTTCGGGCCTGGCGGCGATGTGCGCGTAGTAGACGCTCGATGCCGCGCCCAGCCCGTGCACGTACACCCGGGCCGGGCCTGAGCCGTCAGCTTCCGTCCAGCGGACACAGCTCCCCTGTGCGTCGAACCTTGTCTCGCGCATCGCCACTCCCCCGCTCTTGTACATCCCGATACATCCCGACCACCAGAACAATACATCGGTGACGATGTATTGCGCCGACGGGGTACAGCGGTCGTACGGCACAATGCACCGCATGCTCGAACTGGCCATCATCGGATTCCTCTACGACGCGCCGCTGCACGGCTATGAGCTGCGCAAACGCATCACAGCGCTGACGGGGCACGTGCGCCCGGTCGCGGAGAGCACGCTGTACCCCGCCATCAAGCGGCTCGAGAAGGCCGGCCTCCTCGCTCGCGAGACTCAGCCCGGATCAGGGGCGGCTCCCCGGCACGTCCTGAGTCTCACCGCGGAAGGGCGGCGCGAGCTGCGCCGCAGACTCGCGGAGCCTGGGCAGGCGGACATCACCGACGAGAACCGCTGGTTCACCGTCCTCGCCTTCCTCCGGCATCTGGACGACAAGGCGGCACAAGCCGCGGTCCTGCGGCGCCGTCTGGCCTTCCTGGAGGAGCCCGCCAGCTTCTTCTACGACGGCGACCGCCCGCTGCGCGCCGAAGAACTGGACGACCCGTTCCGGCGCGGCATCCTCACCATCGCCCGGGCGACGAGCCGGGCCGAACTCAACTGGCTGCGGGCGACGCTGGATTCACTCCGCTGAAGCGGCGGGGGCCGCGTCGCCGTGCGGCACCGGGCAGCCCCGCACCCCGGGCACCGGAAACGTGCCGAGCTCGCCCACCCGATAGCCGTTGGGATACCCCTTGATCTCCCAGTTCTGCCGGGCGTAGTGCGGTGCGGCGCGCGGCGGCAGCAGGCGCACGGCACGGCCGCGCAGTCGGACGGCGCCCCTGACCAGCTTGCGGGCGGCGGCACCCGGAGGTTCGTAGCGGAAGGCTCGCAGCAGGGGCTCGTCGAGCAGCGCGAGGGTCGAGGCGCGCAGCATGGGCGCCAGAGCGCGCGGGTACCAGGACGCCATGAGGTCGAGGGTCGCGTCGGAGACCCTGCGCGCGCCCTCGTCCCACGCGAAGTGGGCCTCTTCGTAGGCATCGAGACAGCGCTCGAAGTCTTCGTAGGACTCCGGGATGTCCTGGATCCCCATGTGCCGCCCCAGGGTGCGGTAGTAGACGGAGGCGGCGACCGTCTCGTGGCGTGAAAGCCTGCGCCATCCGTAGGCGTCGATCCAGCGCTTGGGCATCACCACGAAGGTGCTCAGCACGTACCGCATGTCTTCATTACTGATGTCGTAGCTGCGGTGCATCTGGTTGATGCGGCGGATCGCGTCGCGGCCCTCGTCCGTGCCGAAGCCGTGCTCGACGACGGCGTCGAGCAGCAGGGACGTGTCGTCGTACCGCTTCTGCGTACGGTCCGTCAGTTCAGCGGTCTCGGCGAGGAGTCGGCCGATGCTGGGAACGGCGTAGGTGCGGTAGAGCGCCAGCTCGAGAGCGCGAGTGAAGTCCCAGGGGAACTCGTACGCCGCGGTGAGGCGGTAGATCTTCAGAGCGTCCTTCTCCGGGTCGAGACCCCGGATCTCCTTGAGCCGCTCATAGCGCTTCACCGCGCGGTCCCCCTTCAGTCGACGGAACTCCAACTCTACTTTGGGGTACGTAAGATGGATGATCAACGGCGCCGGCCAGCGCCCGGGGGGAAGGTGACTCGCATGTTCGACAAGTTGCGCATGTTGTGGCGCACGAAGGAAACCGTGCACGCCGAGAAGGAGCGGGCCCACAACCTCTTCGAGGCGGCCGCGGTCTACGTGGCGGCCTGCGCGGAGGACGACCAGGACCAGATGGACGCGGCCACCGGCTGGGTGTCGCCGGAAGCCCTGTCCTTCGGTGTCAGCGAGCTGGCGTGCCGCGCGGTCATCGCCCTCGCCCGGGAGCGCGACGAGTCGCCGAAGGACGTGGCGCGTACGCTCCTCGGCCTGCCTGCCGCCTGACGTCCGTGTGCGTGAGGTCGGGGCAAGCCAGCGCCTCACTGGCGGGGTTGCCCGTCTCGGCCGCGTGGGCGAGCCGTTCCCGTACGTCGCGGGGCGTGCGGGGGCGGTAGCCGGGGCCCCCGCCACAGCAGTCCTGCCGGAAGCGCAGCCCGGCGGTCAGGACCGCGCTCAGGGCGCGCCATGCCGCCGTGTCACGTCGCTTGGGCACGGCAAGCGCGGAGCCCGCGTTGAGCAACTGACCGCCGCACTGGGGGCAGATGTCGATGCGCACGCGTCCGTAGTCGGCCGTCTTCTTGAAAGAAGCGCGGCACGGCAGACAGACGAAGTGCGAACTGGCTCTGGGCATGACAGCCAGCGTAGGCGTGCGGAACGAGGCCTACGAGTGAATTTTCCTGGTCATCCACCCCTCGACGGTCAAGCGGACCAGTGGTTAGGGTGCGCCGACGGATGAAGCGATGGGGAGGCTGGCAATGGCCGGAACGGACGACGCAGTCGCCGCCGAGGACGACGCGCTGTACGTGCTGACCGCGGTGCTGCTGACACCCGCGAAGTTCCCGAGCGTGCTCGGTGACGATTATCCGGAGGCCTGCGCGGCCCTGGGACTGGCGCCGCTGGCCGCCGGGTACGGGCTTGTGCTGGGTCAGGACGGCGCCGGAGCCCGGTGGACGGTCGTCGTCGACGATGTGTCGCTCGTCGCCGTGGCGATCGCGTCCTGGGACTGCGGCATGGAGTACGACCTGTCACCCGATGAACGCACGGTGGTCGCCGCACTGCCCGGCTGGCCCCTGGCCGTGGCTGTCGCCGCGCCCAATGTGCCCGCTCCTCATGACCCCGAACCGGACCCCGAGGACACGGATCTCACGCCGCTCTCGCCCCCGCAGACCGACACCTGGGGACCCGCCCAACGGCGGCTCGGTGCCGACGAGATCGCGTTGCAGTGGGCGGCCTGGCGCGACCAGATCGATGACGCCGACTTCCAGCCGGACGACGCGGATGCGCAGGCCGAGGCACCGCAGGACGCCGACAAGGCCCCTTCGGAGAGCGACGACGCGGATGCCGCGGACGGGTCGCTCACCGGCGTGCGTCGGGTCATGGCAGAGGTACGGGCGTATGTGAGCACTCCCCCGCCCCTGGGGCGCGTGCGGTCGTCGTTCGCCTCCGGAGAGGCCCGAACGCTGCGCGCAGACGGTCCTGGCTGGTCGCTGGTGGCCAGGACCGACGACATCGCGTTCGTCCTGCTGGACGAGGAGCCGGGCGAGGTGCTGCCCGTAGGGCGGGGGCCCGAACTCCCCGGGCTCCTCGAAGCGCTAGACAAGATGGCCGTGCGCCCCGCCTGATCCCCGCCTGTTCGGATCTCCCGGCCCCTGGCTCTACGTCAGCGGGGCGGTCCAGGGTCGACGAGCAGCGCCGCCATGGCCGTGTCGTGGTCCTCGTGGTCCCGGAGGGCCGCGAGTTCACCGCGCCAGGTCTCGTCCCACGCTGTTGCGCGGCTCCCGGCGCGGACCAGGTCGAGTGCCAGCGACCCGGACACCGGGGTGCCGCGTTCGCGCAGCAGCCGGACGGCCGCGAGCAGTGCCGCACGCGCGCGTGGGGTGGGCACGTCGACCGAGACGCCCGTGGTGAAGGGCAGCCGTTCGGGGCGTTCCTCGACCAGGGACAGGAGCTGTTCCCAGCGTTGCGCGTGGTGTTCGCCGTGCCGGATGGCGGCCAGCGCCGCCTTCCATGTCAGCGCGGCCGCCTCGCGATATAGGCCCACGGCCCGCAGCGAGAGAGCCACGGCGTCGGCGACGGGGAGCGAGCGCTGAGAGCCTCGTGAGATCGGCAAGGACTCTCCGATGCCCGCGAGACGACGGAGTGCGTCAGCCCTCAGTTCCGGGTCCCCGGCCGCGTCCACGCGTTCCTGGAGCGTACGCATGGCACCCCTGAGGATGGGCCCTCCTTCCGCCCCCAAGGGGAACCACAGCAACTGCTCAGCCGCCGTCTCCCATTCCCATTTGGATCGCTGCCGGTCGGTGATGACGTGGGCCACGGCGCGCATGGCGTCGGTCGATTCCGGTGTGAACCAGGCCGGCAGAGCCCGGCATGCGGCGACGGCGGTCTCCTTGGTGCCCTCCTTCACCAGGCGTGTGAGGAAGGCGGTGTAAGCCACACCCACGGATTCACTCACGGCTCCCGCGCGCCCTTGGATCACCACTTCCCTGACCGCGGCTTCGTCCGCCGCCTGGGCAAGACGGTCGGCGATACCGGGACGGTCGATCTCAGCGAGAAGGAAGCGAGCGATGACGGCGCGTACGTCGCGGTGTTGGCCCGGCGCGTCCCAGGCGCGCACCAGAGCGTCGAACGCCTCGTCACCGGCGAGCATGCCCAGGGCCCGCACGGCCTCTTTGCGGGTGCCCACGGGGGCGTCGGCCGCGCGGGCGACAGGGGCGAGCAAGGCGTTGGCTTCCGGGTCCGGCATGGCTGCCAGGAGCCGGCGGACGGATGCCATGGCGGCACGCCCCCGTACGCCGCCCGTCGCGGCGTGCCGCAGCAGGATCTCCAACAGCGGCTCGCTTGCGGGCGCGGCAACGTCGTGCGCCACGCCGGGCACCTCGCCCAGCACCCCGAGTGCCGCCGCGGCGACGGGCTGGGGTGCCGACTCCGCGAGTGCGGTCAGTAGTTCGGCGTCGCGAAGTTGTGCCGCCGCGTCGGCCCGGGTGCGCAGCGGGGCCAGTTCGTCCGTGGCCACGCGCGCGTGGTGCTCGTCCCAGGAGCGGCGCTGCGCGGGGAGCCAGCGGCCGGTGGGGCCCGGGTGCAGTGCGGCCGACCAGGCGGATGCCCGGGAACGTACCCGGCCGGCGAGTCCGTTCCGGGCAGCGGCCAGCACAGAGTCCAGCAGGTCGGTTCGCCGGGTGACGAGGGTGCGCAGAATGACCGGCACCGCGATGAACGAGGCGTCGAGGCCGATCAGTTCGGCGCTGCGCTGCTCCCTCAGGCGCGCGGGTGCCACCCAGGCCGCCGCGGCGCGGGCCGCGAGGTCCGGGTCGCCGGACTCCAGGGCGATGCGCCGGACCAGGGTGTCCAGATCGGGCAACGCGGTGAGGTGGGGTGCGAGGAGTTCGGCGAGGGCCGTGTGGAGATCGGGGCGCGCTCCCGTGGTGGCCGCTGTCGCCGGCCAGAGGGCTCGTGCCGCCGCCTCGTCGATGTCCAGCGGGGCGACGGGTCGGTGCGAGCGGGGGTCGGAGAGGACCTGGCAGAGCAACTCCGTCGCGTAACCGGCCCGCCTCCACTCGCCGCCCGAGGTGGCGCACTGCACGCTGCGGCGCAGCAGCCGCTCGGCCGCGGCCAGGGTGCGCGCGGTCGAGTCCCGGGACTGGACCGTGGTGATCACCGCGTCGCGCAGGACCCGGTCGGGCAGCGCGGCGAGCAGGCGCCGGGAGGTTCCCGCGAGCTGCTGGAGGGCGGCCCTGCGCACCTCTTCCTGGTCGTGCCAGGCTCGCTCGCAGTCGCCGGCGATCCGCGCGAACTCGTCCGGGTCACCCTCCAGTTCCGCACAGGCCAGCAGCGCGGGCCAGGCCATCAGGCGGTGGTGGACGCGGTGCTGGTCCGTCATGCCGCGCAGCAACGGCTCCCCCAGGGCGAGCGGGAGCGCGACCGCGAGACGGCTCGATGTCCACTGCTGGTTCGACCGGCGCTCCACCCAGGGGCCGACGATCTCCGCCCGGTCGGCGGGTTCCAAGGCCGCGAGTGTGGCGATGGGGACACTGCGCATGGAGCGGCCGTGCTGGGTGCGTTCTTCGACCAGTCGACGTCGGTCTGGGCCAGGAAGCAGCGCCAGCAGGCCGTCCGGTTCGATGTCCTGCCGCCCTGGTCCGCGGTACCGCGGCTGCCTCATGAGGCAGCGGCTCGCCAGGTCCACGAGGTCCGCGGGCGGGAGTTCGCGCAGGGCGCGCCGCGTGGCCGATGGCAAGGCGCCTGCGGAGAGCCGCAGTTCGCGGTGTGAGCCGTCCGGTTCGGGGGGCGCGGCACGCAGGATCGCGAGGACTCGGGCCGGACGGCGCAGCAGGGAGCGTGCCGCTCGTGCCGTCAGGAGGTCGGGCGCCCGTTCGAGGAGCAGCAGCCCGGCGTCCGGGTCGCGTTCCGCGGCCAGGCTCGCGACCGCGCGCCCGCGGCCTGTGAAGCGGTGGTGCTCGCGAGAGCCGAGGCTCTGCCATCGGGCGGCGAGGAATTCGGCGATGGCGTACGGGGCGGTGCGGGCCAATGTGCTGAGCACTCCTGGCGGCGGATCGAGCCGGTGCAGCCACGCGGCGACGGTCCGGGCGGGGCATGCTGGCAGGAGTTGTGCGGCCTCCCGGGCTCCGAATCGTTCGTGGACCTGCGGCAGCAGGCGCGCGGCGAGCGCGCGACGACGGCTCAACCGCAGTACGCGGAATGTCTCGTGCCGTGCCCGTTTGATGTCGCTCAACGCGAGCTGCTCCAAGGCCGCTTCCGGCACGGGAAGCCGGATGGCGGCCGAGAGGGCCCGGCGGCGCAGATGGGGGTCGGTCAGGGCGTCTGCGATGGACGTGAGGTCACGCCGAGTGACGGCGAGGAAGAGCGCGGTGTGCCGCTCGTCAGGGGCACCGGCGGCGAGGGGCTCGCGGAGTGTCGCGTACGCCTCTGGGGTGAGCGCTCGGGCGTAGCGTGCCAGGGCGCTCATGCGGGCGGGGAAAGGCAGCGGGTCGAAGTGGGCCTTCAGCCAGGCCGACGTCAGCGGCGCGGGAGCGGGTTGGGGCTGGGACGGCGTCTGCGACGCCTCGTATGTGGCCATCAGCGATCACCGTGGGATCGCTGGACGGCCTCCTCTCGGGAAGTCATGTGCGCCATGATCACTGCCGAACCGCGGGTGGCGCAACGGGTTTTCCGCTCGTGGATCCGCCGTGGGCCGATCCACGAGCGGGGAAACCGCCGGTTGCCGCGCGCGGGCCCTGGCCGACCGGCGTGGCACCTTCTCAGCAGCGGCCGGTCAGTGGCCTATCTCCTTGCGTGAGGCGCGGCGCAGCCTGCGCCGCTGGGCCGGGTCGAGTGTCAGATACGCCGCGGCCGGGACTCCCAGCACGATCAGGAGGGCGGCCCACCAGGGCAGCCAGATCAACAGGATGATGCCGGCCGCCACACCTCCTGCGGCGATCTTCGCGTTCTTCGACATGTGCGTCGCCTCCTTCGCGGCTGCTGCCGCTCTCTGTCTTGAGAAACGGGATCGCGCCGCCCACAGTTCCAGTCTGCTCCCCTGATAGACCCCTGAGGCGCGACCCTGACATGACCCTGAGCCGCCTCCGGAATCCGGAGGCGGCTCACGGGACAGTTCGAAGATCGGCCGGCGAGCTTATTCGACCCGCAGCGGCTCGCCGACCTCGTACATGTGGCGCAGAACCTGCCGGTAGGAGTCGACGAATCCCGCCTCCGTGTACGGCATGCCCAGCTCCGCGCAGTGGGCGCGGACCAGCGGCTGGGCGCGCCGCAGGCTGGGGCGGGGCATGCTCGGGAAGAGGTGGTGCTCGATCTGGTAGTTGAGTCCGCCCAGGAACCAGTCGGTCAGGAAGCTGCCGCGGATGTTGCGCGAGGTGAGGACCTGGCGGCTGAGGTGACCCCAGCGCTCGCCGTCGGGATCGGGCATCTCCATGCCCTTGTGGTTGGGCGCGAAGGCAAGACCCAGGTGCAGGCCGAACAGTGCCTGATGGATGGCGGCGAAGGCGATGGCGTGCCCCACAGGCATGGTGACGAGCAGCAGCGTCACGTAGCCGACCAGGTGGGCCACCAGGAGAAGGCCCTCCACGACGCGCTCGCGCGGGCTCTGGCGGCGCAGGTCCTGGAATCCGTAGATCTTCATGGCGACGCCCTGGAGCAGCGTCAGGGGGAAGAACAGCCAGGCCTGGTTGCGGGTGAGCCAGCGCCGGAAGCCGACGCGGACCCTGGCCTGCTTGCTGGTCCAGACGAGGACGTCCGCGGCGACGTCGGGGTCCTTCTCTATGTGGTTGGGATTGGCGTGGTGGCGGTTGTGCTTGTCGTTCCACCAGGCCGAACTCATCCCCAGGAGGAGGTTGCCGTGAATGAGGCCGAGAGCGCGGCTCACCCCGCGGTTGCCGGTGATCTGGGAGTGCCCCGCGTCATGCCCGATGAACGCCGTGCGGGCGCACAGCGCCGAGAGCACGGGCGCGAGGAGCAGCACCCACCAGGAGCCTCCCATCAGGAACATGCCCGCCGCTGTCGCCGCCAGTGCGACCGCGTTGACCGCGATGGTCGAGGCGTACCAGCCAGTGCGGCGGCCCAGCAGCCCCTGCTCCTTGACGGTGCGCAGCAGGGGTGCGAAATCGCTTCCGGCGGACTGCCTTTCGGTGGTGCCTGGGGAACGTTCCGCGACTGCTGCGGCCTGGGGCATGGTGAGGTCTCCGGTCTGTGACTGGATCGGGCGGACTTCACTCAACGTATGAGCCGGTGACCTTGGGCAACCATGGCGCCTTCACCCGTCTTCCGCAGGGGGTCAGCACCGCCCCACAGGGGGGTTAGCTACACCTTCGGAGTGGCGTGATCGGGATCACGTCACCAGCACTAACGCAGGCTCGGCAGCGTGCTGTACTCTCGGCCGCTCCGGTCTCAGTAGTCAAGTTTGAGGAATGCGCCATCGCTGTGCACAGACTCCCCGCCGTGTCACCTTCCGAGATCTCTGAACTGTCCCGTTGTTCTGTGCTGTTCGTGCCCGCCGACCCGGCACGCACCGGCCGGGTGGCCTTCTGGCACCCGGACGGCGACGCGCCGCCCGCCGTCGCGGCCGGCACCGCAGAGGAGCTCACCATCGCCGTGCCCGGCGACGACGGCGGGGCACGGCCCGGCGACGTCTCGGCCGTACTGCTGCCGGTGCGCGCGGCGCTGCCGGTGCTGACCCGCGCGCGTGCCACGGCCGGAGCACATCCGACCGCCACGTTCTGGGGGACAGCGGGCGTGCTCGCCCTGCAACTGGCCGCACGCGGCCTGCTGTTGCCCGGCCTGACGCCGAGTGACCACGACGCCTGGCGCTCGGGCCCGCTGGGCGCCGACGACCTGCGGCGCCTGCGCGACCTCGCGGCGGCGATGCCTCCGGCCGCACACGCCCTGCCGCTGGACGGCACCGAGCCCCTGCGGCTGCCCCAACCGGAGCGGCTGCTGCGGCAGTTCCTCGACGCGGTGGCCGATACGCTGCCGCGCACCCCCGCCGCCGCGGTCGCCGCCGGCGCGCCGGCCTTCGCCGCGCCGCAGCCGCAGCACATCCCCGAGCAGCGGCCCTGGGCCATGGATGTCGCCGCAGGGCACGACGCGGGCGTACGCGTCTCCCTGCGCGTCGAGATCCCCGGGCTTGTGGCGCAGACCTCCGACGAGAGCAGGCTGCCGTTCCGCGCCGTGCTGCAGATGCACAGCGTCAGCGATCCCTCGCTCGTCGCCGACGCGGCCGAGGTCTGGGCCGGTTCGGCCGCCTCGGGGCAGGCCTTCGGACCGCGCTCCCGGATGGACGCGCTGCTCGCGCTGCGCCGCGCCACGCGCGCGTGGCCGCCGCTCGCGCCGCTGCTCTCGGCCACCGTGCCCGACGCCATCGAGCTCGCCGACGAGGAAGTGACCGCGCTCCTCGGCGAAGGCTCGCGGCTGCTCGCCGCCGCGGGTGTCGAGGTGCACTGGCCCAAGGAGCTGGCGCGCAACCTCACCGCCCGCGCGGTCATCGGCCCGCCCGACGACGACTCCGGGGACCCCGACAAGCCGTCGTCGGACACCCCGTCGCATCTCTCCGCCGACGCACTGCTCGCCTTCAACTGGCGGTTCGCGCTGGGCGACAAGGAGTTGTCCCGCGCGGAGCTCGACCAACTCGCGGAGGCCAACCGTCCCGTGGTGCGCCTGCGTGACCAGTGGGTGCTCATCGACCCCGAAGAGGCACGGCGCGCTCGCGAGGACCAGGACCACAAGGTCACCCCGATCGACGCACTGAGCGCCGTGCTGACCGGCACCACCGAAGTGGCCGGGCAGCGGGTGGACGTCCAGCCGACCGGCTGGCTGGCGACGCTCCGCGAACGCCTCGCCGACCCGGAGGGCATGGACCCCGTCGGCCAGCCTGCTGCGCTCGCCGCGAATCTCCGCGACTATCAGCTCCGCGGTCTGAACTGGCTCGCCCGCATGACCTCGTTGGGCCTGGGCGGCTGCCTGGCGGACGACATGGGCCTCGGCAAGACCATCACGCTGATCTCCCTGCATCTGCACCGGCAGACGGACCCCGAGTCCGCAGGACCCACCCTGGTGGTCTGTCCGACGTCCCTGATGGGCAACTGGCAGCGTGAGATCGAGAAGTTCGCGCCCGGCACCCCCGTGCGCCGTTTCCACGGAGCCCGGCGCGGCCTGGAGGACCTGGCCGACGGCGAGTTCGTGCTCACCACCTACGGCACCATGCGCCTCGACGCGGACAGCCTGGCCAAGGCTCCGTGGGGCATGGTCGTCGCCGATGAGGCCCAGCACGTCAAGAACCCGTTCTCGGCGACCGCCAAGCAGCTGCGCACCATTGGCGCACGCGCACGCGTGGCGCTCACCGGCACCCCCGTGGAGAACAACCTCTCCGAGCTGTGGGCGATCCTCGACTGGACGACACCGGGACTGCTCGGCAAGCTCGGCACGTTCCGCACCCGCTACGCGCAAGCCGTCGAAGGCGGCAAGGACCCGTCCGCCGCCGAGCGGCTCTCGCAGCTCGTACGCCCCTTCCTGCTGCGCCGGCGCAAGTCCGATCCGGGCATCGCGCCCGAGTTGCCGCCCAAGACCGAGACCGACCGGGCCGTCTCCCTCACGACAGAGCAGACCGGTCTGTACGAAGCCGTCGTGCGGGAGACCCTCGCGGAGATCGCCGGTGCCGACGGTTTCGCCCGCCGCGGTCTGATCGTCAAGCTGCTCACCGGGCTGAAGCAGATCTGCAACCACCCCGCGCAGTACCTCAAGGAGGACGCCCCGCGGATCGAAGGGCGCTCCGGGAAACTGGAACTCCTCGACGAGCTGCTTGACACGATCCTCGCCGAGGACGCGGGCGTGCTCGTCTTCACGCAGTACGTGCAGATGGCGCGCCTCATCGAGCGGCATCTGGCAGCCCGTGGCGTGCCCTCCCAGTTCCTGCACGGCGGGACGCCCATCGCGGCGCGCGAGGCGATGGTGCAGCGCTTCCAGGACGGTGAAGTGCCGGTCTTCCTGCTGTCGTTGAAGGCCGCGGGCACGGGGCTGAACCTGACGCGGGCCGAGCATGTCGTGCACTACGACCGCTGGTGGAATCCCGCCGTCGAGGCGCAGGCCACGGACCGCGCGTACCGCATCGGGCAGACACAGCCCGTGCAGGTGCACCGTCTGATCGCGGAGGGGACGATCGAGGACCGGATCGCCGAGATGCTGCTGCGCAAGCGGGAGTTGGCGGACGCGGTCCTCGGTGCCGGTGAGGCGGCGCTGACGGAACTCACCGATGCCGAACTGTCGGATCTGGTGGAGCTGCGAGGGGGGACGCGATGAACGACACGTACGACGAGGCGTTCGACGAAACACATGAGGAGTCCGGGCAGGGCGCGCGCCGTCACGAGCGCACCTTCGCCGCGCTGCCGCCCGCGCACGGGCGGGGGTTCGCGCAGAGCTGGTGGGGCCAGGCCTGGCTGAAGGCGCTGGAGGACACAGCGCTGGACCTCCAGCAGCTGAAGGCCGGCCGCAGGCTCGCGCGCGCGGGTGCCGTGGGCGCGGTGTCGGTGCGTCCCGGGCGCATCACCGCGGTCGTCCAGGACCCGGACGGCACTGCGCATCGCTCGGACGTGCTGCTGCAGCAGTTGACCGATGCCGAGTGGGACCGCTTCCTGGGCATGACCGTGGAGCGCGCCGGGCACATCGCGGCGCTGCTCGACCGCGAGATGCCGCCGCATCTGGTGGAGGACGCGGCGGCCGCGGGCGTCGAACTCCTGCCCGGCATCGGCGACCTGGAGCCCGAGTGCGACTGTGACGCGTGGGACCACTGCGGGCACACGGCCGCGCTCTCCTACCAGATGGCCCGGCTGCTCGACCAGGATCCGTTCGTGCTGCTCCTGATGCGCGGCCGTGCGGAGCGTGAGCTCCTCGACGAGCTGCAAGTACGCAGCGTGGCGCAGGCGGAGGCCGAGGAGACCCCGGAGGAGGAGCAGGACGAGGCTCAGGAGGGCGTGTACGCCGATGTGGCGTACGCCGAGGGCGCCATCCTCCCTCCGCTGCCGGACCTCCCTCCCCTGCCCTCAGAGCCGGGCCTGCCGCCCTCGCTCGACACGGAGGCGGAGCCCGCGCCGGGCATCGACGTGACGGCGCTCGAGTTCCTGGCGGCGCGGGCGGCCGCGGAGGCGCACCGCCTGCTGGCCGAGGCGCTCGCCCCCGGGCACGAACGGCAGCCGGTCGAGGTGGAGTTGACGCCGGGTGAGGACGCCGTGCGGCTGGCCGCCGCGGCGCCGGGCGCGCCGGTGGTGACGCGGCTCGCGTCGGCGTCCGACCGCGGCAAGGACGGGCTCGCGCTGGCCGTACGGGCCTGGGAGTTCGGCGGACCCGCCGCGCTGTCCGTGCTCGAGGAGGAGTGGACGCCCGGCGCCGAAGCCCTGGCACGCGCGCGTGCCGCCCTCGACGCGGCCTGGGACGAGGACGAGCGGCCGCAGTTGCGGGCCGCCCGCAACCGCTGGACCGTGGTCGGCGGCGACGCCCAACTGCGGCACGGGGACGACGGCCGTTGGTGGCCCTACCGCAAGGAACGCGGCCGGTGGACCCCGGCGGGCCCGGCCACCCACGACCCGGCGACGGCACTGGCCGTGGTGACCGGCGGCGAGTGACACCCACCGGTGTGGTGCGGGGCGACAACAGCCCCGCACCACACCGCTGAAGTTCCACGGCACACCGCACGTCCCCCTTGGCCGAAACGCATCCGGCGGCGCCCGGCGCGTCCGTGCCGCGTGTGCACGCGCCGGGAACACCGGCGCGCGGACTCGCCCTGATCAGCGATTGAGCGCGGCCATGTCATCCGGGAGCGTGGACCGCACCGGTTCAGGGGCATCGGGTCACGGACACGACCCGCCTGAACGCCTCATCGCGATCCACCTGAAGGGGGGCGACAAGGGCAGCCTGCCCAACCACTGCTGACCGGACGATGGCGGACGGCGGCGCCTCCTGCCCCTCGCGGGAGGCGCCGTCGCCATGCCCCCTGACGTTCACCTCTCCGCCTCCTTGCGTTCGTGGCGACGGCGAAGTCTGACCGCTGTCACCGAACTCGCGCCCCAGGAGGCACCCATGTCCCCGCACGCCGCCCGTCAGCGTCGCGTCCGCCATTCCATCGCCGTGGGTGTGCCGATCGCCGTGATCGCGGCGGTCGTGGTGACCGGAACCGCCACGGGCGCGCAGACCGGCGGCAAGGAGAAGCCGCCTCGGATCACCTCGACCGCGACGCTGGGCGACATCCCACTGGGCACCTTCAGCAACTCCTTGCTGCCCGGCACGGTGAACGACGACCGGGACGTGCATCTCGGCGGCATCGGCAGCGACATCTATCCGGCGGGCCGCAAGGGCGAGTTCTGGACCGTCACCGACCGGGGGCCCAACGGCCAGATCAAGGTGGACGGCAAGAAGCGGCGCACCTTTCCCGTCCCCGGTTTCGATCCGGCGATCGTGAAGGTCCGTGTCTCCAGAGACACCGTGAAGGTCATCGACGCGCTGCCGCTGACGACGTCCTCCGGAAAGCCCGTCACCGGACTGCCCAACCAGGAGGGGCGCGATGAGGCTCCGTACACGTACGACGCCAAGACCCCTCTGACGTACGACCCGAACGGCCTGGACACCGAGGGCATCGTGCGGGCCGACGACGGCAGCTTCTGGCTGGTCGACGAGTACGGCCCCTCGCTCGTCCACGTCTCCGCACGCGGCAAGGTGCTCAAGCGCTATGTGCCGCAGGGTCTGAAGCTGTCCGGGGCCGACTACCCCGTGGCCGAGGCACTGCCCGGCATCCTGCTGAACCGCAAGGTCAACCGCGGCTTCGAAGGGCTCGCCCAACTGCCGGGCGGGGACCTGGTGATGGCGGTGCAGAGCCCGCTGTCCGTCCCCGACGAGGACGCCGGTGAGGGCTCGCGGACGACGCGGCTGCTGCGCTTCTCGCCGAAGAAGCAGGCGGTGACCGCCGAGTACGCGTACCGCTTCGACCCGGTGGGGGTCGTCGACCCGGGCGAGGACGACACGGCCGAGCTGAAGATCTCCTCCGTAGTGGCCGTCGGCCGTGACCGGCTCCTCGTAGAGGAGCGCACCGACAAGGCCGCGCGGCTGCAGACGGTGAAGCTGGACCGCCGCACCGACATCCTCGGCGACCGGTGGGACGACGCCGCCACGGAGCCCTCCCTGGAGCAGCTCGACGATCCGGCCGGCTCCGGAGTGCCCGTCCTGAAGAAGCGCCTCGTCGTCGACCTAGGCGCCGTCGAGGGAGTGCCCGACAAGATCGAGGGTGTGGCCCTCGTGAACAGTCGCACCCTCGCCCTGATCAACGACAACGACTTCGGGATGACGGACGGCCCCGAGGCCTTCGACAAAGATGGCCGCCTCGTGGACAGCGGAATCGAGACCACCGTGACGTACGTGCGGCTGCCGAAGGGCCTCTGAGACTGTCCGCCGTCGACTAGTTGCCCGCGGCCGACGGAATCAGGGATTCCAGGTCATCCGGATCGGTCGGCAGATCGCTGGGGAAGTCTGACGGCAGGCCGCTCGGCAGGTTGGAGGGGACCTCCGTAGGGAGTTCCGATGGGACCTGCGACGGGATGCTCAGCGACGGCGTGGGCTTGCCGCCCGAGCTCTCGCTGCTCTCGGACGGTCCCTTCTTGCCCGGGGATTCATCGCCACTGGTGGCCACCAGGACCACCGCGACGACGGCTCCCACCGCGATGATCACGGCGAGCAGGATGAACAGCCCGTTGCGCCGCCCCGGAGGCCCTCCGGGCGGTGGCGACGGCGGCCAGGCGCCGCCGTCCGGAGGCAGGCCGCCGCCGCCTTCAGGAGGCCATCCCCCGCCGCCCGGAGGCGGTCCGTACCCGCCTCCAGGCGGACCGAAGCCGCCGTCACCTGGCGGGGGCGCGTCACCCGGCGGAGGAGGAGGCTGCGGCGGTACGGGCGGCATGGCCATACCGTCAAGAGTCGCCTCGCGCCGGTCAAGACGCGACCCCTGTGCAGAAGTTGATGCACCCGAACTGACGCTTCGGGGTCAGCCGCGCGCCCCCAGGAGGTGGTCCATGGCGAGCTGGTCGAGACGTTCGAAAGCCATGCCACGGGCGGCGGCACCCGTGACGTCGAAGTCCTCGAAGGCGCCGCGGTCGGCGAGCAGCCCGCTCAGGCCGTCCTCGGCGGTGGGCAGCGACAGTTCGTCGAGGCGCGCGGCGCGCAGGGCTTCTTGGACCTCCGGGTCGGCGCGGAACGCGGCGGAACGCTCCCGCAGGATCAGGTAGTTGCGCATGCACCCTGCCGCCGAGTCCCACACACCCGCGTAGTCCTCCGTGCGCGGCGGCTTGAAGTCGAAGTGCCGCGGGCCCTCGTAACCGCCCCTCTCCAGGAGGTCGACCAGCCAGAAGGCGCTCCGTAGATCGCCCGCCCCGAAGCGCAGGTCCTGGTCGTACTTGATGCCGGTCTGGCCGTTGAGGTCGATGTGGAAGAGCTTGCCCGCCCACAGTGCCTGGGCGATGGAGTGCGGGAAGTTGAGGCCGGCCATCTGCTCGTGGCCCACTTCGGGGTTGACCCCGAACAGCTCGGAGCGCTCCAGGCGCTCGATGAAGGCAAGGGCGTGTCCGACGGTCGGCAGCAGGATGTCGCCGCGCGGCTCGTTCGGCTTGGGCTCGATCGCGAAGCGCAGGTCGTATCCCTGTTCCGTCACATACTCGGCGAGCAGGTCGAATGCCTCCTTCATCCGGTCCAGAGCGTCGCGCACGTCCTTGGCGGCACCGGACTCAGCGCCTTCCCTGCCGCCCCACGCGACGTAGGTGTGTGCGCCGAGCTCCACCGCGAGGTCGATGTTGCGGATCGTCTTGCGCAGGGCGTAGCGGCGCACGTCGCGGTCGTTGGCGGTGAACGCGCCGTCCTTGAAGACGGGGTGCGTGAACAGGTTCGTGGTGGCCATCGGCACGACGAGGCCGGTCGCGTCGAGCGCCTGGCGGAAGCGCTTGATGTGGGACTCGCGCTCGGTGTCCGTGGCCCCGAAGGGGATCAGGTCGTCGTCGTGGAAGGTCACTCCGTAGGCACCCAGTTCGGCCAGGTGCCGTACGGAGTCAGCCGGTTCGAGGGGCGCGCGCGTCGCGTCTCCGAACGGGTCCCTTCCCTGCCAGCCGACGGTCCACAGACCGAAGGTGAACTTGTCCTCAGGAGTGGGCTGGTACGTCATGTGCGGCTCCCTGGGTGGCTGATGCGGCGGCGGGGCGGCCCGGACGCGGCTGTGCCGTGGGCTCAGATGCGGCCGCCACGACTATTTCGTCATGGCACTTAACAAATTAGTATCCGGAGGCATCCCTGGGAAGGTCGGACGGAGAGAAGTCCGGATGCACCCGGAAAGAGCCGCGGGAACGGAGACCCCCGATGTCATCAGCACCAGCAGCCGACGGTCCACTCGTCGTCGGCGTGGACAGCTCCACGCAGTCCACCAAGGTCCTGGTCGTCGACGCCGCGACGGGCAGAGTGGTGGCGCGCGGTCAGGCGCCGCACGGCGTCAGCTCGGGCGCGGCCCGCGAGAGCGACCCTGAGGACTGGTGGAGCGCCCTCAGCGCGGCGCTGCACCAGTGCGGTGACGCGGCACGCGAGGCCGCGGCCGTGTCGGTCGGCGGCCAGCAGCACGGCCTTGTCACCCTCGACGCGAACGGCAGGCCGGTACGGCCCGCGCTGCTGTGGAACGACGTGCGCTCGGCGGCGCAGGCCCGCACCCTGGTCGACCGCCTCGGCGGCCCGAAGGCATGGGCCGAGCGGGTCGGCAGTGTGCCGGGGCCCTCCTTCACGGTGACCAAGTGGGCCTGGCTCGGCGAACACGAACCGGCAGCGGCCCGCGCCACCGCGGCCGTCCGGCTGCCCCACGACTACCTCACCGAACGCCTCACCGGGACCGGCACGACCGACCGGGGCGATGCCTCCGGGACGGGGTGGTGGGCGTCGGCGACGGAGACGTACGACGAGGAGATCCTCGACCTCGTCGGGCTCGACCCGGCGCTGCTGCCGCGCGTCGTCCGCCCCGGGGAGGTCGCCGGCACCGTACGGGGCAGCGGCGAACTGCCCTTCTCCAAGGGCACGCTGGTGGCCCCGGGCACGGGCGACAACGCGGCGGCCGCCCTCGGCCTCGGTCTGCGTCCCGGCACTCCGGTGCTGAGCCTCGGCACTTCGGGCACGGTGTACGCGGTCTCCGGCAACCGCCCCACGGATCCCACCGGGACGGTGGCCGGCTTCGCCGACGCACGGGGCGACTGGCTGCCGCTTGCCTGCACCCTCAACTGCACCCTGGCGGTGGACCGCGTGGCCGCGCTCCTGAGCGTGGATCGCGAGGCCGTGGAGGCGGGCGGCGCAGTAACCCTCCTCCCCTACCTGGACGGCGAGCGCACCCCGGACCTGCCGCACGCCTCGGGGCTGCTGCACGGTCTGCGGCACGACACGACTCCGGGACAGCTGTTGCAGGCGGCGTACGACGGGGCCGTGCACTCGCTGCTCGGCGCCCTCGATCTGGTCCTGGACGCGGACGCGGACCGCTCGGCTCCGCTGCTGCTCATCGGCGGCGGTGCGCGCGGCAGGGCCTGGCAGGACACCGTGCGGCGACTCTCCGGGCGGCCTGTTCAGGTGCCCGAGGCCCAGGAGCTAGTCGCACTCGGGGCCGCCGCGCAGGCAGCGGGCATCCTGACGGGCGAGGATCCGGCGGCGGTCGCGCGCCGCTGGGGCACAGCCGCGGGACCCGTGTTCGATCCTGTGGAGCGGGACGAGACGGCGCTGGCGCGGATCGCCGGGGTAATCTCCGACGCGGCACCCCTTCTTGAGAAGGCGGCCCATGAGCAGTGAAAGCCATGAGTGACGACGAGCAGGGGCTGACGGGGGCATGACCGCACCACCGCACGGCACGCGGCAGGGTGCGTCCGGCGCCCAGCTCCCCGACACCCAGCAGGGGATGCGCCGCCGGAACCTCTCGCGTGTCCTGCACGCCGTCGCCGCGCACGGCCCGCTGTCCCGCGCCGCCGTGGCCTCCCGGATCGGCCTGACGCGGGCCGCGGTCTCCACCTTGGTGGACGAGCTGATCCGTTCCGGGCTCCTGGACGAGCTCGGTCCTGAGCGCCCCGGCAGGGTGGGCCGGCCCGGCTCCGCCCTCGCGATCAGCGGCCGCGGTCCAGCCGGCATCGGCGCGGAGGTGGGTGTCGACCATCTCGCGGTGTGCGCGGTCGATCTGCGCGGAGAGGTACGCGCGCGTGCCGTGCGTCAGGGCAGCAACCGGGGGCGCTCCCCCGAGCCGGTCATCAAGGAACTCGTCGCGCTGATGCGGCAGGTGAACACCGAGGCGGGCCGGGAGGGGCTGCGCCCTGCGGGTCTCGCCGTCGCCGTGCCCGGTCTGGTCGCCCGCGACACGGGCACGGTCGTCCACGCCCCCAACCTCGACTGGCATGACGTCGACCTCGCCGCGCTGCTGCCGGGCAAGCTGCCGCTGACGGTGGACAACGAGGCGAACTTCGGCGCGCTGGCCGAGCTGTGGCTCGGCGACGAGGTGCCGCAGGACTTTCTCCACGTCTCCGCCGAGATCGGCATCGGTGCCGCGCTGGTCGTCGACGGACGGCTGCTGCGCGGGACGCGCGGCTTCGCGGGTGAGCTCGGACATGTTCCGGTGCGGCCCGATGGCCCGGCGTGTCCGTGCGGCGGTCGTGGCTGTCTTGAGCAGTACGCCGGTGAGGAAGCGGTACTACGGAGCGCGGGCCTTGCACCTGGAGCGGACCGGGTCGGGCTCCTGGCCGAGCGTGCCAGGCAGGGCGACCACGACGTGCGCCGCGCGCTGCACGACGCCGGGACCGCCCTGGGCATCGCCCTCACCGGTGCGGTGAACCTCCTTGACCCCCGGTCCGTGGTGCTCGGCGGGGCTCTCTCCCGGCTCGCGCCGTGGCTCCTGCCACCGCTGGAGGCCGAGCTGGAGCGCCGCACCGCGGGGACGGGCTGCGGCGTAGCGGTCTCCCGACTTGGCTCCGACGGACCGTTGCTGGGCGCCGCACACTCGGTCGTACGGGCGGTCCTCGACGATCCGGCGGGAGTGCCCTGACGGACCTTCAGCCGGTTCGGCGGGCCTGCCGGAAGAGCCGCGCTCTCCCTCGCCCATGGTCTGGGGCCGGCGCGGCCGAGTACGACCGGCCCTACGCGGAACGACAGGACCTCCAGGACCTGCTGACGGTCACCGCCGACCTCCCCATCGGCGAGGACGTACTGGAACTGGCCTGCGGGACGGGCCAGTGGACCACGATGCTCGCCGCGCGGGCGCGTTCGGTGACGGCAGCCGGTACCGCATCGTGAGTACCGCATCGTGAAGGTGTTCCACGGCCCCCGGACGCTCACGGACGACCTGACGGCCCTGGGCTTGGCGGCCCACATCCGAACCGTGGCAGGGAAGTTCATCGTCGGCATCGCGGAACCTCCGCCGCCCAACGGCTCAGCGTGAGGCGGCAGGCTCCTCTTGGCGCATTCCCCGCCCGTTGGCGCATTCCCTCCCCTTGGCCCCTTCCGTCAGCCTCCTTCAGGTGAACCGAGCGTCGTCGTGGCATCGCCCGGGCAGAATCGCGAGACTGCGAGGAGCCGACGGGAGCAGGAACAGCCATGGAAACGGACCGGCATGGGCACGCCATGAGTGGCATCGGCGACGAGGCCGCGCGGCATTACGAGCGGGCGCTTGACGCGCTGTTGTTCTTCCGCGGGGAGGTGGCCGATGAGGCGCAGGCGATGGCGGCGGCCGCTCCCCGGTCCGCCATGGCGCAGGTATTCGGCGCGTATCTGGGGTTGCTGGGCACCGAGGAGAGGGAGGCCGCCGCGGCGCGGCGGACCTTCAGCGCGTTCCTCGGCGCCGTCGACCTGGCAGAGCTCTCGCCGCGCGAGCGCATGCACGCGGCCGCTGCCGACGCCTGGCTCGACGGGGACATGTTCGGTGCCGGGGAGATCCTCGGCGAGCTCAGCCGCGAGCATCCCCGCGACGCCCTCGCGCTGGCCGTCGGTCACCAGATCGACTTCTTCTCGGGCGACGCCCAGCGACTGCGCGACCGCATCGGCGGCGCGCTGACCTCGTGGGACTCCGATGACCCGTACTTCGGCCCGCTCCTTGGGATGTACGCCTTCGGGCTCGAGGAGTCGGGGCACTACGGCCACGCCGAGGAGACCGGGCTACGCGCCGTGGAACGCCATCCGCGTGACGTGTGGGGCATTCACGCGGTCGTCCACACCTACGAGATGCGCGGACGGTTCGCCGATGGGATCCACTACATGGACGCGCGGACGGCGGACTGGACCGACGGAAACTTCCTGTCCGTGCACAACTCATGGCACTACGCCCTGTACGCGCTGGAGTCGGGGAGCATCGAACGGGTCCTCGCCGTCTACGACAACACCCTCCACAACGAGACCTCGGAGGGAATCGCCATGGAACTCCTGGACGCCTCAGCCCTGTTGTGGCGGCTGCTCCTCGTAGGTGCCGACGTCGGGCCGCGCTGGGCGAAGCTCGCCGAGGCCTGGGCCGGGCGGGAGGACGGCGCGTACTACGCCTTCAACGACGTACACGCCGTGATGGCGTACGCGGGGGCCGGCCGGATCGCCGATGCCGAGCGACTCGTGAAGGACCGCGAGCTGTGGCTCGCCCGCAGCGAGCCCGCGGCCTCCCCGGCGGTGTCCAACCATGCGATGACGCGCGAGATCGGGCTGCCGGTGTGCCAGGCCCTCATCGCGCACCGCCGGGAGCAGTACACCCGCGTCGTCGAGCTGCTCGCGCCGATCCGCAACCGCCTCAACTTCTTCGGCGGCAGCCACGCTCAGCGGGACGCCATCCAGCGCACGCTGGTGGAGGCCGCCGTCCGCTCCGGCCGGCACGACGATCTGGCGCGCACCCTGCTCAGTGAGCGGATCAGTCTGCGCCCCATCTGCCCGTACAACTGGCAGGCTCGGGCGCGGCTGGCCGACCGGCTCGGCGATCCGGACCAGGCCGTCGCCGCCCGCACCCGAGCCGAGCAACAGGCCGCCGCCGGGGCCGCAGTCTTGGGGTGAGTGGGCCCGCAGCCATGAGGTGACAGCGCCCACAGCCTTGCAGTGACAGGACCCGCAGCCTTGGGGCGAGCAGGCCACAAACCATCCTGAGCCGTGCGGCCGGCGCGTGGGCCATCCCCCTAACGGGTGACCGCGATATCCACAATCACGGTGCTGTACACAGATCCAGCTCGCGCCCTTCCGCCCCAACCAGCCAGCGCCGTAACGTAATTGAGGCGAGGCACCATTCGTCCTGGCGACGGGTCGTGTCGGCGTGGATCGGGGGATTCAAGTGTCGGGGGAAACCAATCCAGGGCTGCGTCGCGAAGCCATCGGGTTACGTGAAGTCCTGTTCCAGAGCATTACGGCGATGGCGCCTGCCGCCGCGGTCGCCGCTTGCATTCCGGCGGGCACCGCGTTCGCCGGGGGCAGCCTGCCGCTGTCGGTGCTCATCGCGCTGGTGGCGTGCCTGTTCATCGTCTCCTTCGTGCCCGCGCTGCTGACGGCGGCGGGCCTGCCCGTCTTCGACTTCGTGTCCGAGCTGACAGCGCCGGTCTCGTACGCGGGGCCCGTCGTCGGCGTCTGGATGCTCATAGGAGTCGTGGTCCTCGCCGTGCTCCTGCGACGGCATCCGGAGCGCATAGCCGAGACGGCACGGGTCCATCTCGACGACGACACCACACCCGAACCCTCACAGTGCGGAGCAGCCCTGCGATGAGCGAGCCTCGGATGATGACCGTGCGGCCCGAACCGGGCGAGTACGCCTGGACGTTCGGCGGTGCCCCTCCCGTGGCACGCATTGCTCCGGGCACGGTCCTCGACCTGTACACGGAGGACTGCTTCGCGGGGGAGGTCCGCTCCGAGAAGGACCTGGTCTCCGAGGTCTGCGAGTTTCCGTTCCTGAACCCGCAGACCGGCCCCTTCCATGTGGAGGGCGCGGAGCCCGGTGACACCATCGCCGTGCACTTCGTGTCCATCGAGCCGGCCCGTGACTGGGCGGCGTCCACGACAGTGCCGCTCTTCGGGGCGCTTACCTCCACCCACACGACGGCCTCGCTGCAGCCGCCGCTGCCGGAGACCGTGTGGATCTGGCAGCTCGACCGGGACCGTCGCACGGCACACTTCAGCGCGCGTGACGGCGACTTCGAGATCGCGCTGCCGATGGATCCGATGCACGGCACGGTCGGCGTCGCGCCCGCCAGCCTCGAGGTGCGCTCGGCGCTCGTGCCCGACGCGCACGGCGGCAACATGGACACTCCCGAGATGCGGGCCGGGGTCACCTGCTACCTCGGGGTGAATGTCGAGGGCGCGCTCCTGAGCCTGGGCGACGGGCATGCCCGCCAGGGCGAGGGAGAGACCTGTGGTGTCGCCGTCGAGTGCGCCATGAACACCGTCGTGATCGTCGAACTCCTGAAGGGGATCACAACACCCTGGCCGCGCCTGGAGTCCGACACCCACATCGTGTCGACCGGCTCGGCTCGACCGCTCGAGGACGCCTTCCGAATATCCCAACTCGACCTGGTGCAGTGGCTGGTGCGCGATTACGGCTTCAGCGAGCTCGACGCCTACCAGTTCGCGACGCAGACCGTCGAATCACCGCTCGCCAACGTCTGCGACACCAACTACACGTGCGTGGCCAAGATCCGCAAGGAGTGGCTGCCCGCACGCGAGACTCACCGGGGGCTGCATGCGCGGCTGCGAGAGACGGCCGCGTCACTGCCCCATTGACGACTCCAGAGAGTCCAGCTGTTCCCCCCACCGAGAGGTAGGTCAGCAATGGATCGAGCAAGACGCCTTCCCAGCCGGCGCCGGCTGTTGCAGGGCGCGGCCCTCGCCGCCGTCCCCGCCGCGCTCCTCCCCGCCACCCGAGCGACCGCCCGGCCCCGAGCGGTCGACTACCCCCTCGCCGAGTGGGTTCCGGCCAGTACCTCCAACTACACGGCGGCCAACCGGCCGAGCACCTACCCGGTGGACTTCGTGATCGTTCACGTCACCCAGGAGACCTACGCCGACACCCTGGCCATCTTCCAGAACTCGGCGAAGAAGGTGTCGGCCCACTATGTGGTGCGCTCCGAGGACGGCCACATCGCCCAGTGCGTGCGCGAGCGCAATGTCGCCTGGCACGCCGGCAACTGGAACTACAACACCCGCAGCATCGGCATCGAACACGAAGGGTGGGTCGACCAGCCCGAGTACTTCACCGACGCGATGTACGAGCAGTCCGCGCTGCTGACCTCGTACATCTGCGACACGTACGGCATTCCCAAGAACCGCGACCACATCATCGGGCACGTCGAGGTGCCCGGCAGCGACCACACCGATCCGGGACCGTACTGGGACTGGCCGCGCTATATGGACCTGGTGAACTCCGTCTGACGTACGTCGGCTCATGTTCCGGTGCTTGTCGGCGCGGGCTCGCGGGGCGACGATGGCTGCACCGCATCGCCGTCCCGGGAGGCCGACTTGACCGATCCATGGGTGGCTCTGGAGGCCGGTGCCGATCCCGCGGAGAGGGTGCGGGTGCTGCGCCGCGCCCATGAGAGGTTCACCGAGGCGGGGACCGTCGCGCGGCCGGTCCGTTCCGTGGTGGCCGACTCGTGGCGGCGTTCGGCTCGGGCGCGGGTCTGCCCCGAGGACACCGGTGCGGCGGTGGAACTGACCGACGGGGACCTCGGCTCCTATCGGGCGGAGCATCCGCTGGCCGGAGTGATGCCGCTGTTCCGCGAGCTGATGGGCACTTTCGCGATGGACGGTGAGCATCTGCTCGCCGTGTGCGACGCGCACGGCAGGCTGCTCTGGGTCGAGGGGCACTCGGCGACCCGGCAGAAGGCCGGGCGGATGAACTTCGTGCCAGGTGCGCGGTGGGCGGAGTCGGCCATGGGGACGAACGCGCCGGGTACGGCGGTGGCCGTGGACCGGCCGGTGCAGGTGTTCGCCGCCGAGCACTTCATCCGGCGCGTCCAGCCGTGGACGTGCGCGGCCGCTCCGGTGCACGATCCGCGGACCGGCAGGCTGCTCGGGGCGGTCGACATCACCGGGGGTGACGGTCTCGCGCATCCGCACAGCCTTGCCTTCGTCCAGGCGGTCGCGCGCGCCGCGGAGTCTCAACTGGCGCTGCTCGCACCGCCGGTGGAGATGATGGACGCCGTGGAGCTCACCGCGCTCGGCCGCGATGAAGCCCTGCTTCTGACCGGGGGCCGCAAGGTGCGGCTGAGCCGCAGGCACAGCGAGATCCTCGTCGTGCTCGCCCGCCATCCGGAGGGGCTCACCGGTGACGAGTTGCTGTGCGCGCTGTACGAGGACGAGTCGGTGACACCGGTGACGCTGCGCGCCGAACTGGCCCGGCTGCGCCATGTCATCGGTCCGGAGCTGCTGAGGTCGCGCCCGTACCGGCTCGCGGTGCCGGTCGAGTCCGACGTCGATACTGTCGAGCGTCGGCTCGGCGCCGGGGCGGTCACCGCGGCCGCCGCGTCGTACGCGGGGCCGCTGCTTCCCGGTTCGCAGGCGCCTGCCGTGGCCAGGCTTCGGCGCAGGCTCGCCGACCAGCTGCGCGCGGCGCTCATCGCGCGCCGCGACCCCGACCTCCTGTCCGACTGGGCGCACGCCCCGTGGGGCGAGGACGACCTGGCGGTGTGGCGCGTGCTGGCCCAGGTGCGGGCGACCCCGCCGGTGCTCGCCCGCGTCGACGATCTGAACGCGGAGCTGGCGGCCGGGACGTAACCGGCGGCGAAGTGCGCAATCGGCGGCGAGGTGTGCAACGTACATGCAACGTCCGCGCTCCTAGCCTCCGGGCGAGAGCTGCCCAACGGCGGGCAGCCTTCCCCGGGAGGCCAGCCAAGATGACCCGTTACGCAGCGCCCGGCACCGAGGGCGCACTCGTCTCCTACCAGGCCCGCTACGACCACTTCATCGGCGGTGAGTACGTACCACCCGCCCGCGGCCAGTACTTCGAGAACCCGAGCCCGGTCAACGGACAGCCTTTCACCGAGATCGCCCGCGGTACGGCCGAAGACGTGGAACGCGCGCTGGACGCGGCGCACGCAGCCGCCCCCGCCTGGGGCCGCACCTCCGCGACCGAACGCGCGTCCGTCCTGCGGAAGATCGCCGACCGCATGGAAGCCAACCTCGAGCAGCTCGCCGTGGCCGAGAGCTGGGAGAACGGCAAGCCGGTCCGCGAGACCCTGGCCGCCGACATCCCGCTCGCCATCGACCACTTCCGCTACTTCGCCGGCGTCATGCGCGCGCAGGAGGGGTCGCTGAGCGAGATCGACGAGGACACCGTCGCGTACCACTTCCACGAGCCGCTCGGCGTCGTCGCGCAGATCATCCCGTGGAACTTCCCCATCCTGATGGCGACTTGGAAGCTCGCCCCGGCGCTCGCCGCGGGCAACGCGGTCGTACTCAAGCCCGCCGAGCAGACCCCAGCCTCCATCCACTACTGGCTGAGCCTGGTCGCCGACCTGCTCCCGCCGGGCGTCGTCAACATCATCAACGGCTTCGGCGTCGAGGCGGGCAAGCCCCTGGCATCCAGCGCACGCGTCGCGAAGGTCGCCTTCACCGGTGAGACCACGACGGGCCGGCTGATCATGCAGTACGCCTCGGAGAACATCAAGCCGGTGACGCTGGAGCTCGGCGGCAAGTCCCCGAACATCTTCTTCGACGACGTGTGGGCGGCCAACGACGATTTCCGTGACAAGGCGCTCGAGGGCTTCACGATGTTCGCCCTCAACAACGGCGAGGTCTGCACCTGCCCGTCGCGCGCGCTCGTCCAGCGGGGCCACTACAGCGAGTTCATGGAAGCGGCGGTCGCCCGCACCGAACAGATCGTCGCGGGCCACCCGCTGGACACCGACACGATGATCGGCGCCCAGGCCTCCAACGACCAGCTGGAGAAGATCCTCTCCTACCTGGACATCGGCCAGCAGGAGGGCGCCAAGGTTCTGACGGGCGGTCAGCGCATCACGTACGACGGTGAGATGGCCGGCGGCTACTACGTCCAGCCGACGATCTTCGAGGGCGACAACCGCATGCGGATCTTCCAGGAGGAGATCTTCGGCCCGGTCGTCTCGGTGGCGTCGTTCAACGACTTCGACGACGCGATCAAGACCGCCAACGACACGCTGTACGGCCTGGGTGCGGGCGTATGGACGCGCGACATGAACACCGCCTACCGCGCGGGCCGCGCGATCCAAGCCGGCCGGGTCTGGACGAACTGCTATCACGCGTATCCCGCGCATGCGGCGTTCGGCGGCTACAAGCAGTCGGGGATCGGGCGTGAGACGCACAAGATGATGCTGGAGCACTACCAGCAGACGAAGAACCTTCTGGTGTCGTACTCGCCGAAGAAGCTCGGCTTCTTCTAGAGGCACGAGAAAAGGCGCCTGACCTGGGCTTTTGCCCGTCAGGCGCCTTCCACTCGGCCCGCTCAGCGCAGGGCCCGGTTTGCGTTGTAACTCCCAGTTTCTCCCACCGCTATCCCCCTTCTGACCAGCTGTTCCGGACCAGTGGCGGACCAAACCCCGGCTCACCCCGCAGGTGCCCCGCCCTGGCTGACGCGGTCCCACTCCTGCATTGACTGCTCAATGAGGCGGTTGGCCTGCTCCCGGACGCCGTCCAGGAACTTGGCGTAGTGGCGGAAGAGGACCTCGATGCTCTGGCCCGCGCGGCGAGCACATTCGGCCGGGTCCACACCGGAGTACAGCCAGAACGAGATCCCGGCGTGCCGGAGATCGTAGGGCCGCTTGGCCAGCCCGGAGGCGAGTTCCGTGCGCGTCAGGACGTACTTCCGTGCCCGCGCCCAGGTTGTGCCGTACGCGGCTGCGTCCACGTAGTTGCCGGCCTGGTTCCGGAACAGCCGCCCGTCCGGCGCCACGCCGAACCGTTCGATGTGCGCGCGGAGGATGCGCACGAACTGCGGCGGGATCGGCACAGGTCGGGTCGCGGTAGCCGCACGGCGCTTGAGCGAGTGCACCTCGTGCACCGCGCCGTCGTCCGTCCAGTCCTTTCCTGCGGTGACGACGCCCCCCGAAAGGTTGAGCATCCCCCACCCGGTCTTGGGGAGGTGACACTGATCGAGCCGGAGGTGGATGACCTCCGCGGGCCGCATGGCCGCGTAGTACATGCAGCCGAAGAACGCCTCAAGGTGAGGACCGCGTCCGCACTGCTGGGCAACCGCCGCGAGGAGCCGGGCGACCTGGGCCGGATTGGGAACGGCAGCCGGGTCCGCCTCCTCGTTGACGGCCGGAGCGTTCCACCTGAGTCCGTTGAGGGGGTTATCCCCGAAGTAACCTTTCTCCACTGCAGTGTTGAGCACTTCGTTGAACGCGGCCCTCTTGCGCCGCGCCGTCTTGGCTGCAGCCGCCTTGCCGTCCAGCTTGCGACACAGGGCGTCCAGCGCCCGTCGCAGCACGTCGGCTTCCGCGAGTGCACCGACGGGCAGGGAGTTGCGCTTTATCCAGTCCAGGGCCTTCCGCCACTCCTCGTTCGGCTCTTGGGCCCATGCGTTCTTGTTGAAGGCCCACGAGTACAAGGCGCGCCGCAGGACCCGCGGCTCCGGATAGGTCGCGCCAGAGTGCACCAGGGCAGGTGTGATCGTGGCGAATGCGTCGGCCAGAGTGCGGCGGGTGTTTCCCGGCGTGCGGTCCCACCGTTGGTCAAGGTATTCGTGGGCAAGGTCGTACCACGTCGTCCGCTGCTTGATGGCTCGTAGCTCGGACGCCGGCAAACCTGTGTGTACATCAAACGGCTCGCCTTCGCGCGCTGCCGTCATCAGTTTTGAGCGCCTGCTGTCGGCGAGCCCGAAGGTCATGAATGACTCGGACTTTTCGCGCCCATCGACCGTCCACCGGACCATAAAAGGCTTGCGCCGGTCAGGGCGCTCGCGTATGCCCCAAAAGCGGACGTTGTAGCTCATCGCCAAGTGTCAGAATCTCTCTCGCATGCTTCCCACCAGGCGTCCAGGTCTGCGCGACGGCACCGGAGTTCGCCATTGGGCAACCTGATCATGTGGGGTCCTTGCCCGCGAGCGCGCATTCGGTAGAACGCTGACGGACTCATACGGATCTCCGCCAGAACCTCGGCGAGCTTCAGCGCGGGAGGGCGAGCCATGCAATATCACCTTCGTGTCGATAAAGGCTTCATGCCGGAAATCCAGGCCCACATACGCAGCACAGCTCCCCGGCTCTGCACGGCCACACCTCATGGAGCGGACGGGAAGAGGCAGCGAGGCATCGAGGATCGACGCAGCGTGGTTTTCCTCACGGCACTCGGGCAAGCGGTCCGGAGGGAGAACTTGCGTAGCGGGCAGCCATAGCCGTGGCATGAAAGCGCGGTCATTGACGTGCCAGCAGGTGACAACATCCGCGCTATTACCTCCTCGCGAATGCGTGCGGCGCTGCCAACTGCGTCCGCCACGGCTCCACCGCCAAGCACAGCTGGGTGCGAACAACATCAATGCTCTGGAGAATCCCCGGTTTCGCTAACCGGGGATCGTCTGCTATGTATCGCCCAGCACGAAGGAAGCGCCCCTGGTGTTCGTGTCGTCTGCTTCAGGAAGCCAGTCGATAGGAGCGGAGAGCAGGGGTCGCTCCATCCGTGACCAGCATCAGAAGCCCGTCTTCGGTGAGTCGGCCGAGGCTAAGGGCCACCACGCGCTCGGAGGAGCCAAGGACTTGGGCGACGTGTCGAGTTGCGGCTCCAGGGTGCACCGCGATGTACGCGAGGACCGCTCGATCACGACGGTAGCCCCGTTGCACCAGGTCCTCGCCGAACAGTCCAGCCGCGCAGACGCATAGACACAGCGTCGTGGAAAGGGCACCGTATTCTTCCGTCTCCTGTGCGGTCCATGCATTCAGAGCGCCGAGCGCCAAGAGGATGGGGGCAGTGAAGCGGGCGGATCGGAGAGCGGGATTCGACAGATTTGCCTCCTTGAGACGGGCCTCGGCAGTGAGACCGATTACTGAGCTTGAACTCGTGGTGTCGTAGCTGCTGACAGGTCTTGATCCTCGCGGTACGCCGTTGATATGAGGTACGCGCAGGGCGGTGGACTACTGAGCCTGAACTCGTGGTGTCGTCGGGTTGAGGGATAGGCCGGTTCCGGCGAGACATCCGTCGATCAGATCGTTGCGGTACTGGATCGTGCGCAGACCGCGCCGGACGGTCTGGACCAGGTGGTCGGGGCTGGTGAAAGCGATGTTGCTGAGCCAGCCGCGCCGTAGCAGGGACCAGATGCCCTCGACCGGGTTGAGATCTGGTGCATAGGAGGGCAGTTGGTGGACGGTCAACCAGTCCCGCTCGGCGATCCAGGCGCGCATGCGGGAGTCCAGATGCACGTTCAAGTTGTCCCAGATGAGCACGATCGGGCCGCCGAGTTGCTGGTGGGCAACCTGCAACAGATCCCGGTAATTGGTCCCGGCGAAGGACTTACGTCCGTCGCGCCGGCCGTCATCGCGGCGGGGCCGGTAGATCAGCCGGGAGCTTTCGCCCTGTTTGTAGCAGGTCAGGGCGGCGATCGAGACCCGTCGGCGGGAGCGGCCGCGGACCCGGATGACGGGTGTCTGCCCGCGCCTCGCCCAAGTGCGGGCGATCGGCGGCGTCATCGAGAAGCCGGACTCGTCCTCGAAGACGATCCAGGCGTCGAGCGCCGCCGCGGTGCTTCCACCAGCGGCCAAGTCTCCTTCACCCAGCCGGTGATCGCCTCATCGTCGCGCTCGAGGGCCCGCCTGGCCGGGATCTGACAGGAGAAGCCGTGGCGGATCAGCAGCTTGCGCACGCCCTGGATGGTGTAGCTCTTGTGGAAGCGACGACCGATGACCGTCTTCACGCGGGTCAGCGTCCACCGCTGATCCGGCCAGCCATGCGCGACCGGGCCCTTGACCAACTCTGCTTCCAGCTGCGCAAATTGGGCCTCACTCAGACGTGGTGGCGAGGCCGACCCAGACGAGCGCAAGGCCCGTGGGCCGCCCTTCGTCCACGACTTCCGCCACCGTTGCACCGACCGGACGCTGACCCGCAGATCCTTCGCGATCACCGAGCTCGGCTCACCAAGGGCGAACCGCTCGGCCGCCACCTGCCGAATGCCCTCGCGGAACTCACGCCGCTCGTCCGCCAGACCGCCGCCCTGCGCGTACCTCATGACAACGGCATACCGCCAGGATCAAGACCAGTCAGCAGCTACGACACCACGAGTTCAGGCTCAGTAGGCATGAGTCCCCTTCTGGTCGCCGCCGAACTCTCCGGCGGCTCAGTCCGGAGATGGCAAGGGGCATGAGCTCGCCACCTCTGGCGCGTCCCCAGTCTCGGCAGATGAGGTCCGCGATAGCAGGGGGCATTGCGGTTGTCCGGTTGTACGGGGGTTGTACTCGCGTGGCAGGCTGTCCAAAGGCTGGGACAGAGAGTGATCGCATGGGCATCATCGACGTATGAGCGGTGAGACAGCGTCGAGCGAACCCAACAAGACGCTCTTGGTCGTGTTGAAGGAAGCGGGCTGTTCGCACGCCGCGCTGGCTCGTCGGGTCGTCGAACTGGGCCGCCGCCAAGGTGTGGTGATGCGCTACGACAAGGCGTCGGTCAATCGGTGGCTCCAGGGAATGCAACCCAGGGGACGGGCGACGGAGTTCATCGCCGCCGCGCTTTCCGAGATGCTGAACCGGCCCGTGGCGCCAGCGGACTTAGGCTTCACAGCTGACCCACTGAAACCGGTGATTACGCGCGCCCTGTCTTACTGTGGAGACGTGGGTGAAACGCTGCACACGCTCGCCGAACTCGGATCCACCGCCATCTCCCGACGCAGCCTCCTCGGCGCCGTGCCCTTTGTGGCATCTGCGTTGCTGGAGCCATAGAGGCAGTGGCTGCTCTGGCTGCTGGAAGAGGAACAGCAGCCGACCCTGGCCGTCGTCGAGGGTGGCGGCCAGGTCGAGCAAGTCCAAGCCATGATCAAGATGTTCGACCAGATGGACAACACCTACGGTGGTGGAGGAGTGCACTCCAGTATCGTGAACTACCTGACCATCGAAGTCGTTCCGATGCTCCAGCAGCGCGGCATCCCTCATCACCAGCGGAAGCAGCTCTTCACCGCCGGCGCCAGGTTGGCTGCGATGGCGGGTTGGTGTTCGTACGACTCGGCGGAGTACGGCCTGGCCCTGTGCAATATGAACATGGCCCTCAGCCTGTGCAGGGAAGGTGGGGACCGGGTGCTCGGCGGGCAGATCCTCGCCGGCCTGTCGCACCTCTTCATTAACCTTGGCTATCCGCGCGATGGTGTCGCACTGGCTCGAACCGGTATTGCCACCGCCAAGTCGGCGGGCAGCCCGATGGGCCTGATGCGCCTCCATGCCATGGCCGCACGCGGGTACGCGGCCCTCGGCGACGGGCGGGCCGCCACGGCTTCGCTGCACGGGGCGACCCAGTCTCTGGACGTCAGCCGGGGTGCCCTGCAGGAGTCGGAGTGGGTTCGGTACCTAGACCCCCACTACCTGGAGGCCGAAGCAGCCCTATGTCACAGGGACTTGGGCGAGTCCGCGAAAGCCGAACGGCTGGCTGAAGCATCGGTCTCCGCGAACGCCGAGCGCCGCCGTCGGCAGGCAATCAGCCGGTCGGTCCTGGCCACCGCTCACCTTCAGCAGGGCCGCCTCGACGAGGCGATCAACACGGCCACCCACGCCTTGAATGGATTGGGCGGCGTCCACTCGGAGCGCTCCGTCCAGGCCCTCCGAGAATTCAGAACGCGGCTCGAGCCGCGCCGAAATGAGCCGTTGGTCCGCGAATTCGAGCGGAAAGCGAAACCCATCCTCGGCGCCGCCTGACGAGATCAGTAACCGTCCGGGGTCGGTGCGTTCTGCGCCCGGTCGACAGGGATGTTAGCTCCTGAGATGCCCCGCGCCCCGTCCGACAGCAGGAACGCCACAACCTCAGCGACCTCGACCGGGGACACCAGCGAGCGAGCCGGGAACTCGTCCAGGAAACGCTCGTACGCCGCAGGATCCTCCGTACGCATGCGATCCCATCTCTTCCCTGGGATGAGCATCGAGCCAGGCGAGACGGCGTTGACCCGGATGTTGTCCGGGCCCAGCTCACGGGCCAGGGACGAGACGAGGTGGATCTGCGCCGCCTTCGCCGCTCCGTACTGTGCCTGGGGGCCTGGCTTCCATCCGGAGATCGACGCGATCACGACGACAGCACCGCCGCCTGCGGCCCGAAGGTGAGGAAGGGCCGCCGCGGCGAGGCGTGCGGAGTGCCCGGCGTTCAGTTCCCAAGTGGTCGTCCAGTCCTGCGCAGTCGACTCCCCCAGCGAACGACCAGCCGCTCCCCCCGGCACACGCCACCACGCCGTGCAGGCCCCCGCGCTCTGCCACGGCGGCGTCGACGAAGTCCTTCAGCGCCTCCGCGTCCGTGACGTCCAACGGACAGGTGAACAAGGCCGGCAGGCCATCCTTCTGCACCGAGGCATTGAGCGCATCGAGGCGGTCCGCGTTCCGCCCGCATGTGGAGACGAGCGCGCCGTGGGCCAAGAGCAGGCGCACGACCTGTTCACCCAAGCCACGAGAGCCGCCCGTCACCGCGACATGCCGTCCCTGCAGGGGACCGGGCACAGTTCGACCCCCTACAACCACATCCGCCTCCGCCATAACGTCCTCCGTTCCCATACAACCTATGCGCACGAGTGTGGCGGAATGCATCCCCAATGCCGACTTCATGGTTCCTGAAGTGCGCGGTTCGCTTTACCCCGTACCTCATACGTGGCATAGCGGGAGCCGCTCCGGCCGCCGTGATCAGCACCAGCAGCCGTACCGGACGCGCACTCGGCTTCATACGGCGACGAGGTGCCCCTGGCGAGTAGTGAGCCTCACTTGCCGTTGGCCCCCACCACGGAAGGAACGCGCGCACCATGGCCAGCTCTACAGCACCCGCATCGCCAGCCTCCACGGCTTCAACGCCCGTCAGCCAGGGGGACGGGGGCATTCGGACGCTGCCGGAAGCGGTTGCCCGTCGACTCCTTGACGGACCCCGCCGGACGCTGTGAGGAGCCGGCGATGGTCACCGATCAAGCCCTGGCCAGCGTCATCGGCGCAGCCGAGCGCCGGAAGAGTCTGACGATGACGGCAAGCGACCGGGCACCACGCGAGGCCCGCGCCTTCACTCGCGAGGCACTCACGGACTGGGGTCTGGAAGACCTCCTGGACCGAACCGTATTGATCGTCAGCGAGCTCACCACCAATGCCGAGCGGCATGGCTGTTCTCCCGCAGCGCCAGGGGGCTCCGAGGACAAATCGGCCGACGATCGTAAGGAACACATCACGCTGACGCTCGCCGTTCACACCGGCGGGGTGGGGATCGAGGTGGAGGACAGCTCCCCACTGCCGCCGACTCCACGGGACGCCTCGGTCGACTCGATCGATGGGCGCGGCTTGCAGCTCGTGTCAGCCGAAGCCGACGCGTGGGTGGCCTGCCCCAAGGCGGACGGCAGCGGGAAGCGGGTGGTGGCGCTCGTAAGGCGTCCGGATCCCTGCCCCGCGTCGTAGCGCTTGCCCCTTGCCCCGCCCTGTCGGACCTGGAGGTGTTCGCCATGCCTATTCGGCGCTCGCCCGCCGCCTCACCTATGGCCCCGAGGGAGAAGATGGACGTCGACGTTGAACAGCACCAAGTGCTGCTCCTCGACCTGGATGGCGTGCTCGTAGACACGCGTCCGGTCATGGAGACGGCGTGGCGCGCGGTGCAGAAGACACACGGCATCGACATGCCGTTCGCGGAATACGAGCGGCACTTGGGCCGGCCCTTCGACGACATCATGGAGCGGCTCGAACTCGTCGAAGCTGACCGAATTCACGCGACCTACTCGGATGCGTCGCAGGCTGCCGCGCAGCTGGCGAGTCAATTCGACGGCATCGCCGAAGTCCTCCACGCCTTCGTGGCCGCCGACTGGCAGCTCGGAGTCGTGACGTCGAAGCCGGTTGACCGCGCCGCACCGCTATTGGCGCAGCTCGGGTGTCCATTCGCCACGGTCCGCGTCCCCGGTGGGCAAGGGCGCGGGAAGCCCGCGCCGGACCCCCTGCTCCTCGCCCTCATCGATCTCGGTGCCGACCCGGCCCACGGTACGTACGTGGGCGATATGGCAGTGGACCAAGAGGCAGCGCACCGCGCAGGTGTCTCCTACGTCCACGCAGGTTGGGGCTACGGGCGCCCTGGGACGCCCACGCCTGAGATTGCTCGAACTCCGAAAGATCTCCTCCGGCTCCTCGACGCGAACCGCCGCCCCACAACCTTCGTCAAGGAGAGCCCGCGGTGAAGGCCCAGCAGCGAAGCTCCCTCGGTATAGCCCTCACTGAGTCCGGCGGCGAGCCCTTATGGGAGCTGGTCGGCGCAGGCGCCCTCGCCCGACTGCACTCGGACAAGATCACAACGGCCGAACCGGAGGCGTTGCCGCTCGACCGGCACGAGGTGAACGCACGCGTCGAGCACGTGATGGCACAGCTCGAAGCGTATTGCTCCCACCACATGTCGACTCCCGGAGGCGCGGAGTGGCTGTACGTGCAGCACGTTCCTGTCCGGCGCCTGGTGACCCGGCTGGTGCGCAAGTTGATGGCGCTCAGTACGTGGACGCCCTTCGCACAATCGCCTGGCCATCTGTCCCTCGCGCCGTACGAAGGGCTGATCGGGATCCGCGACAGCAGCTCGCGGGAGTACCGGTCCTACACCGTCACGTGGTCCGGGGTCGCCTATGCGCTGGGCGCCCGAGCGCCGTACAACCCCGTGCGTCGGCAGCCGGTTCTGGCAGCGCCAGTGGAAGGGCTGCAGGTGAGCCTTGCCGGAGCGGAGGAGAAACTCACCCAACTCGACCGGCGCCCTGCCAGCCGCAACGTCGTCGACCTCGGAATCCCCACGAGTACGAGCCCTGGTTCCGTCCCCAAGCAACCCCGTTCAGAGGAATCAGACTGACGTCCGTTTCCGTGTCGGAGCGGCGAGGTCTACGAGCACACACGCCCGTTGCCTGCACAGCGCCACCGCCACCGTCAGCGGTAGAACGACTTACTGAAGGCCAGCGTGGTCGATTTCGCAATGACCGTCTTGTCCAAGTCGAAGAAGGTGGGTGTCCGCGGCAAGGAGTGGCTTTCCACGTGCCCGAGCATAGGCACCCACCATTCGGCGTAAGGCGAGGCGCGTGGGTTTGCCTGAGAAGGCCCTCGGGTCCACCATGGCTCTTCGAAAGCTCAACTGCCCATATGACAAAGCCCCTTGAGTCGCAGCTGGCTGGACACCGAGCGACACAAGGGGCTGGTGGAAGGACACAACATGTCGATCCAAATCCACGATCCCATACGACCCGGCGCGCCGCCACGGCGTGGCCGCTCGGCAGCCGTCATGGTCGTGATCATCCTGCTGATGATCATCCTCATGAGTGCTGATCAAATCGCGGCAGCCGCGGCCCTCGTCACTGCCGGGGCCACCATCGTGACGAGGCTCAACAAGGTGGGCCTATGCATTTGTCAGCCCTAAATCTGCGCCAGCACCGCAGCTGAGCATCGCCTCTGCTGACGCACGCAGGGCCTGGCCGTCACTGCGGCCAGGCCCTCTCGCGTTAAGAGGTCGTTTTAAACTGGTTTGCTCCGCCTCGCGTATCTCTTAGCCCGTCCCAGGTCTCACGCGTGTCGGATTCCGGCACGCCTCCGCTAGACGGAGAAGGCATCGACGCACGTCTTGGGATGAGACAAGGCGCGAATGCCGTGGACCTGCTGCGCGGCCCCACGTCCTGCCGCGTGACACACGAGGCGTTACAACGGCAGCCTCAGCAAGGGCTACGTCATCACGATCTCGGACAAGCGGCGCCAGACCGGCACCCCGCGCAACGACTTGTTCATTCACGGCGAGATGACTCAGCATCAGGCGTGCACGTCGGCCACGGTGTGCTGCAGAGGGTGCGCTTCGCCGAGTAGGGAGCCAACCTGCGCACCCCGCTCGTCGCTGACCGGCCCGTGGACGTGCAGGTCAGCCGACACCCCGTACGCACGTCGTCGAGGTTGCCTCGTGGGTGCCATGTGGGAGTCACGTGGGAGCCGGCCTCACATGGCCATGGACGATGGCCACCAAAGGTCCAAGGTCCACGCTCCCGACCGTTGCGAGCACAGCGTGGTGACGGGCTCGGGCTCTTCGGCGCGTATCACTGCCTGTCGGGCGCGGTGATGGCGTCGCTGTAGAGGCTGAACAGGCGCGGAAGTGACGTGGGGGTGTGCTGAGCCGCAGGGAGGGCACGCAGAGTGGTCCAGCATTCCTGGGTGAGTCGGCGGGCACGACTGCCGGGCCAGGGCCGGGGCAGCAGTTCCGGAGGCAGTAGCGGGTCGGGGGTCATAGCTCGGCTGAACTCCGCGGCGAGTTCCACGGCCAGGGTGAGCCGCTCGACTCCGGACAGGTCTGTTCCGCGGGCCAGTCGGTCGGCGCAGGTCGCGGCGAAAGCGGCGAGGCGTTCGTGCCGAGCGGCGATCTCACCCAACGGCCAGATGCGGGCGGCGAGTTGCTGAGGGTCGGTGACGCCCCCGATGCGCAGGTCGGTACTGGTGAGGAACGTGACGGAGTCGAGTACGTCGAGATGGCGGGCCTGAGCCTCGACCAGATCGGCGATGGGGTTGGCGGCCACGTACAGGCCGCCCTGGACGGGCGCCGCGCCCAGGTGCAGCAGGGTTTCCCGCAGGGCGTCGCGGTCGGTGCGGCGTGCTTCCGGGATGGCGAAGGCGAACAGGTGCCACGTGCTGTCCCAGGGTGCGAGCCCGCGGTCCTGCCGGTAGGCATAGCGGACATGCTCGGTATCGGGGGCGACGGTGCCGGTCGCGGCATCGGGCACTGCCCGCAGTACGGCCTTGCGCCCCCGCCCTTCCTGGTTGAACCGACCCTCGGTGACAAGGCGTTTGACGCACAGCCGGACCTGCTGGTCGGTCATGCCGAGGAGTCCGGCGACGGCGTAGAGCTCACCGGCGTCGACAGTCCCGTCCTCACGGACCAGGGCGTGCACGAGCAACCGCGTGGGAATCTCGGGACGCTGTGCGTGGTCCGGCTGCGCGTGATTCATCGGGGGCTTCCTCCGGCCAGGTCGTCGGGGGTGACGGCACGGTGCATGGTGGTGACGGCACCGAATCCCATCAACGTCCTCAGAAACGGGGTCTGCTGGGTGCGCACGGCGCTGAAGCCGTGGCGTTCGTAGAGGGCCTTGGCGCGCGGGTTGACGTCGATGACGTCAAGCCGGATCCGGGAGCAGGCGTTCTCGGCGGCCACGGAGGCGATCTCGCGCAACAGCAGGGCTCCGATGCCGGTGCCGCGGTGTGCCGCGGCCACGCAGATGCCGTCCATCACGAGTTCACCCTCGGCGGGTTTCCGGGTGAGCAGGACGAGCAGGGCAAGCCGGGGCAGTCCTCGCAGCGGGCCGTTTCCGGACAGTACGTCACGTGCCGAGCCGCCGTTCAGAGCGCGGCCCGCGAGGTCGTAGCCGGCGACGCCGACGACGCGGCCCACACCGTCGAGCGCGGTGATGCCGCGGTCGTGGTGCAGATGGGAGGCGAGGAACGCCCGGCCCTTCTTGGGAGGGCCGAGCGCGCTGCCGAGCTTGCGGCCGAACGCCTCCCAGTACAAGGCGGCCACCTGCTGTTCGGCTCCTTCGGGGATCCCTCGATGCAGACGGGGGGCGCCGCTGTCGCCCCGGTCCGCCGCCTCCTGTGGTGCGTCCACGGTCCTCCCTCTCCCAGCGCGAGCCGTCGTGCGCCTTCACCGTTCACCTCTACCGACAATCATAGTACGCTCGTATTCGAAACGACCGTTTTAGTTTCGATAGGTTCTGAGGAGTGACGTGATCGTTCGACCGCGTAACGAGAGCCCCCCGCACCCCCCGACAAGGCAGCAGCGGCAGAGCGGCGGCGCCCGGCTGGCACAGGTGGACGCGCTGCGCGGCTTCGCGCTGCTCGGCATCCTGATGGTCAACATCACCTACATCGCCTCCGCCTATCACGGCACCGGCCTGGAGGACCCGGGCCTCGGCGGCCCGGTGAGTGAGGCCGTCCGATGGCTGGTGGCGGTGCTCTTCGAGGCGAAGTTCTTCCTGCTGTTCTCGTTCCTGTTCGGCTACAGCTTCACGCTGCAGATCGACTCGGCCGAGCGGCGCGGCGCCCGGTTCACACCACGCTTCCTGAGGCGCCTGACCGGGCTGTTCGTGATCGGCGTCGTGCACGCCGTCGTCCTCTTTCCCGGCGACATCCTCACCCTGTACGCCGTCCTGGGGCTGATCCTGCTCGCGCTGCGCCGCATCCGACCCCGTACCGCAGTACGGATCGCGGTGGCACTCCTCGCGGTGACCGCCGTCGCATACGCGCTCCTCGCACTCGCCGCCGGCCACGCAGGCGGGGACGGCACGATCTCTCCGTCCACGGCAGCTGCCGCAGCCCAGGCGACCGAGGCCCTGCGCGGTGGACCGGCATCGGTCATCGGCGCCCACCTCGAGGAACTCCCGGACGTGGCCTTCCTGTTGGTCTTCTTCCAGGCGCCGTCCGCGCTCGCCGCCTTCCTGCTGGGCCTGGCAGCCGGACGCCGGCGAGCCCTCGCGGACACCGACCGGCACCAGCGGCTCCTGCGGCGACTCCAGTGGGTCGGCTTCACGGTCGGGCTGCCGGGCGCCATCGTGTACGCGGACGCGAGCCTGAACCACCCCGAGTCCGCCTACCAGCTCTTCGCCATGGGCCTCGACGTGATCACCGCTCCCCTGCTGGCCGCCGCCTACGCGGCGACCGTGCTCCGCCTCACCCACGGCCGCCGCGGCCAGATCGTGGTCACCGCGCTCGCGCCGGCGGGCCGCATGTCGTTGACCAACTACCTCGGTCAGTCCCTGGTCTGCGCCCTGCTGTTCACCGGCTTCGGGGCCGCCCTGGTCGGCCGCGTCCCACCCATCGGAGTCGCGGCGATCGCCTTGACCTTGTTCGCGGTACAGACAGCGGCCAGCCGATGGTGGCTGCGACACCACGCCTACGGCCCGCTGGAGTGGCTGCTGCGCGCCTGGACCACGCTGTCGATACCACCGTGGCACCCGCAGCCCGGAAAACGATCAACCCAGCCATAGTTCTCGTACGTTCATTTCCTTGTCCCGTTCAAGAGCAAAGGTGCATCCGCATGTCCAGTGCGGACATCAGGACCGTCGTGGCCCACACCGGATGAACGCCGCGCCGGGGCGGAGCAAGTCAGAACGCGGCGGCGGGGGGATCGGACCGGACCCTTCAGCGACGGCTCATCAGCGTCCGGCAGGCTCATGTGGAAGCCCTGGCCGATGGCTCACTCCCCACCTCCACCCGCCACGCTGGGCTCACGCCGGAGCCCGAATTGGCCGACGCTCCTGCGCCGTCCATCTGCCCAGTCCGGCTCCGGGGGCCGCTGCCGCCGGAGCCAGCCGCCGTCGGCGAGAGCGAGCGGGGCGCGGCGGGCAGCGATGAACTGCGCGTCTCCCCCGCCCTGCTAGCGGCCTCACAGTCGCCCGCCGCTGTTCAAAGCCTCTCCCGGCCAGGTGCGGGCCGCCTCCGTGGCCACCGCGGGCCCACCCGCTTGCTCTGCGTCCGGCTCTCGGAGGGGTTTTATGCTCCTGCACCACGCCCAACCAGCACGCCAGGTGAAGTCTGCGCACACGCCGCCGGGCGGGTGCTTCCAGTGCTCCGGGCTCGCGCTCTGTCTGCGCCGGGCGGGAGCGCGCGAGGGTGGTCGGTGACCGGGGCCGGTGCCCCTTGTGACCGGTCGCATCCTGGGTGGCCGGGCCGGGCCCCGGTGAGGGCGGTGGTCGCCATGGCCGAGGTGAAGGACCGGGTGAGCGGTCCTTGGTGACGGTGTCGCATGGGCACGCAGGTTGCGAGATCGACCGGCAGGCGATTACAGCCCGTCCACGATTCCCATGGCCTGCGGTGTCTCACGGCCGCTTCGATGAAGAGAGTCGATGCCCACCAGGCCGCTCGGGCGGACCACAGTGCGGCCGGGTGTGTTCCCGGCCGCACTGTGAGAACCCCGTCCCGGGCGCGGGCTACCCCGCGGCCACCGGTCGGTAGGTGCACACGTGCACGCCCGTGCTGCTGACCACAGTCGAGATCAGCTCAAGCGTGCGCAGCGCGCCGTCGGCCGGGTAGATCGTCTTTCCGCCGCCGAGCAGCACCGGCATGATCATGAGCCGTAGTTCGTCGACCAGCCCTTCGGTCAGGAGGGTGCGGGCGAGCGAAAGGCTGCCCATCACCACCAGGTCCCGACCCTCGTTGTCACGCAGCTTCCGGATGTGGTCGAGTGCCTGGTCGCCGGGTATGCGGGTGGTGTTGTTCCACGTCAGGTCGGCTTCGCCCAAGGTACTGGAGACGACGTACTTGGCTACCGAGTTCATGTGGTCGGCGAAGGGGTCACCGGCTCGCTCGGGCCACGCCGCGGCCATGGTCTGCCACGTGCGGCGTCCGAAGAGCAGCCCGTCGGTGTCGGCGGCCCACTCGGCGAGGGCACCGCCCATCACCTGCGGGTCGAAGAGCGGGTGCGTCCAGCCGCCGTGGGCGAACCCTCCGTCGGTGTCCTCGTCAGGGCCGCCAGGGGCCTGCATGACGCCGTCCAGGCTGACGAATTCACCCATCACAATGCGCATCGAACTGTCTCGCTTCCTCGTGGGTTGCTGATCATTTGGTTGTTGGTCATGGAGACTTTTGGCGGTGGCCCTCAGGCAGTACGCCGGTAGTGCACGGCCACGTACGCGAGCAGCGTGAACATGACGGTCGTGCCGATGGCCATGGTCAGCGCGCCCGCCTTGCCGCCGCTCATCGACCACGCGTCGCCGGCCAGCATCACCGTGGCAGCGACGCGGGCGACCACCGCGAGCCGCCGGTTCCCAAGCCGGGAGAAGTGCCGGCCGAGCAGGTAGCCCGCGGCGATCAGCGAGGCGAAGGTGATCGACCCGGCGGCCATGTGTCCGTACGCGTGCCAGCTCATCGACTGTGGGATGCCCGCCGGCGTGCCCACCGGGAAGGCGTCCGCCGGGTCCATCGTCAGCAGCCCGGCGGCGACCATGCCGACCCCGACCACCCGGACCAGCCGCGGCACCGCGACACCACCGGCCGTCCCCTGCATGACCCGGCGCAGTCCGGCCGCGCCCACCGTGGCCAGGATCCCGGCGATCACGAAGTTGGTGATCTGCAGCCAGCCGAGCGATCCCGTGGCCAGCTGGCTGAGCGCGTGCCGGGTCGGCTCGAACCCCTCGCGGGTGAGTGCCTGGGCGACCGACACGGTCACCCACAGTGGACCGGCGACGGCAGCGCAGGCGAGCAGCCGACGGGTGCCGACCGAGCCGCGCCGGGCAGCGGGGCGAGCCTGGTCGGCGGCGGCTGCCGCTGTGGTGGTGCCTGTGGCGTGCGGGAGGCGGGTGCTGGTGGTCACGACGGGCTCCTTCGAGGGGCGGGCGGGTCTCGGACTTCTTCCGTGGGGCTCGCACCAACGTCGATCCGCTGATACAACAAGGAATCAACGAATTCCCTGTCACATCATCGGGTGCGACGTGTCAGTGCGCCCCGGCGATCCGGCCGGGCGGGATGAAACCGGAGAGACACAATGCGCTACCTGATGACGACCAAGGCCTCGGAGACGGCGAAGGTCCCCGACGAGGAGCTCTACGCCGAGATGGGCGCTTTCATCGAGGAGCTGAGCGCCGCAGGTGCGCTACTGGCCACCGGCGGGCTCGAACCGGGCGGTGTCCGGCTGGTCTCCGAGGGCGGCGACATCACCGTCACGGACGGCCCGTTCGCCGAGTCCAAGGAGGCCGTCGTCGGCTTCGCCCTCATCGAGGTCCGCTCCAAGGAGGAGGCGGTGGAACTGGGCCGCCGGTTCCGAAAGATCGTCGGTGACGGCGAGAGCGTGATCCAGCAGGTCTTCGCTCCGTGACGGACGTCCACCGCACGGTCGACGCGATCTGGAAGATGGAGTCGGCCCGTATTGTCGCCGCGCTCACCCGCATGGTGCGCGACGTCGGCGTGGCCGAGGAGTTGGCGCAGGACGCGCTGGTCGCGGCGCTGGAACGGTGGCCCGAGTCTGGAATCCCGGACAATCCAGGCGCCTGGCTCACCACCGTCGCCAAGCGCCGCGCCATCGACCACATCCGCCGCGACCGACGCTTGGCCGAGCACGGCGAGACGCTCGCGCACGAACTGGCCGAGCGGCAGCGGCTCGACGGTGATGGCGACGGCGGCGTCGACCACAATCTTGAGTCCGCCGAGTCCACCGATCCCGTCTCCGAGCAGGACGACGTGCTACGGCTGATGTTCGTCTCCTGCCACTCGGTCCTGTCGACCGAGGCACGCGTCGCCCTGACCCTGCGGCTGCTCGGCGGACTCACCGCGTCCGAGATCGCCCGTGCGTTCCTCACCGCCGAGCCGCTGATCGCCCGCCGCATCGCCACGGCGAAGCGCACACTCACCGAGAAGCGGGTGCCGTTCGAACTCCCGGACGGTGCCGAGCTGACCGAACGCCTCGCCTCCGTCCTGGAGGTCGTCTATCTGATCTTCAACGAGGGCTACTCGGCGACCTCGGGCGACGACCTGATGCGGCCCGGCCTGTGCCTGGAGGCGCTGCGGCTGGGACGCCTGCTCGCCCGGTCGGTACCCGACGAGGCGGAAGTACACGGCCTGGTGGCGCTCATGGAGGTCCATGCCTCCCGCACGACGGCCCGCACCGGCCCTGCCGGCGAACCGGTTCCGTTGCACATGCAGAACCGGGGACGCTGGGACCCCTTGCTCATCCGTCGCGGCTTCGAGGCGATGCTGCGGGCTCGCGCGGCCGGTACGCCCGGCCAGCCAGGTCCCTACGTACTGCAGGCCGCGATCGCCATCTGCCACGCCCAGGCGCGCACCGCCGAGGAGACCGACTGGGTACGGATCTCCGGACTGTACGCCGCCCTCGCCCGCCTCCTGCCCACCGCCGTGGTGCGGCTCAACCAGGCGGTCGCGGTAGGCATGGCGGACAGCCCCGCAGCTGGCCTCGCCCTCGTCGACACGCTCACCCCTGACCCCGCGCTCCGCGACTACCACCTGCTCCCCGGCGTGCGCGGTGACCTGCTGCTGCGCCTGGGGCGCGGCGAAGAGGCCCGCCGCGAGTTCGAGCGCGCGGCGCTGCTGACCCGCAACGCCGCCGAACGCGCGTACCTGACGCGTCGTGCCGAGGCGATCCCGGTCGGGGACGCGTCCACGCCGACGTTCGGAGAGGCCATCGACGCGTTCCTGGCCCAGGACCGGCTCGCACCGGCGACGGCCCGCTCCTACGGACAGACCTTGTGGCGGCTGCGGCTGACTCTGGGAGTGGGGATGCCGCTCACCTCACTAACGGCCGATCAGATCGCCGGTGCCTTCCGCCTCTTGTGGGGCGGCGTGGCGGCGTCCACCTGGAACCGACACCGCGCCGCCGTACGGGCGTTCGCGGCGTGGGTGCACACCCCGGACCTCGACGCGACCATCCCCCAGCGGATGCCCCGGCGCCGCCGCGCACCGGCGCCTGTACCCGCCCCGGTCCTGCCAGGAACTGCGTGGCCGGGAGGGGTGGAAGCCCCGTTGCGGGAGCGCACCTTGTGGACGCTGCTGCACGAGTCCGGCTCCACCGTCACGGCCCTGCTGGCCCTCAACGTCCAGGACCTGGACCTGCCGGAGCGACGAGCCTGCCGCGCGGACCGGCGGTCGGACCGGCGTGGCGCGTGGATCACCTGGCGATCGAAAACGGCCGCGCTCCTGTCCGAACTCCTGGACGGCCGGACCCAGGGCCCGGTGTTCCTCACCGACCGACGCCCGGGGCCTGCGCGGGCGGGCCTTCTGAGCGTGGCCGACGCCTGCCCCCAGACCGGCCGAGGGCGACTGTCCTACGAGCGCGCCGAGTTCCTGTGCAAGACGGCAACCGGCCACACGCTGCGCCAACTGCGGGACTGGGACGGGGAAGGGGATCAGGACAGGGAAGGGGATCAGGACGGGGAAGGGGATCAGGACGGGGACAGAGACGGGGACGGCACCGAACCCTGAGGGAGCGTTTCGCCCTGTGGGGTGTGTTTGATCCCATGGTTAAGTGCCGCGCCAGTTCAGGGTGCTTTCGCCGGTGAGGCGGCGGGTCATGAGGTCGATCATGGCGAGGTGGATCATGGCTTCGGACCGGTGCGGGTGGGTTTCGTAGTCGCGGGCGAGTCTGCGGTGGTGCATGAGCCAGCCGATGCTGCGCTCGATGGTCCAGCGTCTGGGGATGATGGTGAACCCGCGGGCGCCCGGCGGGCGTTGGACGGGCTGGACGTCGATGCCGAGGCGGGCGCCGTGCTCGATGGCGGTGGTGCGGTAGCCGGCGTCCACCCACGCCTTCGTGATGCGGGGGTGAGCCGCGGCGATGCGCGAGAGCAGGTGCACGCCGGCCGCCGTGTCGGAGACGCTGGCGGCGGTGACCAGCACGGTCAGCAGCAGGCCGAGCGTGTCGCAGCCCAGGTGGCGCTTGCGGCCGATGATCCGCTTGCCCGCGTCGGTGCCCTGGTCCGTCAGGGGCACGTTGGCGGAGGTCTTGATGGTCTGGGAGTCCAGGACGCAGGCCGACGGTTCGCCGTCGCGTCCTTCGGCCTCGCGGACCAGGTGCCGCAGCAGGCCGGTGAGCTGGGCGAAGACGCCGTCTTCCTGCCAGCAGGCGAAGTAGTGGTAGGTCGTGGGCCAGGGCGGGAAGTCGTGCGGCAGGTAGCGCCAGGGGACTCCGGTGCGGTCCACGTACAGGATTGCGTTCATCAGAGGGCGCAGGTCGTGTTCGGGCGGGCGTCCGATGTCCAGGCCGCGGCCGCGGCGCTCGGCCCGCCAGGCCGAGAGCACCGGCTCGATCAGTGCCCAGCGCTCGTCGGACAGGTCGCTCGGATAGCCGCTGTCGGCGGTCATGTTTCAGATGTACTGCGCGGCGGTCGGCTCGGCCAGCGGGCAAAGACCGGCGAGCGGCCCCGGGTTGGGATCAGACAGGAGGCATCGGGATCAAACAGTCCTCTGGCTCCCCACGGCGGACTGGTAGCTCTCCACTCACTTCAGCACCAGCTGGACAGCTTCCACAAACCATCACTTAGTGCTATCAGACAGGGCGAAACGCTCAGTAAGTAGTTCAGAGAAGTGACCAGGCCGAAGCTGATCGCGCCGGACCAGACGGGACGGGGCATGCGGCACCTCCGTGACAGCCCCGAGAAGACCAGTGTAGGTTCTCAAAAACCGCGCCATATTCTCAGAGCTGACTGCATATCGGGAGCACTTATGGCGCTGTGCTGAGACGCGCGGTAGGGCCATGAAGCTGACCCGATTCGGGAAACGCGTCGCCACGGCAGTCCGGAAGATCCCGGCTGAAGGGGCGCAAGGCCACGAGATGATCGCTTCATGACTGAGATCGTTCTGATGTCCGACCCGAAGGTCGCAGCCGTGCCTGTCCAGGAGTGCGGTGAACGGCTCGTGGATGTTCGACGAGGCAGCCCCCTGCTGGTCGACGAGCGGAAGTGGCAGGACTCCGCTGGTGCCTTCGCCCACCTGCGGGAAGGAGTGCTCGATCGACTCCTCAAAGCACAGGCACAGCTGCCTCAAGGAATACGGCTGCTGTTTGTCGAGGGATACCGCCCGCCGTCCCTTCAACGTCGCTACTTCGACGAATACGCAGCCCAACTGCGTGCCGAACACCCGGAATGGGCTGCTGAGCAGGTCCGCTCGGCAGCCAGCCGCTACGTGTCTCCGCCCGAGATCGCACCGCACAGCGCCGGGGCGGCTGTTGACCTGGCGCTCTCTAATGACGACGGGCGCGAGCTTGACATGGGCACTCGTATGAACGCGACTCCGGAGGAGAGCGCGGGCGCTTGTTACACGCAGGCCGACAACATTAGCGACGAGGCTCGCTCCCATCGGGACATCCTGGGCACTGCGCTCACGGCTGCCGGCCTGGTCAACTACCCAACAGAGTGGTGGCACTGGTCATACGGAGACCGCTACTGGGCCCTGCAAGCAGGAGCGGCAGTCGCCCACTACGGGCCCAGGGAACTCGACTGACCGAAGACCTCATAAAGGCCCTGAACTATAAGTAGTCGCCCTGGGTGCAGGCCGGACACCTCGGCCTGCACCCGAGGAAATGACACGTTCCCTGAGACGAACTCGCCATGACATGACGTGAGACACCTTCAAGAACCGCAGGTCAGAGCGATGCTCTATGACCCGGGGCGCGAGATCCTACAACCAGGCTACGAGCGCTCTCCCACGCAGGCACCTTGGGGCTGCCCGTCTGTACCGAACTCGGCATCGGCGGGAGCACGACCAGACGGCGGCGCTACCGTTAGAAGCCTCGAGGAAGAGGCACGCCATGGGCGACATCCCCAAGAGCCGCGACGCAAAGCATCCGTTCCTGCGGCAGATCCTCACGCCGTTCTACCGGACGCGGATGCGCCGGATCCAGCGCAATCACGCGACCATCAGCGAGAACCGGGCGAAGATCAAGAGGGCGCGTAGCGATCGGGCCTACGTCAAGCAGCTCAAGAAGGACGGCACCCTCAAGTAGACCCCGCCCTCGCTTGGGGCCGGGGCGCAGTCGCGTCCACACGCCGCCTCTCCCCCGCTCGTCGCTTCTGCCCTACGGTGTCCCTCTAGCTCAACCCTGGGGGGACATATGCGCGTTCGCGCTACAGCAGTCACGGCGGCTCTGCTCCTGGCCGCTCTCACTGCATGCGGCAGCAGCGACGGTGAAGGCAAGGCCGACGGGAAGACATCTGGGGACAAGAAGGCCTCAGCGTCGAAGAAAGTCGACTGCATGGACGAGGACATCAGTCAGGCCGACTGGATGGAGCACTGCTCCGAAGAGGGCGCCGGCACCGGCGGGGACGGAACCGAAGGCCAGACGACGGATCTGAAGTTCGGCGAGTCCTACACGTGGCCGGACGGATTGAAGGTGGCCGTCGCCGAGGCGAAGGTGTTCACGGACTACGACGCCGAGTTGATGGAGTCAGCCGAGCCCGGGAGCACTGACTTCCGCGTGAAGCTGAAGGTGGAGAACACTGGCAAGACGGCAGTTGCCCTCGATGACCTGTCCGTCATCATCGACGGCGCCACGAAGGGCGGCCAGGCCGCGTCGACGTCGTTCGAGAACGGCGCCGAGCCGCTCGAGGGGCGCCTGGCTCCTGGGGTGTCCGCGACGAAGACCGACGACAGCGTGCTGGAGACGAAGTACGGGAAGAAGATCGTCGTCACGGTGCAGCGCAACAGCGATGACCTCGACACGGACTTCCCGGAGTTCACCGGGTCCATCATTGGGTGACTTGAAGGGCTTGAGCGCACAAGAATGCCCCGCCGCCTGCCGTGAGGCAGACAGCGGGGGTGCCAGCAGCTACTCCGTCGGCCCCTCGGGAGGGAGGTCCGGCTCCACGAAGAGGCCCTCGTAGGAGCGCTGCGGCTGGGGTTCGACGAGGCCGAGCTCGACGAGGCTGGGCATGTCGCCAGCGGAGTCGTCGACGCGGCGGGCCATCGGTCTGGGTTCAGGCATCAACTCTCCTCAGTACTGGCGGCGCTGCGGATCCAGCGCGGCGGCCTTCGGTCCGTTGCCCGGTTCGTCGGGGGCTGGGGCTCCGTCGCGGCGGCAGACGAGGGCGTCCGGGTCGTCGGCCGGGGGCTGGAGCGAGTAGCCGTCCGGGCAAGCCTGCCCGTCGCGGCCATCGGTGCCGTCCTTCCCTGCGGGCCCTTCGGGCCCGGCTGGTCCGGGTTCGCCCTGAGGGCCTGGCGGTCCGGCCGCTCCGTCGGCACCTGAGGATCCGGGCGGGCCGGTCTCCCCCACGCCGTCCGTGCCGTCACTCCCGTTCTGCCCGTCATCTCCTGCCGGGCCGGACGGCACCTGCGAGCCCGGCTCACCAGGTTCGCCTGCGGGGCCGCGTGGTCCGGGAATCGGGACGGGTACACGGGCGCGGTCATCAAGGTCCTCGACGGCCTTGCTCGGGTCAGGGGCCTTGGGGGTTTCGCCCGCGGCCCGGACTTGGGCGCGCAGGACGCGGACGTCCCCGGCGAGAGTGGAGACGGCGCTGCCCCGCTTGTCGGCCTCGTCGGCGAGCTGGCCGTACCAGGACCAACCGATGACTACTGCGCCCGACAGGGCCACCAGCCAGCAGAAGACGGCGAGCCAGCGCCAGTGCCCGGCGAGGGCACGCTCTGCACGGGTCACGGCTCTCCTCCCAGGTTGATGACTTGTACGCGGAGGCGGGCGATCTCCACCTGATCGGCGATGCGCTGCTCGAGGAGCGCGGTGACCCGCATCTCTCGCTCGGCGAGCTCCTTGCGGAGCCCGTCGCGTTCCTCCTGGATTTGGTCGATCTCCGAGTTCATGCGGGTGGTCGCGTTCTCGCCCCGCTTGCCGAGGTACGCCACCACCGAGCCGGACAGCACCCCGACTAGCGCGAGGACTGCGCCGAGGGTGGTGGCATCCAAGGTGGCTCCCTAGAGGTCGTGCCGAACGGCAGGCCGCACGGCAGGGGACCGCCGATTGGGGACTGCCCACGTGAAGCCGAGCGCGGCGAGGACGGCCAGGCCGGCGGCCCAGCCTTCGGCCGCGGTGATGGTGTCGTCGGCGAGCGCGGTGGACAGGGTGCCGGCGCCTGCGACGACCGCGGCGACGACGGCCTTCCAGTACTTCGAGATCTTCACGGCGCTACCTCACTTCTTGGGGAGCTTGAGGGTCTGGCCGACGGCGATGTCGTCCGGGTTCGGGAGGTGGTTGAGCTTGGCGATCTCGCCCCAGCGGGAGCTGTCGCCGAGCTTGCTCGAGGCGATCGATGAGAGGGTGTCGCCCTTGCGGACCGTGTACGTGGTGACAGGCTTGAGGCGGTCGGCGATCTGGCTGCGCATCCAGTCCATGCCGAAGCCGCGGGGGTCGACCTTGCCGGGCTGCCACTCCAGGTGGCCGATGACCGAGCGGGACGTCCAGCCGTGGTGGCGGCAGATCGCGGCGCTCACGCGCTCGATGGCTTCCAGCTGGGCAGCCGGCCACGGGTCTTTGCCGTCGCCGAGGTTGATGGCCTCGAAGCCGTAGAAGCGGGCGTTGCCGTCGGTGTTCGCCTCGTTGTCGGCGGGGAGCGCACGCTCGTCGATGACCGCCTTGAGGACGTCGTCGTCGCCGAGGCCGGCATGGTTGGCGCGGCCGTAGCCGACCAGGTGCACGGTGCCGTCCTTGGCGATGACGCCGTGACACAGCGGGCCGGGCAAGGCGCTGTGTCCGTCGCGGCACAGGGCCACGGACCGGGCGGTGCCGGACGTGACGGTGTGGTGGATCATCACGCCGTGCACGGGGCCCCTGGCGCCCTTGTGGTTGCGGTTGTGGTGCTGCCAGTCGTTGACCTCGACGACGCGCACGCCCTCGTCGCGGAGCGCGTCGAGGAACGCGGACGCGGACAGTGGTGGAGCCATGGGATCTCCAGACATGAGAATGCCCCGTACCTGATCAGGTACGGGGCTTGGGGGTGGGAACTCAGCGGATGGGCGGCAAGGGCCCAGAGTTCTACGGGTCGTCAGCAGGCGTTGCCGAGGCCGACAAGGCTGGCGGCGTTCTTGCACAAAGCGACGGGCATCTGCTCCGGCACCTGGATGAGGGGGGCGCTGACGGTGCCGGGAGAGTTGAGAGGGCTGCCCGAGGCGCCAGCGCCTGGTTCGCCGTCGGCGGCGGCCGTGCTGGCCCCACCGATGACGGTGGCGGTGACGAGGGCGGCTGTGGCAAGGATCGTGCGCACACGCATGGGGTACCTCCTGGTGAGGGGACTGACCTTTCGAGTGCCAGGTCTCACCCTTCCCCCGCGCCGTTAAAGCGATCATGGACCGTATGCGGTATCTGAGCCGCTCGTTCGTGGGATCCGGGCAGCGTCTAGGAAGCGGCCTCGTAGCGGCCCGAGGCGTAGAGGATGTCGCTCGCGGCCCACGTGAAGGGCGCCACCGAGTCGAGGACCGGTGCAGCCGTTCCCTGGCTGGCGACGAACGTCTTCACGCATCCACCGTTGCCCGTGTTGTAGACGGCGGTGGCTCCGTAGTGGAGCCCGCTGCTGGCGTCGTATGCGTCGCCCTGGGCGATGCGCAGGTGCAGCTCGTGCTGGTTCCACTGTGGTGCGCCTGGTCCGCTGAGGGCGACGGTGATGCGGTCCAGGTCTATGACCACGTCGCGGGCCGTGGCGTGCGCCTCGATCCAGCTGCTCTTGCCTGCGGCCGGCGGGCCGGTGACGACGTACAGCACAGGCTGTCACCACTCCCGATCACTGGTCTGCCCGTCCCCTGTCTATGTGGTCCATGACCATCAGGATGGCGAGATGCCGCTGCTCCCAGAGATCGTCTTCCAAGCTGCGGCGGTCCTGAGCATGCGTGATGTCGTAGTCCCTGGCCGCCGGAAGCACGTTCCTGGGTGCCCGATGCCCCTGCCCACCGCCGCCCACCGACACGGAACAGCAGGCCGCCCAGGCTCTCGCCGGCATATCGACAGCAGAGGCAGCCATCGCCGCTGACGCACCGGGGAAACCGTCGGTGTCTTACACACTCTCCTGTGGCGTGTCGGAGGCGGGCGTTCTCGGGCGATGCCGACGGCGAGGGTGGACAGGACCGCCTCGTCCTCGGCGTCGAAGTGGGCACCGCCGTGCTTCTCGGTGAGGTAGAGGTTGCCGAAGATCTCCTCGCCGGCCTGCCGAGGAAGGAGTGCATCGGCGGGTGGGGGCCGGGAAGCCGTACGAGGCCGGGTGCTCGGACAGGCGCAGGTCGAGCAGCTCGTCGAGCAACTCCACGGTAGCCCCGGCCGGAGGGAAATTCCCGTTCAGCGAGGGGTGTCTGCCTCGGACGGAACTCCTGCGCGAACGTTCGGGCGCGGCAACGTCGCGCGCGGGCCATGACGTCCGTCGGGGCGGCCTGTCAGCGGAGGACTTCAGTACGGCAGGTGAAGCGCTTCTCCGGCGGACGCGCCGGGGCGGCGTCGTAACAGGCGCCGCGCAGTCCCACCGATGTCGCCCCACCCGGTGTGCCCCTACTGGCAGAGTTCACGCCACAGGCACGTCCGGCCGGACGATGGTCACCGGACACGGGGCGTGCAGCGCCACCTGCTGGCTCACCGAGCCGAGCAGGGCACGGCGGAAGCCGCCGCGACCGTGGCTGCCCACGACCAGCATGTCGGCTCCCTCGGACTCATCCACCAGGACCCCGGCCGGGTGGCCGTGCACCAGGCGTTCATGCACCAGGGAGGCGCCTTCCTCGCCGAGTACGGTTCGGACCTCCTCGACCAGACGCCGCTCGGCGTCTTCCTCATCGAACGTGGCGTCCACTGCCGGAGCCGACCACGACGCCTCACCGGGAATCTCCCACGCCGTGACCGCCACTACCCTCCCGGATACGAGTCCGGCATACCGGACTGCCCAGCGCAGTGCGGCTTGGGACGAGGGCGATCCGTCGACGCCCACTACGATTCGCGGAGCCTCATGCTGCGTGTCCATGCCCGTCACCCTTTCGACGCTCTACATCCAGCGTGTGCGAGACCGGTACACGCCGCCACGCGAGCTGTTCCCACGGGATGCTCTTCGTCGACCGGACCGTGGTGATGGTGACGTCCTTGATCCACAGGTCCTCAAGGTGCAGGACAGCGGGCTTGCCGTGCACGCCGATGTTGGCCACACGTCCGCCGGGCCGGACCCGTACGGGTGCACATCTCGAAGGCCTCAGGCACGCCGACTGCCTCGATGACCCCACGTTGGGAGGTGGACGGAGAGGGGCGCGAACGGCACGCGTACATACTCGGCCTGCGTACCGTCGATGGTGTGGCCCAGGACCCAACCGCCGCCCCCGCGACACCGGCCGTAGTGCGCCTCGCGGCAGAAGCGGCAGCTGCCCCAGGCGGAGATACAGGAGATCAGGACGCGGTCGCCAGGACGCCGGTGCGCACGTCACCGCCGGTCTCGACGACGGTGCCGACGGCCTCGTGGCCCAGAATCCGGCCGGGTGTCAATTCGAGGACGTCGCCCTTGATGATGTGCAGGTCGGTGCCGCAGATGGTGCCTTGGTCCCTCCGCCCCGCTTGGGCCTGTCGGTCTCGACCGGGGACCGGTCGGGACTCACCCGGCAGATCACACTCGTGCGACGGTGGAAGGTGGCATGCGTGCCTGAAGGAGAGCTGCCGCCATGTCCGAGTCAGCCCCGTTCCCCGCTCCCGCCCGTCCGGCCCTGCTGAGCTTCCTCGGCGGCGTGCGGACGGTCACCGGCAGCAAGTTCCTCGTCGAGAGCGACCACGCCCGGATCCTCGTCGACTGCGGGCTCTTCCAGGGAGTCGCGGACCTGCGCCGCCGCAACTGGCACAAGCTGCCGTGCGACGCCACCGACATCCACGCTGTCGTCGTCACCCACGCCCACCTGGACCACTGCGGCTACCTGCCACGCCTGGTCCGGCACGGCTTCCGCGGCCCCATCCTCGCCAGCGCCGACACAGCCCGCCTCGCCGAGATCGTGCTCCGTGACAGCGCTCGACTCCAGATGGAGGCCGCCGAGCACGCCAACCAGCACGGCTGGTCCAAGCACCGGCCCGCCAAGCCGCTCTACGACAAGGACGACGTCGACCACACAGTGAAGTTCTTCGATCCGGTCCCCGTCGGCAGCGAGGTCGAGATCATGGCCGGCACCCGGCTCACCCTGCACCACGCGGGCCACATCCTCGGCTCCGCCTGGGCGCACCTCACCCTGGAGGACGGCCACACCCTCGCTGTCAGCGGCGACCTGGGACGCCCCGGCCACCCGCGCCTTCTGCCCCCCGAGCCCTTCACCGGCGCCGACGTCCTGCTCATGGAATCCACGTACGGCAACCGCCGACATGACCACGAGAGCGCGCAGCGGGAATTCGCCGCCGTGATCACCCGCGCGCTGTCCCGTGGCGGCACCGTGGTCATCCCGGCCTTCGCGATAGACCGCACCGAGGTCGTCCTGCACGAACTCGCCGCTCTGCGCAGCGACGGCACCCTGCCCCGCCATGTGCCCGTATACGTCGACAGCCCCATGGCGCTGGCCGCACTCGACGTCTACCACGACGCCATACGCGCCCACTCCCCCGAACTACGGCCCGAGATCCTCGACCGGGGCGAGGCCGCGATCAGCCCGGAGCCTTTCCTGGCCGCCCGCACGGTCCAGGAGTCGATCGACATCAACAACACCACCGGGCCGACGATCATCGTCTCCTCCGCCGGCATGGCCACCGGCGGCCGCGTCCTGCACCACCTGCACCGGATCCTGCCCGACCCCCGCAACGCCGTCGTGATCGTCGGCTTCGCCGCTGCGGGGACCCGCGCGCGCGATCTGGTGGACGGCGCCCGCACGCTGAAGATGTTCGGCGAGTACCTCCCCGTACGCGCTGAGATCGCCGACGTCCCGCACTTCTCCGCGCACGCCGACGCCGACCAGATCATCGACTGGCTGCGCGCCGCCCCCGCCCCGCACACCACCTACCTCGTCCACGGCGAGGAGCCCGCCGCAGAGACCCTGCGGGACCGGATCCATCACCAGTTGGGGTGGACGGCCGTCGTACCCAAGTCCGGGGAGGCCGTCCTGGTCCGCTGACCTGGGCCGGACGGTCCCGCGGTATTCACCGCGCGACCCACCGAGGTCCGCCAGGACATCAAGGGCACCGAGTTCTGTCTCGGCTGAGGGGCCGCGAACGCGGCACCTTCGGGAGTCGACTGGTGCCGTGCGCCATCACGAGGGTCGCCGGCCCGCCTGAGGCGGCCTCGCCTGCGGGGGCGCGCCCCCGCAGGCAGGTCGAGCGAGGCCGGCACGGTGAGCTTGGCCTGCTCCCACGCCTCACCGGCCAGCGGCTTCGCCCGGGGATCGCCCCACTTACAGGAGTACTTCGCAAACGCCTCTCGCCGGCGCAGCATCCGGTGGAGCTGCTCCAGAATGCAGAACGTGTACGCCTTCCAGTCCGCCGTGCCCGGTTCCAGGTGCGGCGCCGCCAGGACCTTGACCAGGAGTTCGAGGAACGGCCGTCCAGTGCCGAACCCCGGCGCCGCTCCGACCGGCCGTCCAGGGTCGAGTCGCCGCGTCTGGGGCGACGTCAGCCGGCGCGGTGCGGAACGACGATGAGCGGGCACGGGGCGTGGTGCAGGAGGCCCTGGCTGACCGAGCCGAGCAACAGTCCGGGAAATCCGCCCAGGCCGCGGCTGCCCGCCACCAGGGCCAGTGCGTACTTCGCCGCCTCGGCGAGCACCTGCACGGGATGTCCTCGGATGGCCTCGTGCCGGAGTTCCACCTGCGGATACTTGTCCGGCCATCCTGCGGTGGACTCCGACAACGCCCGCCATGCCTCTCTCTCCGTCTCGTCTGCGGGGACTTGGCCGTGGATCGGAGGCTGCCACGCGGACACCGCGATCAGACGGGCCTCGCGGAACGCGGCCTCCTCGAAGGCGAAACGCACCGCCTCCGTCGACACGGCCGAGCCGTCGACGCCCACCACGAGGTGCGGCGGCACGTGGGTGACATGCTCGGGCTCCCGGACCACTACGACCGGGCAGGGCGCGTCCGCGACCAGCGGCAGGCCCACCGTCTCGCGGCTGAGCAGGTCCCGTACCACGCCCCGGTGCTGTGAACCGATCACCACCATGGAACTGCCCGGTACCCGCGCCCGCAGAACGGCCACGGGTGAGCCGCCTGCGAGTTCGGCTGCCACCCTGAGCCCCGGATGCCGCTGAACGGCGAAGTCCCGCGCCTCTTCAAGCACCGGGGCGTAAGCCGCACGGATCTCTGGGCCCCACGACGTCCACAACGAGGCCAACTCCGCAGAGCTGCCTGCCAGATCAGGCGCGTCGGCGGCGATCACCAAGTGCAGCGGCAGGCGTCGGCGCGCCGCCTCGTCCGCCGCCCACGCCAGGGCGAGCCTGGCGGACGGCGTAGCATCCAGCCCTACCACGACCGCACCGCGCTCAACTGACGTTTCCATGTCTGTTGCTCCTCCTCGCGCCCGGGGCGGCCCGGAGCTGGGAGGGAAAGCAGCGGGCCGAATGGCCTCGTCGGGAGCCGGGCACCTCCCGCTCCGGCACGTCCGCTTCCCATTCTCCCGGAAACGACGTCGCCCGCCCGGAAACGCGCACCGTCAGGGCTGGTGCTGGGCATCGTGGCGCGTACCGCAGCGCTCAGCGTCAAGACCGTCGGTCCCATGCCGCCGACGCGCCGGATGCCGTCCGAGGCAACCGGTCCCCCCGCACGCGAGCAGGTTGGTGTCTCCCTTCCAGGATCGGCGGTTCTGTCGAGGTCCGACGGGAGCTGACCCGGGCATGCCGGATCCGGTCGGCCCTGCACCAAGGGCCATTCGGCCCTGCGGTACGACGCCGGAGGCTGGACCACTATGGAGGCAGGGCCACCATTCCCGGAGGTACCCATGGATACAGATGCTTCGACCGGTACAGGTGCACCACTGCTGCTGGACGGCGCACTGCCGGAATTCCGGTTCGCCCGCCTGGAGAGCACGGCGATCGCGGCGCCGCCGGGCACGGTGTTCGACGCCGCGCGCGATCTGGACCTTCTCAGCGTCCATTCACCACTGTTCGACGCGGTGATGTGGATGCGCGCGATGCCGGACAGACTCCGGGACCGTACGCCGCCGCCCCTCCCGTCGATGCGCGTCGCCGATCTCTTCGACCTCGCGTCGAAGGGCGAGCAGCCCTGGATGGCGCTCGGCGAGACCCCCGGCCGCGAGCTGGTGTTCGGCGCTGTCGGCAAGGTGTGGAAGCCGTCGATCGAGTGGCGGTGGACAGAGCCGGTGGACTTCACGCCGTTCGACGAGCCGGGATGGGCCAAGATGGCCGCCGCCTTCGTCGTTCACCCTTACGGCTCACGGCGGACGCTGTTGACCTACGAGGCCCGCACCGTCTGCACCGACCCCGAGTCCACCGCACGGTTCCTGCGCTACTGGACGCTCGTCTCGGGCAGCGTCGGCATCGTGCTGCGCGCCACGCTGAAAGCGGTCAGGGATGCCGCCGAGCGTGAGTGTGGCTGACGCTGAGGCCGCCGAGCGGGCGGACATCCAGCAGGCGCTGACCGCACGTCACTCCGACAGGCCACTGGCTGCGCGCTGTCCCCATCACCGACGCTGAGGTACCGAGGTGCTGAGCCCCGGCTGACGGTTCCGCGCACCGCAGCGCCACCGCATTCCGTGCCTGAAGAGGCCCTCACGCACGGAGATCCCGCTTTGGAGGAGAGCAAGCACGACAGCCTACCGGCCGCATCAGGCGACAAGCCCTGATCCCGAGGCCGGCCACACCTCCTCCTAGTGCCGGTCCGCGCGGGCACGGACGAGGACGAAGCGCCGTCCCCCGCGCACGAGGGCGGCGTGGTGGTCGGGCTGGGCCTCCACGGTCCCTGTGACGGCCTTCTCAAGTTCGCCTTCGATGCCGCCGCTGCCCGCGCAGTGCCCCTGCCGGCCGTCCACGGTCGCAGCCTGCCGGTGCAGGCGTCCATGCCCTGGTGCGTGGACCCCGACGTCGCCGAAGAGATCGCGCAAGACGTGCGGGAGAAGCTGAACGAAACCCTGCGCCCGTGGCGCGACAAGTCCCCCGGCGTTCAGGTGATCGATGTGGTCCGGCTCGAAAGCCCCGCCCGGGCCGCCGCAGCGCCTCGCGGGCCGCCCACTCCGCGGCGGCCAGGCTTTCCGGGGGTCCGTCGACTCCGACGACGACAGGCGAAAGCATGCTGCACACCTCCAGCGCCCGGTGTGCTTCTCCCTGCCAGCGTCACGCCCCGGCGCCCTGGTACGCAGGGGCCGCAAGGCCCTTGCGCGGGACCGTCCGGCCCATGCGCACGGGCCGGTCCCGTAAGGCCGCGGCCTCCGTACGCCGATGCCGATACCGGAGGGCTCGCTGTAGGCCTGCGGGCGCGGACGACACGGGCCGCGGCAGACACGGTGCGTGCTGTGCCGCTCGCACACCGCTTCGTCCGGGGCGGGCTGTCTGTAGGTGTACGACTCAGCGCCCCACGCCGAGCAGCAGGTGGTGCAGTCGAGCGGTGAGCCGGTACCGGGCCTGGCAGCCTCCCTCCGCCTCACTCTCGCGCCCGTCACCGCGGACCTCGCCGCATTCGCCGTCGAGAAAGGGACTCCCGCACACGGTCTGCCTGGGCCTCAGCTGCTTCACCGGTCCTGGAGGTCCACGACAACGCCCGGCTGCGCATGGCCACCGTCGTTTTCGGCGGCGTACGGCGCGAAGGCTGCCTGGGCTGCACGTCCGGGACCGACATGGGTTCGTACGTCATCGTGCACGTCGGCTTCGCGATCACCGAGGTTGACGAGGCCGAGACGCGACGCATGCTGGAGGTGCTGCGGGCGATGGCGGGTTCCGTCGCGACGGAGCTCGGCGACCCACTGCCGTAAGGGGGGGCCGGACCCCCGGGGACCGTCCGACCCTATCCGGTACCCGTCCGGCCCATCGGATCACGGCCCGCCAAGCCGGACGCTGAAAGTGTGAACCGGCCGACGGAAGGGCGCGTGACGACCGCCATCCCCGCCTCGGGTGACCGGATGCCCGATGTGGTCACGGACGGGCTGCGCAGGTTGTGCGGAGGTGCACCGATCATGACGGAGACAGTGCTGGTCGCCTACGGGTCGACCAACGGCTCGACCGCGGAAATCGCGGAGCACATCGGCGAAGTCCTGACCAAGGAGGGGCTGACGGTGGACGTTCGGTCCGCGGCGACCGTCGTCGGCCTGGGGCCGTACGACGCGGTCGTGCTCGGCGGCGGACTGTACGCGGGCCGCTGGCATCGCGACGCCCGCCGCTTCGCCCGGCGCCATGGCAAGGCCCTGGCGCAGCGTCCGGTGTGGCTCTTCAGCAGCGGTCCGCTGGACCCCTCCGCGTCCGAGCGGGACATCCCGCCGACGCCCGGTGTCCGGCGCATCGCCGACCGGACCGACGCACGCGGTCACATCACCTTCGGCGGACGCCTGGAAGGCGACGTCAAGGGGCGCATGGCCCGGATGATCGTCAACTCCGGCAAGGGTGGCGACTTCCGCGACTTCGCGCAGATCGCCGCGTGGGCAGCGGAGGTGGCGCAGGACCTGTCGGTCCGTCCGCCAAGCCCCTGACACCGACGAGTTCGGCGGACCGAGGCGGGTGGCAGAGACCATGGCCACCTGCCGAAGGAAGGCGGCAGAGCGATGACGACAACAGCAACCACTCTGTGCATGCCCCACGGCCTGACGGTCGTCCGTACCTTGGGAGGCTGCGATGCCTGACTCTCCGCACACCGTGAGCGACGTGATGACCCACACGGTCATCGCCGTCGGACGTGACGCCCCCTTCAAGGAGATCGTGGAACTGTTCGACCAGTGGAAGGTGAGCGCACTGCCGGTCCTGGAGGGCGAGGGCCGGGTGATCGGAGTGGTCTCCGAGGCCGATCTGCTGGCCAAGGAAGAGCAGCGGGACACCGATGGCTCTGTGGGCGAACCGGTCGAGCGGGCCAAGGCAGATGCGGTGACAGCGGGCGAGCTGATGAGCGCTCCGGTAGTCACCGTGCACGCGGACGCCCCACTCGCCGAGGCGGCCCGCATCATGGCACGCCGCCGGGTCAAGCGACTGCCGGTCACCGACACCGTGGGCATCCTCCAGGGCGTGGTCAGCCGCAGCGACCTGCTCAAGGTGTTCCTGCGCCCGGACGAGGAGCTCGCCGCCGAGATCCGGCGCACGGTCGTCGACCAGGTGCCGACCGCCTCGGAGGTGACCGTCGTCGTGGCCGATGGAGTGGTGACGCTGGGCGGCACCCTCCACAACACGATCCTGGTGCCGGTGCTGGCGCGTGCCGCACGGGCGGTCGAGGGGGTCGTCGACATCCGTCTCGACCTGAATCGTCGGTGACCTGCCCCTGACGGTTGGCGCTCCCCCAGGCCTCTTCGCCGCCGCCGAGCTCGATGCGCCCTCGCGTGGCGGGCAGCGCCCGGTTGTCGTGACTGCCGCGCAGCATGACCGGGCCGTCCGCGCGGACGGCGACCGCGCGGGTCGCTGAGCCGAGCAACACCTCGACGAACCCGCTGCAGCCGCGCGACCCCGGCAACAGCGCTGCGGTCGTCGATGGGCTCGTTGACGGATACCGGCGGATCGCTTCTTCTCCGTGCCGGGGTGCGTCACCTGTGTGCGACGACGGCGACTGGGGCGGTCGCGTGGTGCAGGACCGCGTGTGTGATCGGGCCGATGTGCGCGCCGAGCGGGCTGCGGCGGATCCGGCGGCCCACCACGACCAGGGAGGCTTCACGCGAGGCATCCACAAGGCGGTTGGCGGGGTTGCTGTCGGCGTCGAAGCCGAGCACGACCGGGCGGAACGGGCCCACCACGGACGAGACGGCGACCGGGTCCACAGCGTGTTCGTCGGCAGCCTGCTCCCCGGCCCGTACAAGGACCACGGGGTCTAGGCGCGCGCGACGACGGCCAGCCCGACGGATCCGACCAGGAACCCGCCGATCCCGCTCAGTCCGCGCGAGCCGAGGACCAGCAGTTCGGCGTCCTTCGCCGTGTCCACCAGAACGTCGGCGGGCCGGCCGTTCAGCTGCACCGCGGTCACCGTGACCCCGGGGTGGCGCGGTTCGAGCCTCTCGGCGATCTCGCGCGGAACCCGCTCGCTCCAGTGCTGCTGTGCCTCGGTGCCGAGGAGCGGAGCCTGTGCCACGGGCTCCGGTACGGGCTCCCAGACGTGGACAACCTTCAGCGGCAGGCCGCGCAGCCGCGCCTCGCGGGCCGCCCACTCGGCGGCGGCCCGGCTCTCGGGCGAACCGTCGAGGCCGACGACGACGTTGCAGGACATGGTGTCCACCTCCTGAATCGGGGATCTACTTCCAGGGTCGTGACGGAAGTGACCACGGTGCAGGGGCCGCAAGGTCCCCGACCGGGCCCGACCGGCCCCATGTTGTCCCGCTACGGCATCGCGTTCGCCCCACGTCGAACAAGACCTACGCGACGACCTGGGCGCCCACGGCCTCCCCAGGTCCGCCGGCACGGACCAGATCTTCCCGACCCTGCCGACCGCGGTGGCCACCTACCGCCAGTGGGCCGAGTCCCGACCTGGATGGGTTCCGCTGTGCGGGAGCCACACAGCACGTAGAAATGCCGGGCCGAACGGTCCCGCAGGCGCCCCCGTCGGCCCCTGGCCCCGCTGCAACAGTGCGCGTTCCACTGGAAGTCAACAGCGTCGGATTGGGAGGCTCGGCCATGACACGAACAGCAACGGAGTCCACCGCGCCATGCCCGCCGGAGGACACCGTGCACGTCCTCGACGTGACCCACGTCGACGGGGACGTGTACGCCGTCGAGGTACGCGGCCACCGGCTGCTGGTCGACCAGCCCGAGGAGGCGGGCGGCACCGACACCGCCCCCACTCCTGTCGAGCTCTTCGCCGCGTCCCTGGCCACCTGCGTCGCCTTTTACGCGGGCCGCTACCTCCACCGCCACGGCCTTGACCGTGCCGGACTGCGGGTGCGTACGGAGTTCACCATGGCCGCCGACCGGCCGGCCCGCGTCACGTCGGTCCGCGTCATCCTCAGCGCGCCACCCGGCCTCCCCGAAAAGCGCCGTGCAGCCCTGCTCGCCATGGCCTCGCACTGCACCGTCCACAACACGCTGCACAGGCCACCCGAGATCGGCATCGAGCTGGAGCCTCAGGAACACCTGCGTTCCTGACGGTGGGCACGGCTGAGGGGCCCGGCGTGCACCTCGGTGGGGCCAGTTCAGCTCTGGACCGGCGATCGGGACGGGCGCAGGCTGAAGGAGGAGAGGGGCGAGGACGCGGCCCCGCCCGCACCGCCTCCGCACAGGAGTGATCACGATGGAAGCCAAGCAGTGGACCGTACAGATCTACATCACCGAGGAAGGCGACGAGACCCTCGCACGTGCCGTTCTGAACACGCGTGATACTTCGGCAGTCACCGGCAGGGGCGCGGCGAAGCGCAACCCGGTCGACCGTCCCATCCCCGAGATCGGCGACGAACTCGCCGCCAGTCGCGCCCTGGAGGACCTCGCCATCCGGCTGCACGACGTCGCCTCGGACGACATCGTCCAACTGGCCGGCCCCGTCGAGCGCTGACAGGTCCGGACTGACAACTCATCCCAGAAGGCGTGCCCACGGTAGGCCTCACCGTGCGGGCCGCGCGCCGGTACGCCGACGTCGAGGGTCAACTCCTCGGTAAATACGTCCGGCAGACGCGGTGGGCGGTCAGCCCCGTTGGGGCACGATCGCCACCGGGCACTCCGCGTGGTGCAGCAGGGTGTGTCCCACCCGGCCCAGCTGCAGGCCGTAGTGGGGGTGCCTGCGCTGGGCCCCGATGATCAGCAGGTCCGCAGCGGCGGAACGGTGCAGGAGTACCTTGCGGGCCGGTCCTTCGACCGTGGCACGGCGCACCTGGACACCCGGGTGGTCCGCGACGGCGTCCCGGAGCAGGGTGTCGAGCAGGGCGGACGCCCGCTCCTCGTGCTGATGCGCCGGTTCCCCGGCCAGAAGGGGGTGGTCGACGGTCTCGTGCGAGGGGCAGCGCCAGGCGCGTACGACGTCGAGGACGCACTTGCGTGCCTCTGCCTCGCGGAACGCGAACCGCACCGCCTCACCGCTCGTGGCCGTCTCGCCCGCGCCGAGCAGGATGCGTTCGTGCGTACCGGCAAGGCCGGCCTTGTCGCCCCGGACCACGATCACCGGGCAGTGCGCGCGCGCCGCCACCGCCAGGCCGACCGAGCCGAGCAGCAGGCCCTTCAGCTCACCGCGACCGCGTGAACCCGTCACCAGGGCGGAGGCATTGTTGCCCGCGGCCAGGAGGGCAGACTCCGCGTCCATGGGGACGATCTCGGTGGAGACGTTCACATCCGGGCTGCGCCGCCGGGCACGCTCCGCTGCGGCTCCGACGACATTCTCCGCCATGGCCTGCTCCGACGGGCGCTGCAGGCTGCCGGACGGCACCACACCTTCGATGCGTTCCCACACGGAGGCGAACACAAGCCGCAGCGGCACGCCGTGCCGGGCGGCCTCGTCCACCGCCCAGTCGACCGCCACCAGGCTCGATTCCGATCCGTCGACGCCCACAACCAAGGGCAGTTCCATGATCCCCACCGCCTTCCGTCGGGCTGCCGCACATCGTGCGGCAGAGGGATCCACGTTCAGCGTCGCACCCCGGGCAGGGCGGCAGGAAGGGCGGTTCGGCCCTGGCGGGGGACATTCGGCCCTGCCCGTCCGCACCGGGAAGCCGAGGCAGCTCAGCCATCGTGGGCCGCCCGGGGCTGACGGACGGCGGGTGAGGGCCGTTCGGCCCTGGAACCTGCCCGCTCAGCCCTTGGGCCGCCGGGTGCCCGCGGCGGCCGCTGGACTCGAAGCCCGGAGGGAGCTGCGTGATGACCGACATCCGACAAGCGTCGGTGCACGCCCTGTTGACGGATGGCACCACCGTTCGGATACGGGGGGGCGGGTCCCGACGACCGTGCCGAGGTACTGCGGCTGTACGAGGAGATGTCGCCGGAGAACCTGCGGCTGCGCTTCTTCGTTGCCAGCCGGGTCTCCGCCCGGCATGCCGCCGACCGCGCGGTCGGCACCCATCGCGCCGGCCACCGCACGCTGGTCGCCGAGCAGGACGGCCGTCTCGTGGGCCTGGCCGAGTACGAAGCCCCAGCCGGCACGACCACGGCAGAGATCTCGCTGGCCACCGCCGACGACCGGCACCACCTGGGCGTCGCCACTCTCCTCCTCGAACACCTCGCGGACGCCGCCCGCACCGCGGGCATCACCGCCTTCACCGCCGACGCCCTCGCCGAGAACCACGAGGTTCTGAAGGTCTTCCACGATCTCGGGCTCCGCATCACGCGCAGCTTCGACGGTCCCGAGGTGCACTGCACAGTCGAACTCACCGAGGACGAGGACTACTTGCGCGCCGTGGACGCCCGCGGCCGCCTCGCCGACGTCGCCAGCCTGCGGCCGCTGCTGCGGCCCAGCTGTGTCGCGGTGATCGGGGCGGGCCGCAGGCCGGGCTCCGTCGGTCGCGCGATCCTGCGGAACGTCTCCACGGGGTCCTTTACCGGGCGTGTGTTCGCCGTACACCCGATCGCATCGTCGATCTGCGGGGTGCCTGCCTATCCGTCCGTCACCGCGCTGCCGCAGGTGCCCGAGCTCGCGGTCGTCGCCGTCCCCGCGTCCCTGGTTCCACAGGTGGCCGAGGAATGCGGCACGGCGGGCGTGAGTGCCTTGCTCGTCATCTCCGCCCGGCTCGACGCCGACCAGACGGACGCCCTCAAGAGCGCGTGCCATCACTACGGGATGCGACTGGTCGGGCCCAACTGCCTGGGCTTGGCCAACACCGAGGACGGCATCCGCCTGGACGCGACCTTCGCCGCGCACCACCCGGGCGCCGGCACGGCCGGAGTCGCCGTGCAGTCCGGTGGGGTCGGCATCGCCCTGCTCGACGGTCTTGCCCGGCTAGGTATCGGCGTGTCCAGTTTCGTCTCGCTCGGCGACAAGTACGACGTGAGCGGCAACGACATGCTCCAGTGGTGGGAGGCCGACCGGCGGACCGGCCTGGCGCTGCTGCACCTTGAGTCCTTCGGCAACCCGCGCGCCTTCTCCCGCACCGCCCGGCGGGTGGCCCGCACCATGCCGGTGCTGACGGTGGACGCCGGGCGGTCCGAGGCCGGTCGGCGCGCCGCCGCCTCGCACACCGCGGCGGCCGCCACGCCGACCATGACCCGGCAGGCCCTCTTCACCCAGGCCGGCGTCACGGCCACCCGCACCATCGGTGAACTCCTCGACACCGCCGCCCTGTTGCACTGCCAGCCCCTGCCGACGGGAGCCAAGATCGCGGTCGTCAGCAACGCGGGCGGAGCGGGCGTACTCGCCGCCGACGCCTGTGTGGAGGCCGGGCTCAGTGTGCCGCCGCTGCCCGACGCACTGGTGGCCGATTTGCTCGCGCTGCTGCCCGACGGCGCTGCTGCGGCCAACCCCGTGGACGTGACCGCGGCGGTCGGCGAGGAAGAGCTGCGCGCCTGCGTCGACTGCCTGGCGCAGCACGGTGCGGTCGATGCCGTCCTGGTGGCCCTCGTCCCCACCGCGGTCGCCACTGCGACCGGCGACGACCTGGTCAGGGCCCTCACCCACGGCCCAGGCCCGCTGCCGCGGCCCGTCGTTGCGGTCCTGCCCGCCCAGGCAGCTCGGATCGAGCTGCTCCCGGCCCGCAACGACGGCGGCATCCCCGCCTACTCCGACGCCCAGGACGCCGCCCGCGCCTTGAGCCACGCGGCCCACCGCGCCCGCTGGCTCAGCCAACTTCCGGGTTCCGTACCGGTGTTGCAGAACGTGGAGACCGAACGGGCGAAGGAGCTCGTCGCCTCGTTCCTGGACGAGAACCCGGACGGCGGCTGGCTCGACCCGCACACGACCGCCGCTCTCCTCGGCTGCTACCGGATCCCACAGATCCCCTGGGCCTGGGCCGAGAACGAGAACGAAGCGGTCGCTGTCGCCGAGCGGCTGGCGGGCCCTGACGGACGCGTCGTGATGAAGGCCCACTGGCCAGGGCTGCTGCACAAGAGCCAGCAGCACGCCGTCCACCTCGACCTGCAGAACGCCGCCCAGGTCAGGGCCGCACATCGGGATCTGGTCACCCGCTTCGGCGACCATCTGGTCGGCGTGGTCATCCAGCCCCTGGCCGAGCGCGGCACCGAGCTGTTCGCCGGACTCGTGCAGGACGATGTCTTCGGCCCGCTCGTGCTCTTCGGGCTCGGCGGCACGGCGACCGAGCTCCTGGCCGACCACGCGGGGCGCCTGGCCCCGCTCACCGACCGCGATGTGCACGATCTGATCACGTCCCCGCGGTGCGCCCCGCTGCTCTTCGGCTACCGCGGCGGTCCCACGGCCGACCTCGAAGGCCTGGAGCAGCTGCTGCACCGGCTGTCCCGGATGGCCTGCGACCTGCCGCAGCTGGCGGAGGCGGACCTGAATCCGGTGCTGGCCGGGCCCCATGGCATCGCCGCGCTCGACGTCCGCGTACGGCTCATTCCACGCCTCGCCCACGACCCGTATCTGCGCCGCCTGCGCTGACCGGGTCCCGACCGCTCAGGAGGTCGGCCACGAAACCGACGAAGATCGGCGCCCCACGCCCGGCGGCGCCGACACGGTGGAGTGCCGGGCTGCCCGCGTCCGGGCAGTTGGGGACGCAACCGCCGTCGGCCTGGCGCTCAGGGTCTGTGGTTCAACGCTCCGCCGTCACATTCACAAGGGACCGTTGGGCACCCTCACGGACCCCCTCGGCCCACGCCCCGGCCGCCCGGTCGGAGCCATCGTGGGACAAGAGACCGTCCAGGGAGGTTGCCATGACTGAACTCGCCGCCGGCAACAGCATCGTGGTGGGCGTCGACGGGTCCGAGGCGTCCATGGCCGCGCTGCGCTGGGCGACCCGGCAGGCCCACGCACTGGACGCGGACGTGGTCGCCGTACACGCCTGGGAGCCTGCCGGACCCCGACTCGCGCCCTACGCCCCCACCTCGGCGTTTCCGACCGCCGCCGAGCAGCGCGACCGGGCCGCGCAACTGCTCGCCTCGACGCTGCGTGAGGTCTTCGGGCCACGGATCGATCACGTTGTACGCGCGATCCTGGTGGAGGGACCGCCCGCACGGGTGCTGGTGCAACAGGCGCGGGGTGCCCTGCTCCTCGCCCTCGGGCGCACGGCCCACGGACAGTACGGTCAGCCCGCGATCGGCGCGGTCGGCCGCGCTTGCCTGCGGAACGCGGCGATTCCTGTGGTGGCGGTGCCGGCCACGGACCGGTCCGCCACGCCCCTTGGGGTCGTCACTGCACCCCTCGGCGCCCGAGGCGGCGCCACGCAGCGTGCGGAGGGTGCGGAGGGTGGCAGCGGAGAGTGGGCCGTACGGCCCTCGGACAGGCCCGCGCGGCCTCTGTCCCCGTATCGCGCCGAGGCCGATGCTGTGCCCCAGAGAGTTCGGGCGCGCCGTGATCATTCGGCATCCACCACCCGCGAGGACGCCCGAAGGAGTCGAGGAACATCGAGGTGACGTCATGGACGTCCTGGTGGGATATGCGACCGCGCACGGCTCGACGCGCGGGATCGCCGAGCGACTGGCCGCCAAGCTGGGCGAGGCAGGACTGAAGGCCGAGGCGAGGGCCGTGGAGTCGGTGGACGACGCCGACGCGTACAGCGCGTTCGTCCTCGGCAGCGCCGTCCACGGGCAGACCTGGCTGGGTCCGGCGAAGGCCTTCGTACGCGACAACCTCGACGTACTGGGCCCCCGCCCCCTGTGGATTTTCAGCGTAGGAATACCAGGCGCACTGCGCGGCCCGTGGAAACGCATGGCGGACAAAGAGATCCCGGTGATCGTCGAGAGTCTGCCCGGTGACCTCGCATACCGGGAGCACCGGCTGTTCTCCGGCGTCGTCGCACGAGCCCAGCTGCCCGTCACCGGACGCATCCTGTTCCACCTGGCGGGCGGCCGCTTCGGCGACTACCGAGACTGGGACGCCATAGACGCCTGGGCCTCCAGCCTCGCCGCCGAGCTGGCTCGCCCATGACAACTGACGGTCAGGTCCAGCACGTCGCGGGCCTTGATCCGCCGGTCCATGATGCGGGTGCCGGGCCATTCCGCCGACGACCGCCTGCCGGGGCATCAGAGTGAGCGGGAGATCCCGAAACCGCCGCCGACGCGGGCATACAGACCGCTGTGACCGCGACGGTCCCTGTCTGTCCGTGGCCAGTTGGATGTCCCCACCCCATGGCCGCCTGATGGGGAGTCAGCTGGCCGCGGAGAATTTCACCTTCAGTGACGAAGGTCAGCTCTCACGGTGGCGCGACTCAGCCCGAGGAAGTTTGAGTTCTCGCCACCCTCGCCGGTGCAACTGCACCGGCGCCTGCAGGCACCCACCCTTGTAGTCCACGGCTCGACCGCCGAATAGGCGGGCGTTGGCCGAACCATCGCTGAGTGTTGAACGGCATGCGGATTCCACTTCGTGCCGTACCCATCAGCACGCAGCAGGGGATCGCACAGCTGTACACAGGAGGTCGCACGGTCGGTACCGGACCGCCACGTGGGCGGCCGCAGGATGCGCCGCGCTCACCCATCGGGATGCGCGGCCGGTCCCACAGGGCTGAGACAACCTCAGCACGTGGGAGGCTGCCGCCCCTGGCGGGAAGGGCCAGGACATGACGTGGTTCGTGACGTTCCTCGGTGCCGCCCTCGTGATGGCCATTCTCCGGGACATGTTTCACACGATCTGGCACCCGACCCGCCACGGCGGCCTGAGCGGGCTGGTGATGACGGGGATGTGGCGCTTGTCCTCGCGCCTGAGCACCCGGCGGCGCGCGGCCGGGCTCGCCGGCCCCTTGGGCATGGTCTGCGTCGTCTCGGTGTGGGCGCTGACCGTGGCCGTGGGGTGGGCTCTGGTCTACTGGCCGCACATGCCGGAGAGCTTCTCCTACTCCGCCGCCCTCGTCCCGGCCGAGCACGCGGGACCGGTGGACGCGCTGTACGTTTCCCTTGTCACGCTCGCCACCCTCGGCCTCGGGGACATCGCGCCGGCCGCGGGCTGGCTGCGCTTCGTCGGCCCGCTGGAGGCGCTCGTCGGCTTCGCCCTCCTGTCGGCGACCGTGGCATGGATCCTCGGCATCTACCCCGCTCTGGCCCGCCGCCGCACGCTCGCGCTGCGCCTGTCCCACGTGCGCGGCGGGGTGACCTCCCGGCAACTCGACTCGGACGGGGGCGCCACCTTGCTGGACAGCCTGGCCTCGGCCATCTCGGTCATCACGGTCGACTTCCTCCAGTACGCCGAGTCGTACTACTTCTACGACGGCGATGAGAACACCTCGCTGCCCCGGCAGATCGGTCACGCCGTCGGCCTCGCAGAGCTGGCAGTGAGCGCCCGCCATCCCGACGTCCGGCTTTCCGCCATCGTGCTGCGCAGGGCACTGGACGACCTGGCCGCCGTCCTGGACGAGCGTTTCCTGCGCACACGGGCGGCCACGGCCGACGTCTTCGCGTCGTACGCCTCCGATCACGGCGATCACAGGGGGTCCAGGCCCACCCTCCGGAGGGGGCCGGACGCACCCTCCTCAGGTGGCGAAGAGCGGCGTCCCTGACGGGGCCAACCACCCGCACTCGATCAATGGGCCATGTGAGGGACCGCCTCCGACGGGCCGCATATCCTCAGCCGGGCACCATGTCGGTGACGTTCCGTGTCCGGTGTGCTGGCGGTGGGGAACTTAACTGGCCGCCGGTGGGGGCCACCAGTGGCGAGTTGCTGGCCGTACGCGAGGAAACGATCTTGGCCGCTGTCACCTGTCCTCTGCCGTAGCCGTACCGACCGAGCAAGCGAGCATCGGGACCAGGCCAGGCGCACGGGTCAGCGTGGTAGCGGGTGCGGCGTTTGGGGCCGTTCGGCCCTGGCGCGATCGTGGTTGGCGTGCTGTGCTGGAGGTGGCGGGAAGGACCCGGCAAGACGCGGGGAAGCGGCCGGTGGCCGCGCACCGCGCAATCAGGGTCCGCGAGAAGCGGACAGAGCCCTTCCCGTCCCTATGATGCAGTGCTCGCGACCGCACCCGCGGCCGCCGTGACCTGGTGCCGGACGATCTCCTCCTCCACGCGCTCCGCCAGCGGTTCGACCATGGCCGCGACCGGCTCGGACAGTCCCTGACCGAGCGAGATGTCCGCGCTGTCGACGGCATACGCCACCAGATGCCCGGGCAGGCGCCCCAGTTCCCGTGCGAGCTCGACCGCCTCCCCCAGACCGTGGGGACTCATGACGCCCGGCCGCCACAGCTCGGCAGCGCCCAGCTCGAGCCGGTAGATGCGGCCGGGGCGACTCGGACGGGCGTGTGCGGACTCCAGGACGACGGCGAGTCCGGCGTCCTCCCACAGTCGGATCAGCCGTCCCGGATCAAGATCGCACTCCGAGAGCGCCGTGCCCGGGGGCAGCGGCCTGACGGCGGCGCGCTCCCGCAACCGGGAGAGCACCGCCCAACCCACGCCGTCGTCGTGCCGGGAGCGGTCGCCGACGGCGATGACCGCGATGCGTGTAGAGACAGTCATGGTTCCTCTCCCTCCACTGAGTGTGTCTTCAGACTGCGCGGAGGCGGTCACCGTGTCATGGGCCCTAAGGGCCCGAAGAGGGACTGTTCGGCCCCGCAACACCGAGCACAGGCACCGAGGGCAGCGCAAGAAACTGTCGAGCGGTGACCCTAAAGCCGACGGTCACCTGCCGGTCGTCGAAGGCCGCTGACACCGCGCACGCTGATCGGTGCCCGGCGCGGGCGGACATGCCGTCGGGGGAGCAACTACCAGGCATCTGCTGGCTGTTGCGCCCCCGGCGCCGATGTGCGCGGCCGGGCGAGCGGCCCGGCCGCGCATCTGTGGTGCGGCTCAGCGCGAATTCGCGCTCAGACGAGCCGCACCGGGATGGTCCTGGTGCCCGTCTTCGTCTCCGGGACCGGGACCGTGATGGTGAGGACACCGTCCTTGTACTCCGCCGTCGCCTCGTCGCCCTTGGCCCCGGCCGGCAGCCGGACGGCCCGGGTGAAGGTGCCGTAGCGGAATTCGGTGTGGTGCTTCTCCGTGGTCTCCTCCGTGCGCTCGGCGCGCAGGGTCAGGACACCTTCCGTGACGGTGATCTCGACGTCCTTGGCGGGGTCGATGCCCGGGAGCTCGGCCCGCAGCACGTACGCCTCACTTGTCAGGCGCTCCTCGACACGGATGCCGTGCGTCCCCGGAGCCGTGTGCGTCCCGGGGAATCCGGCCTCCATCCAGCCGAAGAGGTCGGGCAGCGTGGGCCAGCCGGGCAGTCGCTCGATCATGCCGCTCATGTCTCCCTCCTTCTCTGCTTGTTCACCTCCAGCGTCGTCCGCCGGGGCCTGGACGCGCGTGAGCCGACCGGTCCAGCGACGGAGCCGGTCGGACCCTGTCAGCCGAGCATCCGCTTCCTCCACTGCGGACCGACCCGCTCCCATTCGGCCGCCCACTCCGCCATGCGACGCTGGTCCAGCCATCGGCGACCCAGCCGTCCGCACACCAGCACCGTGCCCACGGCGCTCAGCGCGGCGAAGCCGCCGGTCACCGCCGACTGCGACCGCGCCTCCGCCTCGGTGGGAGGCGTGGAGACCAGCGCACCCGTCCGGTCGGTCCACACCGTGACCCGGCTGCCCGCCGCGGTGGGCGGTTCCACCCTCGCCCGGCCCGTGTGCGTCGCATCGCCGGTGGTCCAGCGCACCTTCGCCCACACCGTGTCCCCGCTTGCGCCGGAGTCCGCCGGGGGTGAGTCCTCAGTGGCCTCCTCGATCAGCGTGGCGGAGACGGGATGCAGCGCGGCACGTCGTGAGGCCAGCGTGTCTTCCATCGCCACGGCCGCCACCTGGCCCGCGAGCAGACCTCCGAGCAGAGCAAGAATCCAGGTCGCGAGTACGATCCAGGCTTCCACCGTGTCGCTGCGGCGCCGCAGGGGATTGCTCCGCCACCGCCAGAGGCGGACCTTCGTCAGCTTCGTACGACGTGTCTTCGCCATCGGTCGACACTCCTTCGCCACCGTCACGGGCCGTTCGGCAGCCGGCACGGGCCCGGTCGTGGTGCCCGTGCCGGTGCGTCACGCGGTGTCGCCGGCTCCCGAGACCTGGGGCGTTCCTCCGCCACCCGGAAGATCCGGGTCGAGGTCCGGGCGGCGGTGCGGGCCCATGAGCGCGCAGTTGACGTCCACCACGCCTTCGACGGCTCGCACCAGACGAGCGGCAACGGGCACGAGCATGGTGTCCCGGATGCGGCCGGTGAGCGTGACGACGCCGTCGCGCACGTCCACCCGGATCGCTTCGATGGGCGCGGGGAAGAGGTAGGCGACGATCTGACGGCGGACCTCCTCCGCGATGTCCTCGTCGTCGCGCAGGAACACCTTGAGCAGGTCGGCGCGGCTGACGATGCCGTGCAGGACGCCCTCGTCGTCAACGACGGGCAGCCGCTTGATCTTGGCGCGTGCCATCGTTCGCGCAGCCTGCGCGAGGGTGTCGTTCGCGTGGACGGTGACGGCCGGGGCAGTCATCAGTTCATCCGCGGTCAGCGCACCGGCCTTGGCCAGATCGGACAGGCGCCGCAACTGGGTGTGCCGGTCCGGGTCGCTGTCGCGGAACTCCTCCTTGGGCAGCAGGTCGGCCTCGGAGACGATGCCGACGACCCGGTTCCCTTCCTCCAGTACGGGCAGGGCGCTGACCTTCCACTGCTGCATGGTCTTCACAATGTCCTTGAACGTCGCCCCACGGCCGAGGGTGACGACGGTGCCGGTCATGACATCGCTCACGATGTGCGGAGTGCCGTGCATGGTGTCCTCCGGTTGTGCTCTGCTGCGAAGACGGACGGGCGAGGATCTTCACCCGCGGGTTCCGCTGCCGTAGGGGGCGTACAGGTCGAGCAGGGGGGGTGCGGGCGGCGTCGAGTCGGTGGGCGAGCACCCGGCCGACCCAGAGAGCGACGGCGCTGCCCATGCCGGGATCGTCCCGGCACATCTGCCGTACGCTCTCGGCGTCGAACTCCCAGGCACCCACCGGACTCACCGCCTGCGCACCCAGTTGCCACGCGTGGGGCGGAAACAGCCAGGACCAGCCGACGAGGTCGCCGAAGCTCAGCGTCGCGATCACCGCCGAGCGGCGACCGGGCACCCGCATGTCGAGGGCGACCGTGCCGGAGCGGACGACCCAGAAATGATCGGCGCGGCCGCCCTCGTTGAACAGGCGGATGCCCCCCGGGGAGGCTCACGTGGCGTGCGATACCCATCAGCCGCCCCCGGTACTTGGCGGGAAGCGTCCCGGTCGTGTGGGGCGTTGTCACGATGGTCATGGCTGCGTCTCCTCGTGCGCCGGCCGGCACGGCCGTTGCCGCTGGTGTACGACGCTGCTTTCAGCGTCGGTCAAGGACTGGCGGAAGACATGGGCCGAGTGGCCCTGACCCGGGTCCCTATGGGCTCTCATGAGGAATGGCAGGCCCGGTGAGCCGTCCCCCGCCCGCGGGGCCGCGCTGGGGGTCTTTCAGGACCCCGTGGTGGAGCGGCCGCCCTGACCCGCCACCCCACCCCCGCGCCGGTCCTCTCCTGAGCAGCGGAAATGGGCCGTTCGGCCCCGGAGGATGGCCCCGTAGCCCCTGCTCCCTCCGGCCCCTCCACGACGATCCTGTTACTACAGGGTCCGCTGGAGAGCGTGTGGGCCCGGATCCGGGGAGGTGTTGAGCCATGCTGCGCCCCGTAGTCGTGGGACTTGATGGTTCGCGTGAGAGCCTCGCCGCCGCCGACTGGGCGGCGCGGGAGGCGCTGAGGCGCGGTCTGCCGCTGCGCCTGGTGCACGCCTGGGAGGGCGGTTGGGCGCCCGCCGAGTCAGCGCTGCCCGAGCTGGATGCTCCGCGCCATTGGGCGCGGCGCATCCTGCGCGGTGCCATTGGGCGCCTCAACGAACGGTATCCACAGCTGAATCTGAGTGCCGAGCAGATCTCCCGGCCCGCGGCCGACGCCCTGGTCGAGGCGGGCGACGAGTCCGAGCTGCTGGTCCTGGGCAGCCGGGCGTTCAGCGGCTTCGGCGGGTTCATGGCCGGTTCGGTGGCGCTGGCGGCTGTGGCCCATATGACGCGGCCCGTCGTGCTCGTACGGGCCGGCGAGAGCCTCGAGGACGAGCACATGCCGGACACAGAGGGCCGGAAGTCGGCGCACACCCCGTACCGCGACATCGTGGTCGGCATCGACCCGGTGGGACCGTGCGAGGCGTTGCTCGCGTTCGCCTTCGAAGCCGCGACGCTGCGTGCCGCTCCGCTGCGGGTGGTGTACGCGTGGCGGTTGCCGTACGTACCGAACGCTCTGGAGGCCAAGGCACGCAAGGAGCTGCGTGTGGCCGCGGAGCGGAGGCTGGCCACCGCGATCGCGCCGTGGCGGGAGAAGTACCCCGCGGTGGAGGTCCGTGAGCTGGTCGAGGAGGGTCGTCCGGCACAGCAGCTCCTGGATGCCACGGGGGACGCCGGTCTGCTCGCCGTCGGCCGCAGGACGCGCCCTGCCAGGATCGGCGCGCACACCGGTCCAGTCGCGCACGCGGTGATGCACAACGTCCGTTGCCCGGTCGCGATCGTGCCGCACGAGTGAATCCCGGTCGGGTGAGTCCGCAAGCCGGCCGTCCGGCCCGATCACGCCCAGAGCGGCGTACTCGGCGTCCACCTCCACGATGCCCCGCGAAGGCAACGGTGCGGGGGCATGCCGAGGTGCCGCAGCCGAAGTTCTCCGTCGTCCGCCAACGCTGCGGGAGACGGGTGGCGACGTATTCGGCGAGGTCGAGGAGGCGGATCGTGTAGCCCCAAGACGCACGTAGCGGGATCGCCCACGATGTCCCCGGAGACGATCAGGACGTCCGACACCCGCAGAACACCCTTCATCGGCCCGTCGGCGGCTTCCCGGAACGCGGCGTTGATCTCGTCCGTGGTCACCGACCGGTCCAGGACCACGCTGAGGTCGGTCAGCGAACCGTCCTCGATGGGGACGCGTACAGCGATGCCGTCCATGATGCCCGCCAGTTCCGGCAGGACGAGACCCACCGTTGGTGCCAGCCGTGGATGGTGGTCATCAGCCCCTTGCCGAGGCCGAAGTGCTCGTGAGGACCTTC